>JAEUJX010000458.1 GCA_016794545.1 Myxococcales bacterium
CGCGTTCGCCGAGCAGGCGAGGGCCCTGATCGAGGGCGGCGTCGATCTGATCCTCACCGAGACGCACATCGACACGCTGAACTGCAAGGCGGCGCTGTTCGCGTTCGAGGAGCTGTTCGCGCAGGGCGTGCGGCGCGTGCCCGTGATCGCGTCGGTCACGATCCCCGATCGTTCGGGCCGCACGCTGTCGGGCCAGACCGTCGAGGCGTTCTACAACTCGGTCGCGCACGCAAATCTGATGGCGGTGTCGATCAACTGTGCGCTCGGCGCCGACGACATGCGGCCGCACGTGGCCGAGCTGGCGCGCTCCGCGGGCGTGCGCGTGGCCTGCTATCCCAACGCCGGCCTCCCGAACGAGTTCGGCGGGTACGACGACACGCCCGAGCACATGGCGAAGGTGCTCGGCAGCTTCGCGCGCGAGGGCATGCTGAACCTCGTCGGCGGGTGCTGCGGGACGCGGCCGGAGCACATCGCGGCGATCGCGAAGGCGGTGTCCGATGTCCCGCGCCGCACGGTCGTCACGCCGCCGCGGTACATGCGGCTCTCGGGGCTCGAGCCGCTGACGATCACCCCGGAGACCAACTTCGTCGTGATCGGCGAGCGCACGAACGTCACCGGCTCCGCCGCGTTCCGCCGCCTGATCAAGGAAGACAAGTACGACGAGGCGGTCGCGGTCGCGCGGCAGCAGGTCGAGGGCGGCGCGAACATCCTCGACGTCTGCATGGACGAGGGGATGCTCGACGGCGCCTTCGCGATGAAGAAGTTCCTGAACCTGATCGCGGCCGAGCCCGACATCGCGCGCATCCCGGTGATGATCGACAGCTCCAAGTTCTCCGTGATCGAGGCGGGCCTCGAGTGCCTCCAGGGCAAGGGCGTCGTCAACTCGATCTCGCTCAAGGAGGGCGAGGAGCCGTTCATCCGGCAGGCGCGGCTGGTCCGCCGGTTCGGCGCGGCCGTCGTCGTGATGGCCTTCGACGAGACCGGGCAGGCGACCACCGTCGAGCACCGGCTGGCGATCGCGCACCGCGCGTACAAGATCCTGACGGAGCAGGTCGGGTTCCCCGCCGAGGACATCATCTTCGACCCGAACATCCTCACGGTCGGCACCGGCATCGAGGAGCACGACACCTACGCGGTGTCGTTCATCGAGGCGGTCGCGCGGATCAAGCAGGAGCTGCCGGGCACGAAGGTCTCGGGCGGCGTCTCGAACCTGTCGTTCAGCTTTCGCACGTCGCCGCGCGTGCGCGAGGCGATGCACGCCGTCTTCCTCTACCACGCGATCAAGGCCGGCCTGGACATGGCGATCGTCAACGCGGGGCAGCTCGCGGTGTACGACGACATCGATCCGGTGCTGCGCGAGCACGTCGAAGACCTCGTCCTGAACCGCCGCCCCGACGCGACCGAGCGCCTGCTCGCCCTCGCGGCGTCCTACTCGGGCGAGACGGTGAAGAAGGAGGACGAGCTCGAGTGGCGCAAGGAGCCGCTCGCGAAGCGCATGGCGCACGCGCTCGTCAACGGCATCACCGACTTCATCGACGAGGACGTCGCCGAGGCGCTGACGATCTATCCGAAGCCGCTCGCGATCATCGAGGGACCGCTGATGGACGGCATGAACATCGTCGGCGAGCTGTTCGGCTCGGGCAAGATGTTCCTGCCGCAGGTCGTGAAGAGCGCCCGCGTGATGAAGAAGGCGGTCGCGATCCTCGAGCCGCTGATGGACGCCGAGAAGAAGGCCTCGGGCCTGACGACGGCGAAGGGCAAGATGGTGATCGCCACCGTCAAGGGCGACGTCCACGACATCGGCAAGAACATCGTCGCGGTCGTCCTGCGCTGCAACGGCTACGAGGTCACCGACCTCGGCGTGATGGTCCCGCAGCACAAGATCCTCGACACCGCGGCCGAGCTCGGCGTCGACATGATCGGTCTCTCCGGCCTGATCACGCCGTCGCTCGACGAGATGATCTCGGTCGCCACCGAGATGACCCGCCGCGGCCTCTCGCTGCCGCTGCTCATCGGCGGTGCCACCACCTCGGGCAAGCACACCGCCGTGAAGATCGCGCCGGCCTACAGCGGTCCGACGGTCCACGTCCCCGACGCCTCGCTCGCGGTGGGCGTGATGAACAAGCTGCTCTCCGCCGACAAGGCGTCGTACCTCGCCGAGGTCCAGGCCAAGCAGGACTCGATCCGCTCGGCGCACCACGGCGCGCAGAAGCGGCCGCTCCTGACGCTCGAGGACGCGCGCGCCCGCAAGCCGAAGCTCGCGTTCACGCCCGCCGAGATCCCGACGCCCGCGTTCCTCGGCACCAAGAACCTCGAAATCGATCTCGCGGATCTCGTGCCGTGGATCGACTGGTCACCGTTCTTCCACACCTGGGAGCTCTCGGGCCGCTATCCCGCGATCCTCGACGATCCGAAGAAGGGCGACGCCGCCCGCAAGGTGTTCGCCGACGGCCAGGCCCTGCTGCGGAAGATCGTCGACGGCAAGCTCCTCCAGGCGCGCGCCACCTACGGCTTCTTCCCCGCCGCGGCCATCGACGAGGACATCCTCGTCTACGACCCGGCGAAGCGCACCCGCGAGATCGCGCGCTTCCACATGCCACGGCAGCGCGAGGACAAGGACGTCTGCTACTCCCTCGCGGACTTCATCGCGCCGGAGGGCACGGTCGATCACCTCGGCGCGTTCATCACCACCGCGGGGCTCGGCACCGACGCGCTCGCGCGCGCGTTCGAGAACGACCACGACGACTACAACGCGATCATGGCCAAGGCGCTCGCCGACCGCCTCGCCGAGGCGTCGGCCGAGTGGCTCCACGCCCGCGTCCGCCGCGAGTGGGGCTACGGCGCCGCCGAGAACCTCTCGCGCGAGCAGATCATCGCCGAGCAGTACCGCGGCATCCGCCCCGCGTTCGGCTACCCCGCGTGCCCCGATCACGCGCCCAAGGCGACGCTGTTCGAGCTCCTGAACCACGCCGACCACCACGGCGTGACGCTGACCGAGAGCTTCGCGATGCACCCGACGGCGTCGGTCTCCGGCCTCTACTTCGCGCACCCGCAGAGCCAGTACTTCGCCGTCGGCCGCACGAGCTAAGCTAGTAGGGAATGGAGTGGGTCACCTCACACGAGCCGCGGCGGGAGGTGTGGCGCCGCATCCACGAATTTGCGAACGAGGATGTCGCGCTAGGTCACATCGAACGACATCACGGGACGGATAAGAAGCAGAGACAGAACAGGCTCAAGCAGGCAAAACAAGCGCCTTTCTTCAGGCTGGCGAGTACTTTCGCGCCGCGCAGGCGGCGAGCCTTGTAACAGCGCCGAACCTCTTCTATTACGGAATGAGCGCGCTCGCGACGGGAGCAATGCTCCTCCTCGGTGACGGTAACTACTCGCTCGACAGGCTCCGCTCCCGACCGGAGAATAGGAATCACGGTCTCGAGCTGGTGATTGACGATCCGAAGGACTTCGGTGTGGGCCTTCGAGCGTTAGAGAATACCAGGGTCCGCGTACGCGCCGGAGGTTCCTATCGTAACTGGCACGAGTCCTTTTCCAGAGGTGAGCTTCTGTGGTGTCTGCGATCGACTCGTTCCGCCAGCACCGCCTCCCGCGGACCGATCGGCTCGGCGCGAGGATCACGACAGCGCTCGCAGCATCGTGATCGCCTGCTCGACGCTGAGACCGTCGACTCGATAGCCGCTCGGCGCGACCAGGATCAGCCCCAAGGTCGGCGTCTCCTCCTCGTGAACCTCGACGGGCACCATCTCGTGCGCTTGCTCGCGCCGAGCGAGAGAACGCCGCTCGCCGAAGCGACGAACCGGGATCCCGAGCCGGCGCCCGCACTCGGCTTCGCTCACGCCCTCGCGCTTCGCTCGCTCGACCCAGCCCAGGATCAGCGCGCGAACGCCGGGCGTGTATCGCCGTCCGTGCAGCGAGCCGAGCCGCGAGAGCTCGATCCGCAGTCGATTACCTTCTTGCTCCAGCGTCATGGACCCGCGAGCGCATCACGCGCGCGCGATCACGTCACGACGGGGCACGGCGAGGATTCACCAATGGATGCAGTCGTGGGTGCCCTGCGGGCTCGCGCGGTCCTCACTCGGATCAGCGGCCGGGCTTGGGCGTACGCTGTCAGACGTTTCCGCGGAAACGTTGGCGCGGCGTTCCGCGCGGCACAGATCCTGGACGATCCAGTCGTAGTTCGGCTCGTTGCCGTCCCAGCGCGGGAATGCGGTCGCGGGGGTGATGGCTAGCCCCGCGTTGGCGCGCTCGATCATGCGGAGCCCGGCTTCTTCGCGCGTCGACGGTTCGATGACTGCTGGGACCACCCGGCTCTGCGGGTCGAAGAATCGAGGTTGCTGGTGCTCGTCCATCTCCACGCGATAGCCGTACTCGTGCATGAAACGATGGTGGAACGAGCAGATCGCGAGCACGTTGGCGAGGCTGGTTTCGCCTCCGTGGGCCCAGTGCACAGCGTGATGGCCATCGAGGAACACCTTGTTGCCGCACCCGGGGAAGCGGCAGGTCTTGTCGCGCTGGAGCATCGCGCGCTTCAACGCGGCCGAGAGAGTGCGCGTCTTGCGGCTGATCGACCGGCAGTTCCCGTCGGCATCCTCGACCATGGAGACAACGCCGCAGTCGCAGGCGAGGCGGCGAGCTGTCTCTGCGGAGAGACATGAACCGTCGCGTGTGGTAGCTCCCACCAGCTGAACGGCGTGGGGATCCGTGAGCACCTCCAGCGGGACCGTAACCACGATCTCGGTCGGCGCGCGGTCGGGGCTCGTGCCGCGCGCCACCTGATCCACGATCTCCACGAGCGCGTCGACTCGGGAGAACTGCCCCGCATCCCGCTCGCGCGCGATGCGAGTCAGCACGGTCCAGATGAGCTCGGCCTCCTCCGGGTGAAGCATGGCTTGAATGCTGACCATGCCGTCGTCGAGGTCGCGCTTGATGATGCGGCGACGGTCCTTGTCATCCTCGGGCGTGGGGGTGAGCCCTCGACGAACAGCGGCGTACTTGCGGCAGATCTCCTCGAGCTGGATGCCCGTGCAGTGCTTCGCATCCTCGAGCAGCAGCTCCTCGGTTTCCGGCGTGGCGACACGGGTCATCGCGCGCACTTTGCAGTACGAAACCTCGGCGCGGCGAAGCGCGTCATCGATGCGCGGCAGGTTGCCCAGAGCGTTCGCCACGCGGACGTGCTCGCGTGCACGGTTGCCACTCCAGCCGAGCCTCCACGAGAGCCACTCGGCGGCGCTGCGTGCACCCTGCTTCGACCAGCCACCAGCATTGTCGAACGTGCGGATGTCGGCGAGGAGCCGATGAGTTGCGGCGTCGATGTGCGACGCGTGCTCGGCGATCTGCTCGCCGAGGTCGGCGAGTTCGTCGCGGGAAAGGCCAGTGCGCGGTGCGTCCATTCATGATCTGTAGCAACGCGGTCTGACATTCGAGCAGTCGGCTCTCGACGAGAAATCGCTCGAAGCTGGTTCTGTGGAAACGTGTATCGTTGCAACTGACCGAGGCAATGCGGGTCCATGTTGTCATGAGTCGGCTGGCACTCGCGCTCTTTGCGATGGGGCTTGCCTTCGTGGGATTCGCGGCACCGCGTGCGTGTCCGTCGATCTATCCCGGCGGTGCACCGCGCGCGCAGATGTTGTGGGACGTGGGTGGGCCGGACGCGTCCGTCCTGCTTGTCGGGACGTATCACGCGGCGTCGGACGATGATCTCTCGGATGCGGCACGCGCCGCGATCGCAAGCGCTGACGGCCTGGCCGTCAGCAGGCGCTGACCACCGCGCGTCGGAGCACGGTGGCGGTCCTCACGATGACGGAAGTTGCTCGCCCCGGCGTCGCGTGCGACGTAGTCGGCATGGCAAAGCGCACCACGCCCACGACGAGCACGATCAAGCGCGAGACGACCTCGGCGCCGAAGCGATCGCAGCGCGACCGCGCCGTCGAGATCGCGCCCCACGACGTGGCGCGCCGCGCGTACGCGAAGTTCCTCGAGCGCGGTGGCGAGCACGGCCACGACGTGCAGGACTGGCTGGAGGCCGAGGCCGAGCTGCGCGCCGGCCGCGGTGCCTAAGGGTTGTCCCGAAACTCGACCTGCAGGTTGTGGAGGGCGCAGACGGCGCGGAACGTATCGTCGAGATGACGGCCCCGTCGGCGGTGGTCGCGAAGGACGCGCCAGTTCTTGAGACGTGCGATCGCGTGCTCGACACG
>JAEUJX010000480.1 GCA_016794545.1 Myxococcales bacterium
CGATCGGTAGTGCGCGACGACGCGCACGAGTTCATCGGCACCCGCGTTGCGTGCCACGAGCGGCCCGAGCGGTGCGCGGATCACCTCCCACCCGCTCATCAGCTTCGCGGGATCGATGCGATCCGCCGGGCCGCCGAGCCACACCTCGAAGTGAAGATGTTTGAGGCGCTCGGGATCTTCGGGCGATGCGCCGACGATCCCGAGCGGCTGGCCCGCCTGCACGGTGGTCTTGGTCTTCTTCGGGCCCGGCTGTGTGAGCGGAACGGCGAGCTGGTCCAGGTGTGTGTAGAACGTGGCGACCTTGCGCGGCGCGTGATCGATCACGACCGCGTAGCCTCTTGGCGTCTTCATCGCGGACCAGATCACGCCGTCGGACGCGGCGAGCGCCTGGGTTCCGTCGGGCATCACGAACAGCTTGGAGCCGTTGGGCGAGCCGACGGTGAATGTGTCGTGCTGCGCGCGCGGGAACATCAGATCGACGCCGCCATGTGTGCCGTAGCCGGCGCGCGGCGAGCCGAACCCGTCGGAGACGACCGGCGAGCGTCCGTTCCACGCAGCGATCGGCCAGACCCAGCGCCCGGGGAGCGTCGCGGGCGCCTGCGGAGGGGCGGCCCGCGCATCGCTCGGCGGGGGCTCGGCCGGCGCTTCGCTCGTAGGATCCGCGCGCCGTCCGCGCGCGATGAGGTACGCGGCGAGCGCGCCGCCACCGAGGAACCACGGGAGACGGCTCACGACACGCGCCCTCGGCTCGGGATGGGCGCGAGCTCGCTCGGGTCGTCGGGATGCTCGCTCGAGGTGTCCGCGAGCTGCCACGCGCGGGGCACGATGCGCACGGTCCGGCGCTTGCGACGGAACATCCTGCGGAGCCGAAAGGCGGGGTGCGGATCGAGGTCGGGATCGAAGTCGCCGAAGTAGTCGAAGTGGTCGAACGGATCGGAGTGATCGTAGGGATCGCGCATGGTGGCGCTCCTTGGGTGAGGGCTGGTTGGTTGAGCGGATGCGATGAGTGCTGATGTCAGAACGGCGCGTCTTCGAGCCTGCCGGCCTCGTCGTCGGGTTGGCCGATCAGGTTGTCGCGCGGGCGCATGCGGTGAATGAGCCGTGCTTCCTCGTCGAGCGAATCGCTTGGCGAGGTGATCCGGACGGCGGCCTCGACGCGATCACGCTTGTAGGTGACGCCCGGATCGTGGCGACCGGCGGTGGCGTACTGGGCTTTCCAGTGGCCTTTCCAGCGGCGCCAGAGCTGAAAATGTCGTGTGAGCGTGTCGTAGAGCTGCGTGGCGGACGAGCCGACATAGAGCAGCTCGTGCGTATCGATGTCGCGGATCAGGTAGACGCCGGCCTTGCCTTTCAGATCGCGGACCCACTCCGGGTACGCTTCGCCGCGTCGCCCCACCGGCCGGTAGACGAGCGTGGCGTTACGGCGTGGCGCACACGTGCCGCCGTCGTCGGAGGACGCGCGCGGCATCGCGACGGACGCCCGCGCGTCGTTCCGATCGCTGCGCCACAGCGCGTAGATTGCGACCGCTGCACCGAGAAGCCAGGGGAACCGCTCCACGGCGCTAGCCTCCCGCCGTCGTGCTGGTCGCCGCCGCATTGCCGCGTTGGCTGCGCGAGATGAGGTACAGCCCGAGGAGGCCGCCGCCGATCAGGAGCGGTGTGCCGAACCCGGAGAACAGCCCGCGACCGGCTTGGTTGGCGATGTTGCCGACGCCATGCGCGGCCTTGCCGGCGAGATCGCTCGCCGCGCTCGCGATGGCGCGCGCGCCCGAGGCGATGTTCTGCGGGAGGTTCGCGAGGCTGGTCTTGAGCGAGTCGAGAAACATCTCGGTCTTACTCGGGTGCTCGTCGACCACCGCGACGTGAACAGCGGTGGCCTGGAGCGCGCGCCAGAACGCGTTGTTCTTCGCGTAGACCGCCGTCGGGGCGCCGCGCCGCGCGATCGTATCGATGTCGGTGAGCGCGGTCTTCCAGCGGGCTGCGACGCCCGCGTAGCCGTCGCCCGGAAGCCGCTTGACGCGATCGAGCTGCCGCGTCCAGTAGTCCGCGAGCGCGATCACGTCGGCGTGGGTCGTGCGCGGGATCGCGGTCTTCGGTCCGGACTGGCCCGGATCCGGATCGAGCATGTCCTCGCCGCGGAGCGTGCGGAGGTAGTTGCGCTGAGCGAGGAACAGATCGTCGAACGTGCGCGCGCTCTCGAACGCGCCGAACGGACCGGGCTCGGTCGGGCCGGCGTTGCGCAGGCGCTCGCCGACCTGGGCGACCAGCGCCCGCCAGATCGGCTCGGGCGGGAGCTCGGCGTCGCGCGTGCTCAGGTAGACCGAGATCGCGGCGAGCGTGCGCCAGAACGCCCGGTTCCCCGCGAAGGTCAAGAGCGGGGCGCGGAGTGCCTCGCGCCCGATGTCGTCGAGCACGAAGCGCCAGCGATCGGCGAGCGCGTGGCCGTCCTCGCGGCCGGCGTGCGCGCGCACGATCGGATCGATCGCGGCGGCGATGGCGAACACGTCGGCGCCGAGGGTCGCGGGCCAACGCTCGGCGCCATCGGCACCGAGGTCGAGCACGACGGCGCCGCGCGCGTCGATCGCGGTCTCGCGAAGCTCGGAGAACGCCTCGATCCAGGCATGGGTAGTGAACATGGGTGGGACTCCTGCGAAATGGGGGTGAGGTGGTGGAGAGGGTTGGGGGCGAATCAATCGGGACGAACGAACGGAGACGCGATCGGGAAGCGGGGTCGCGCGAGCGGAAACGCGCGCAGCCCAGCACGGAACGGAAGGGAGGCGAAGGAAGGGACGTGCCCCGGCGTCGCTACCCGGCGCGGTGCGCGGGTCTCTCCGCGCGCGGGACGGGCGCGACTACCGGATCAGGCACCCGGGAACGGGAAGCCGTGCGGCACGATGATCGCGATGCGATTCGCCAGCGGATCGATCGGGCACGGAGGCTCGACGTGACACGAGCACGAGCACGCGCTCGGGCCGGTCAGATCAGCGGTCGAACAGGCGGGCGCCTGCGTCGCAGTCGTGCCGTTCGCCGGCGTGGTCGCCGTGGAGGCGCTCACGCTCGGCGCGCGAGCGGACACCGCGGCCGGCGCGATCGGCGCGATCGGCGCGATCGGCGCGACCCCATACGCGGGGGTCGACGGCGCACCGAACAACGCGCCGATCCGCCCGAACAGGCCGCTCTGCGCGTCGGCGGGCGGCTGGCCCGTCCCAAGATACTTCGGGGTCGCCATGGCTAGCGCACCAGCTTCCCGACGAGCGAACCGATCGTCCGGATCTGCTCGTCACGCTTGGCGTGGGTCGCGAGCGCGCTCTGGTACAGGATCAGATTCGCGAGGTCGGTCTCCATGTCCCTGGTCGCGATCGGCGCCGAGGGCAGCGACGCGAGCGCCGCGAACCCGGCGGCGACCAGTTCGAGGATCTGCCCGATCGGCATCGAGCCGAACAGCGCACCGAGCGCCGTGCCCGGCGCAGCGGGAACGAGCTGACCCGTGTACGGGTTCAGCGTGTAGGTCGGCGCCATCGGCGCCGAGGCGCCGTAGGGCGCCATCGCGTACCCGCTCGGCGGATACGCGGGCACCGTCGGATAGGCCGGCGCGGCCGGCGCCGTGACGATCACGCGGCCCGGCGTATTCGCGGCGCCGCCACCCGAGGGGCGCCAGCCGCCCGCCGGCCGGTTGGTGCGGTGATCGCGCGGATCGGCGTTGCGGCCGTCGACGTAATAGATGTCAGCATACTCGTCCATGTGGTGTCTCCTGGTTGGTAGTTGGGTTGAGGGTTGTGGTTGGGGTTGGGTTGACGCTGGACCACGCTCGTTTCCGCTCGCGCGGCCTCGCTTCCCGATCGGTCTTGGTTCGTCGTGTTCGTCGTGTTCGCGGGTCGTGTTCGCTAGCCGCCGACCGCCATCGCGAGCCGCGCGCGGTTGAACGCGCTCTCCAGCGCGCCGCTGGGAAGGTCCCCGCCGTCACCGTTGGAGAGCTGCTTCTTCGCGCCGCCAGAGACCTGGCTCGCGGTCGCGGTCGTCGTCGGCGGCGGCGTGCCGGCCTTCTGGTCGTGGTCGTCCCACAGCATCAGCGCGAGCTGCGCGCCCGCCGCGCTCATGGTTCCG
>JAEUJX010000532.1 GCA_016794545.1 Myxococcales bacterium
CTTGTGGACGAACACCCCGGTCAGCTCGCGCTCGGGGCCGATCGCGAGGAAGTGCTTCGCCTGGGCCCGGTCCGCCACCTCGAGCCGGCCGACCTTGAAGTGCTGCGCCTGGATCGCCTGGGCGCGCGGATCGGGCGTCCACGTCTCGCCGGTGACGCGGACGTCGAGCCCGTCGAACGGCTGCCACAGCTCGCGCGCGCGGTAGTCGATGACCCACCGGCCGCCGCCGTGCTCGAGCCACACGCCCTGGAACCGCTTGCCGCCCGGCTGGGCGTCGATCGCGAGCCGCGCGACGAAGGCGCCCGTGGTCGGCGGCGGCGGAGCGTCGTGGTGTCCGGCGGGCGGGGGCGGAGGTGGGGGAGACATGGGCGGCTTGCTCGGCGAGGAGCATGCCGCCAGGACGACCAGCAATCCAACCTTCACGCCGCGAACGTATCAGCGGTCCCGCTCGAGTGGCATCACCGGCACGCCGACGGCCGGTGTCTCCGCGGCCCGGGCCCGGAGCTCGGCGGGCCGGGTGTCCTGCGCGGGCGCCTCGACCGCGTCGAGATCGCGCTGCGAGGGGCCGTTGAGACAGCGGCCGTACGCGTCGAACCGCGAGCCGTGACACGGGCAGTCCCACGTCTTCTCGGCGGCGTTCCAGTGCACCGCGCCGCGGAGGTGCGGGCAGGTCGCGCTGCGCAGGTGGTACGCGCCTTCCAGATCGCGATACGCGGCGACCAGGTGGAGGCCGCGGCGTACGACCGCGCCGTCGCCGGGCGCGATCGCGTCGAGGTCCTTCACGGCTCCGGGGCGCAGCCAGTCGGTGTATGGCGCGGAGGACCTGAGCGCCTCGCCGAGCAGCGCGCCGGCCGCGTGCATGTGGCTGCGCTTCGGGTCGTAGACCGGCGCCCAGTGCGGATGCTTCCCGTGCATCATCTCGGGGATGATCAGGCCGGCGATCGTGCCGTGCGTGAGGCCGTTGCCCGAGTCGCCGCTGATCACGTAGACGTGCTCGTGATCGGGGCACCTGCCGATGTGCGCCGGGCCATCCGCCGGCTCGATCACCTGACCCGACCAGCGCGTCGCGACGCGGCCGACCGCGGGGAGCCACTCGCGCGTCCACTCCTCGAGCTCGGCCCACTGCCGCTCGGGGTGGCCTTGCCCGACGCGGTGATCGCCGCCGCCGACGATCAACAGCTCCTTGCCGTCCTGCCCCGCCGCGACCCGGAGGTAGTGGTACGGGTCCGCGGTGTCCCAGTACAGCGCGTGCGCGATCATGTCCCGCGGGATCTCGAACGCGACGCAGTACGTGCGGTAGGCGGCCTGCCGAAGGTGCATGTGGACGAACGAGCTCATCGCGCCATTCGTCGCGTCGACGACGGCACGCGCCAGCATGCGGCGGCCGCCCTGCAGCTCGAGCGTGATCGGCATGCCCTTGTCGATGCCGACGACCCGCACGCCGGTGTGGATCTTCGCGCCCATCTCGATCACGCCGTCGGCGAGGCCGCGCAGGTACTTCAGCGGATGGAACTCGGCCTGGCGCGCGTAGCGCAGCGCGGGACCGGTATCGAACGGCAGCGGCGCCTCGTCGACCATCTCGCACTCGAGGCCGGCGCGCTGGGCGGCGGTCAGCTCGCGCTCGAGCTCGCGGGTGTCGCCGTGCCGGTGACCCGGCGGCTGGAACAGATAGCCGTCGACGCGGCGGAAGTCGCAGTCGATGGTGCGGGCACGGCACATCGCCTCGATGTAGTCGATCGCGACCGAGTGACTCTCGGCGACGATCTGGGCGCCGGCGCGCCCGAACTTCTGCTCGAGGTCGTAGAAGTCCTCGTCGACGGCGGACGCGAGGTGCGCCGACGTGCGGCCGGTCTCGCCGCCGCCGATCGGGCCATCGTCGAGGACCGTCAGGCGCACGCCTCGGCGCGCGAGCTCGAATGCGGTGGTGAGGCCGGCGATGCCCGCGCCGATCACGACGACATCGGTCTCGTGCTCCGGCGGTGTGTCGCGCTCCGGGATCGCTGCGTCGAGCCAGATCGACGAGCTGGCGCCTCCGTCCTTGCCGTTCGTGCGCATGAGTCCTCCTCCGGCCCGAATCGGTTCAAGCGATGTGCCACGTGCGCCGAGCGCCGGTGCCACGGCCGGCGCCGGGCACACGGCTTGCGACGCAGCCCGGCGTGCGCCGTCTCGGTAGTCTTCTGCTTCTCGCCGCGTGTAGCTCGGCGGGCACGATCGGAGTGTCCGGAGGTGGCGACGATCCGGGCTCCGGGGGAGCCGGCGAGGTGGACCGCACCCCGCCGCGTGTGGTGGACGTGACACCCGCACCCGGCGGTGATGCGTGGCTGCACGGTTCGATTCGCTTCACGTTCGACGAGCCGATCGTCGCGCCCGCGCTCGCAGTGTCGGCGACGCTCGGCGGTGTGCCGATCGAGGCCACCGCGGCGGTCGACTCCGCCCCCCGTTCGGTGTTCGTCACGGTCGACCCGGCCGCGCGCGGCGTGGGGGAGCTGGCCATCGCGGTCGAGGGCATCGTGCAGGACCGCGCGCGCAACCACGCCGAGGACGAGCTCGCGACGTCGCTCCAGCTCGCGGCATGGAGCACGCTCACGGTCGCCGATCAGGTCAGCGGGGCCCCGGCGCTCGCGGCCGGCAAGGACGGCGCCATCACCACGGCGTGCCTCTCCGGCTCCGCGGCGCGCGACGCGCCGTGGTCTCGGATCACGCGGGCGAGCTCGGCAGCGGGGATGTCACCGAGGTCGCGCTCGCGCTCGACGACGACGGCCGGCCGATCGTCGCGTACATCGACGCCGCCGGCGCGCACGTCGTCGGCTGGGACGCGAGCGCCGCCACGTGGATCCCGCTGGGCGGCGGCGGACCTGCGTCGCACGTCGCGCTCGCCTCCGGCGGCGGCAGACCGGTCCTCGCGATGTCGGCGGGGGCGACCATCACGGTGAAGACGCTCGATGCCGGCGCGTGGCAACCGGTGGCGGCCCCGATCGCCGCGGGGGCCGCGCCGGTCCGAGCTCGTCGCGGCGCACGGCGCGGTCGCGTGGGTGGAGCCCGCGGGCGCGAAGGTGTACCGGCTCGCCGGCGGCGCGTGGGCCGCGATGCCGGTGCTCGCCGGCGCGACGCGCGTGTCGATCGCCGCGCGGGGTGAGGCGCTGGCCGCGGCGTGGCAGCAGCCGAGCGGCTCGGACGGCGTGTACGTGGCGATCGCGGCGAACGGCGCGACCACGTGGACGCGCCTCGGCGGCCTGCTGGATGTCGATCCGAACAGCGATGCGCGCGCGCCGCAGATCGCGATCGATGGGGACGGCGCGCCGATCGTCGCGTGGGCGGAGCAGATCGAGACCGCCGCGCGCGGCGTGATGGCGCGCTGGAGCGGCAGCGCGTGGACGATCCTCGGCGGCGCGAGCTGGCTCGCGGGAGCGCAACTCCCGGACGCACCGCGGATCGCGCTCGGCGCAGATCGTTCGCCGGCGGTCGCGTGGACGGAAAACGCTGCGGTGCACGTCGCGCGGTTCAACGGGCCCGCGGAGCCGGGCCCCGGTCTGGCGACGCGCGGCTCGATCAGCGGCCGCGCGTTCTCGGCGGCATCGCCGGCGCCGACCGTGCTCGCGACCGGCTGCTTCACCGCCGGTGCGGCTGGGCGCCCCGTGCCGCACGCTGGGCTGGTGCCGCACGACCCCGTGGGCGAGCTGTGGACCGACGGCGCGAAGAAGCGCCGCTGGATCGCGCTGCCCGACGGCGCGGCGATGGCGGTCTCCGCCACCGGTGCGTGGGAGCCGCTGGTGGGGTCGGTGGTCATCAAGGAGCTCGCCGTCGAGCTCGCGCCGGGAGATCCGGCCTCGCGGCGCGCGGTCGAGACACGCTTCCTCGTGAAGGGCGCGGGCGGCTGGCAGGGCTTCACGTATCAGTGGCGCTCCGACGGCAGCGACGCCGACCTCCTCACCGACGGGCAGTTCACGAAGGCGTGGTCGCTGACGACCGGAGGCACGTACACGCACGTGGATCCGAGCCGCAGCCAGTGCCTGTCGTGCCACGAGAGCTCGTTCGGTCCGCTGCTCGGGCGGCGCACCGAGCAGCTTCGCCGCTGGCTCGACTACGGCGGCGTGATCGCGGATCAGCTCGCGTCGCTCCAGCACCTGGGCATCGGACCCGCGTCGGCGACGCCGGCGCTGCCGTCGCCGCACGATGCGTCGCTCTCCGTCGAGACGCGGACGCGCGGCTACACGGCTGCGAACTGCGCGCACTGTCACAACCCGGCTCACATCGCGATCAAGGACCTGCGGATCACGACACCGCTCGCGCGGACGAGGCTGTGCGAGGTCATCGCGCCGGGGCGCCCGCTCGACGGCCGCTTGCACCAGCTGGTCACGGCGCGGCCGGGCATGCCCGCGATCGGCTCGCTGGTCCCCGATCCGCTGATCGGCTCCCTGGTGAACACGTGGATCACCGGGATGACGAGCTGCCCCTTAGAGATAGAAGCGCAACCCGACGCCGCCCTGCAGATCGAAGCGCGGGTCCTCGCCGATCAGCGCGAGCAGCGCGCCGATCTCGAAGTAGATCTCGAGCGGCGTCGTCTTGAACGCGAGGCCGAGCTCGAACGGGACGCGCACGCCGGCGTGGACGTCACTGCGGAAGCCGAACACCGCGCCGCCGATGCCGAGGCGGAGCGGGACGTTGACCGAGCGGCCGCGCGCGTAGACGGGCGTGACGAGGTAGGTGAGGTGCGCGTAGCCGAAGTCCTTGCCATCGCGGAAGTCGTAGATGCCGAGCACGATGTCGAGCGAGCTGCGGCGCTGGAGATCGATCTTGAGATCGAGCCCGGTGGGATCACCGAGGAAGAATCCGATGCCGAAGCCATCGGCGCGCGCGGGAGCGACGCCGAGCGTCAACACGAGGATCGCGATCGTCAGTCTTCGCATGCCGCGATGGTAGACCGCGTGAGAGGCGGTTGCGAGGTGCGCGGGAAGGGGCACAGTTCCACAAGGAGGTACATCATGGGACATCGGATCGATCGTGGAGATGTGATCGACATGCTCGAGGAGTCGATCACGCTGCGGATCCCCGTCGTGGTCGAGCTGCGAGATGGCCGCAGGTTCGAGGATCGCGTGACCCAGATCGGCAAGTACGCCGGCGAGGATCACGTGGCGTTTCACGACCACGAGTTCACGCCGCTGCGTCAGATCTCGCGGACGGCGCGCGCAGTCCCCCGCGAATATACGTACGCGGGCAAACGCTGATCGCGTCAGCCGATGACCGGCTGCGGATCGCCGGGCTGCGGGGGATCATCGATGTTCGGCTCCGGATCACCGGGCTCCGGCGGCCGAGCGGGTGGGTCCTTCTTGCCCGGCTCCGGCGACGGCGGGTCGCGGTGCGGCGGTTCCTTCGGCGGCGGATCCTGCTGGGGCGGCTCCTTCGGATCGGGCTCCCGCGGGCCGGGCTGCGGCATCGGCCCCGTCGGATCACCGGGAACATGGATCGCGATCAGCATGGCGATGAAACGTGCAAGTGGCCGGCCGTGTTACAGCCGCGGCATGCCCTACGACATCAACACGGACGTGAAGTACGGCCCGCTCGAGGTGGTGGACGCCGGCGCACTGGTCGAGGCGAACCAGGAGCCGTGGTGGAACCAGAGCCTGTGCATCGTGAACGACTCGGTCGCGCGGATCGGCGTGTTTCATGGCGAGTTCCACTGGCACAAGCACGACAAGGAAGACGAGCTGTTCTTCGTGCTCGAGGGCACGCTGCTCCTCGATCTCGAAGGCGTGACTCACGAGCTCGGGCCCCGGCAAGGCATGGTGGTGCCAAAGGGCGTGCTGCACCGGACGCGCGCGCGCGAGCGCACGGTGGTGCTGATGGTGGAGCCCGCGACCGTGGTTCCCACGGGAGACTGAGCGCCCGCGTGCTGGCACGCGAGGTGCTGGATGTCCGGACATGGACATCCTCACCTGGCTCATCGTCGGCCTCGTCGCCGGTCTCCTCGCCTCGATGCTCGTCGACGGCACCGGCTACGGCATCATCGGAGACATCGTCATCGGGATCGTCGGTGCGTTCGTCGGCGGCTACGTGTTCCGCGCCGCCGGCTGGAGCGCGCCGTGGGACGGGCTCGCGGGCACGATCTTCGTCGCCTTCATCGGCGCCGCGATCTGTCTCGCGATCATCCACCTCGTACGCGGTATGACGATGCGGCGAACCCTGTAGGTCACCACATCCCACGGAGCCGGGCGGCGACGTCGATCGTACCCGCGGTCGGCGTCGCCGTCAGGAGTCCGGACGTGGACGTGCCGCGGACGACGCGGTCGAAGCGATCGAGGATCGAGTCGGGCAAGAAGCGCGAGCGTGGCGCGTAGACGTGCCGATCGCCGTGACGGTGCTGCTTCTCGACGTACATGCGGAGCGGCTGGACGAGGTGGAGGTGGTCCTTCGCGCGCGTCATCGCGACGTAGAGGAGGCGCCGCTCCTCCTCGAGCTCGTCGGTGGTGCCGACGCCGAGGTCGGAGGGGATGCGACCGTCGATCACGTCGAGCACGAACACGGCGCGCCACTCCTGGCCCTTCGCGGAGTGGATGGTGGAGAGCACGAGCCAGTCCTCGTCGAGGTGCGGCGGTCCGGCGAGGTCGCCGGTCGCCGACGGCGGATCGAGCGTGAGATCCTCGAGGAAGGCGGCGCGGCCGGGAGACGTGGCGGCGAGCGACTCGAGCTGCGCGAGATCGCCGATGCGCGCCTCGGCACCGTCGTACCTCTCGATCAGGAGCGGATCGTAGAACCGGCGGACGCGCTCGATCTGACCCGCCCACGGGGCGCCGGGTGCGGCGATCTCGCACATCAGCGCGGCGAGCGCGGGCCAGCCCTCGCGCGCGGCGGGCGGGGGCTTCACCTGCGCGAGCTCGGCGAGCGGCGTGTCGATCGCGCGGCGGGCGAACGCCGGGCCTGCACCGGGGAGCAGCTGGATCACGCGGAACGCGGCGATCTGATCCGTGGGGTTCTCGGCCCAGCGCAGGAACGACAGGAGGTCCTTCACGTGCGCCGCCTCGAGGAACTTGAGCCCGCCGTACTTCACGTACGGGATCCGGCGGCGGCCGAGCTCGAGCTCGAGCCGATCCGCGTGGTGTGCGGCGCGCACGAGCACGGCCTGATCGCGGAGCGCGAGCCCGGCTTCGCGGTACGCGAGGATCTTCTCGACGACGTAGTCGACCTCGCCGTGCTCGTCCTCGACGAGCGCGAGCACCGGCTTCTCCTGCGACGGCCGCGACGAGCGCAGCGTCTTGGCGTGGCGCTGCGCCGCCTGCTCGATCACCGCGTTCGCCGCCGCGACGATCGGGTGCGTCGAGCGGTAGTTGTCCTCGAGCGGGATCACGCGCGCGGGCAGCTCGAACGCGCCGGGGAACGAGAGGATGTTGTGCACGGTGGCGGCGCGGAACGAGTAGATCGCCTGCGCGTCATCGCCGACGGCGGTGACGCCGCGCCCGGTCGGCGCGAGGCCGAGCAGGATCTCGGCCTGGAGCGCGTTGGTGTCCTGATACTCGTCGACCAGCACGTGATCGAACCGGCCGCGCACGGAGGCGGCGACGTCGGCCGCGCTCATCGCGTGCCACCACCAGAGCAGCAGGTCGTCGTAGTCGAGCACGTGGCGCGCGAGCTTGCGCTCGACGTACGCGGCGAACAGCTGGCGGAGCGCCGGCGCGTGCTCCTTGCACCACGGGTACGCCTCGGCGAGCACCTGCTCGAGCGGCTGGCGCGCGTTGACCGTCCGCGAGTAGATGCCGAGGCAGGTGTCCCTGCGCGGGAACCGCCGCTCGCCCTTCGCGTGGCCGCCATCGGTGCGCACCATGTCGATCAGGTCGGCGGCGTCGCCGCGATCGAGCACGGTGAACGCGGGGTCGAGGCCGAGCGAGCTCGCGTGGAGGCGCAGCAGCCGGCTGCCGACCGCGTGGAACGTGCCGGCCCACGGCAGCTCGACGCCACGCGCGACGCGCGCCGCGCGCCTCGTCATCTCCTGCGCGGCGCGCCGCGAGAACGTCAGGAGCAGGACGCGCCGCGGATCCGCGCCGTCGATCACGAGCTTCGCGATGCGGTGCGCGAGCGTCGTGGTCTTGCCCGTGCCGGCGCCGGCGATCACGAGGAGCGGCGCGTCGCTGGCGGCGAACACCGCGGCTCGCTGCGCGGGATTGAGCGTCGAGAACGGATCCTGCACATTTGCACAGTACTCGAAGTGCACGACATTGCACAAGTTCCGGACACTTGGCTTGCCTGGCGGTGCGATCCGTCAGGCCCGTGCCCCGCTAACTCCGCGCGTCTCCACGCGCCGCCCGCGGCACGTGATCTGCTCGCAGCGCGGCCAGCCATGAAGCCGTTTGCCGCGCTCGTCGCTCTCGTTCTCACCGTGTGCTCCGCGTGCGCCGATGCGCCGCTCGCCTCCGACGATCCCGAGCAGGGCTCGTTCGAGGGCGTGGACGAGGACACCGATCCGACGACGCCGATGGATGACGGCAAGTCTGATCTGCCGCGCTACGCGATCCCGAACGACCTGCCCGAGCTCGTCTCGCCCGAGCTCATCGTCTCGCTCGACGGCCTCACCGTGCACGTGTTCGACCGCGTCACCGGCTTCAACAAGGTCTACGCCGCCGGCGTCGGCGTGAAGAACAGCGCCGGCCATTCGATCACGCCGACCGGCCACTTCACCACCGGCTCCGACGTGACCGACCCCTGG
>JAEUJX010000581.1 GCA_016794545.1 Myxococcales bacterium
AGATCGGCTACGTCCCGCAGCGCAAGGGGTTCGATCGCGACTTCCCCGCGCGGTCGGTGGATCTGATCGTGGCCGCCTTGCGCGGCAAGTGGCCCGTGCGGATCCGCGAGCACGAGCGCGAGCGGGCGCTCGCGGCCCTCCGGCGGATCGGCGGCGAACGCCTGATCGACAAGCCGATCGCCGGGCTGTCCGGCGGTGAGACGCAGCGGGTGTTCCTCGCGCGTGCGCTGATCAACGACCCGTCGCTGATCATCCTCGACGAGCCGACCGCCGGCGTCGATGCGAAGGGCAGGGGGGAGCTGCTCGAGCTGATGACCCACATCTCGCGCTCCGAGGAGCTCGCCGCGATCCTCGTCACCCACAACCTCGCGGCCGTCGCGCAGACGGCCGAGCGGATCGTCTACATCGAGGCCGGCCGCCTGCTGTGCTGGGGCCTGCCGCAGGAGCTGCTCGGGCAGACCTCGCTCACCGCGCTCGCGTTCCAGGCCCGCGACCACCATGCGCACGCACCGGATGACGAGTGATGGGCTGGCTGCTCGATCCTCTCAAGTACGAGTTCATCCAGCGCGCGCTGATCGCGGGGATCGCGGTCGCCGCGGTGTGCGCCGTGATCGGCGTGTTCATCGTGCAGCGCGGCCTCGCGTTCCTGGGTGACGGGCTCGCGCACGCGGCGTTCGGCGGCATCGCGATCGGGCTCTACCTGGGCGCGTCTGTCGACAACGCCGTCTGGCTGGCGATCCCGTTCACCGCCTGTGTCGCGCTCGGCATCGGCTTCGTCCTGCGCAAGACGCAGCTCCGCGGCGACGTCGCGACCGGCGTGTTCTTCTCGTTCTCCTTCGCCCTCGGCGTGCTGTTCCTCGGCCTGCGCACGGCGACGGACCGGCAGGTCAGCGTCGAGGATCTGCTGTTCGGCAAGATGCTGCTCGTCACCCCGAGCGTGCTCACGGTCGTGGTGATCGTGTCGCTCGTGACGCTCTTCGTGACCGCCGCCGTGTGGACCCGACTCGCGTACGCGATCTTCGATCCCGAGCTCGCCGCGCTGTCCGGAGTCCCGGTGGCGGCGCTCGAGTACCTGCTGCTGATCCAGACCGCCGTCGTGGTCGTGGTCGCGGTGAAGACGGTCGGCGTGGTGCTGGTCTCGAGCTTCGTGATCATCCCCGCCGCCACCGCGCGCCTGGTCGGCTCGACGCTCGCGCGCGCGACGCTCCTCGCGCTGGCGATCGGCGTGCTCGGCGCCGTGATCGGCCTGTTCGCGAGCTTCCACCTGAACACGTCCGCATCCGCGACGATCATCCTGATCCACAGCGCGGGTTTCGGGCTCGCACTGCTGTGGTCGCGACTGCGGCGCTGAGGCGCGCCGAGCCTGCGCGGCGCTGATCAGAGCGCGCCGTGGTCGTCGCAGTGCCCGCCGTGCGGGTGGTGGAGGTGACCGTCGACCAGGTAGTCCATGTGGTCGCCGTGCGGGATGGCGGCGTGGCCGCAGTCGTCGCCGTGGACGTGATCGGCGCCGTGCCCCACACAGTCGTGGCCAGACGTGCAGGCGGCCGGGTTCTTCGCGTCGATCGCGATCGCGCACTCGTCGGTGTGGCCGTCGTGGCTCTTGTGCAGGTGCCCGCCGTGCAGGTAATCCGTGTGGTCACCGTGCGTGACCGCGGTGTGGCCGCAGCTCGGGCCGTGAACGTGCTCGTGCTTCTCGTGGGTATGGTGCATGGGGCTCATTGCTCTCTCACTTCAACGAATGATGAAGTGATGATGATACGCACGAGGGTCCCGAAACGATCCATGACGCGGTAACTCCGCGCCTTCTCGGGCGATTCAGCGTCTTCGCGAGCCACTCCCGCCGAGGCGGATCTCGATCGCGCGGATCTCGGCGCGGGCCTCCGCGTGGGACGGCTTGTCCTCGAGCACCGTCTCGAACACGCGGAGCGCTTCCTTGTCGCGCCCGAGCATCCGCTCGACGCGCCCCAGCAGGAAGCGCGCGTGGTAGGGCTTAGGGGACGACTTGATCGCGCGCTCGAGCACCTTCCGCGTGTCGACGGCGGCCTTCACCTTGTCGGGGGCCGCGCAGAACCGCGCCCAGCCGAGCATCGCGGCGTAGTCGACGTCCTGCGGCGACAGCTCGACGGCGCGCGTGAAGTGCTCGACCGCCTCGTGCGGCTCGTCGCGCCGGAGCGCCGCCTCGCCGCGCCGGTACGCCTCGACCGCGGGCGTCGTCACGAGGTCCTCGCCGGTCTTCGTGCGCGGTGCGCCGGGCGCGCCGAGCGCGGCCAGGTACTGGGAGCGCCGCTGTGCATCGGTCAGCACCGTGAACGCGTTGCCGAGCGCCGCGAACAGCCGCGTCGCGTCTCCCGAGGTGTCGTCGATGGCCAGCTCGACCAGCTTGTCGGGATGGAGCTGCCGCACGAGCGAAAGGTACGCCGTGCGCACGGCGTCCGCGGGCGCGTCGAAGGGCACCCCGAGCAGCGCGAAGTGGTCGGCGCCCTGATCGAGGAGGATCACGCGCGCCGCGATCAGCGCGGCCGTCTTGCGCGAGGTCGCCGTGCGCGCGACCGCCGGCGGGTGGCCGGTGCCCGTGCGCGCGACGGCCGGTGGATCACCGGTGTCCGTCCGCGCGCCCGCCGGCGCCGGCTGGTCGGTAGGCGCCCGTGGCGCGCCCCCGGGACGGAACCGCGCGGCGGGCGCATCGGTCGGCGCCCGCCCGGACTCCGTGCCGGGGCGGCTCGTCGCGGGCAAGCTCGGCGCCGGCGTGGAGCCCGACTTGGTGCGCGGCACGCCCGCCTCGTCGGGACCGTTGACCGGGCCGCGGCTCGACGGAGTGCGCCCGGTGACCGGCGGCGTCGGTTGCCGGACCGGGAACGGATTGTCCGTCTGCGTGCGCGGCTCGAGCGGCGGCGTCGGCGAGCGCAGCGGGAACGGGTTCTCCGTCGACACGCGGCCGGTGATCGGCGGCGTCGGCGAGCGCTTCTCGAAGCCGGGCGTCGGCGAGCGCGGCGGGAACGGGTTCTCCGTCGACACGCGGCCGGTGATCGGCGGCGTCGGCGAGCGCTTCTCGAAGCCGGGCGTCGGCGTGCGGGGCTCGAGCGGCGGCGTCGGCGAGCGCGGCGGGAACGGGTTCTCCGTCCCGGGGCGCTGGAACGCCGGCGTGCGGCCGGTGACCGGCGGCGTCGGCGCGCGGAGCGGGAACGGGTCGTCGGTGAGCGTGCGTGCTGGCTCCGGCGGCGGCGTGGAGCGTTCGAGCTCGAGGTCGAGCGGTTCGCGGATCCGCGCCCTGTTGCTGCTGATCGTGCGCGGGCTGACGTCGTGCTCGGACGCCGGCACGTGGTACGCGGCGGCCTCGCCGATCGGCGGCGGCGAGGTCGGTGACGGCCGCACCTTCTGCACCGTCGCGGCGCGCGGCATCGCGGGGGCCTCCGAGACCTCGCACGCCTGGCAGGAGAACAGCGCGTAGACGATCGCCTGCACCATGCGCGGATCGAGCTCGCGGTGCGCGGCCTCGAGCTCGTGGAGGCTGGTGCCGGCGGCGAGCTCGACGAGCACGGTGCGCTCCGCGTCGCTGAACCCGTAGCGATCGAGCAGCGGCTGGGCCTCGGGCTTGAGCTGGAAATACGTGCCGTAGTTGCGCAGCGCCTTCGAGAGCCGCTCCTCGGAGAGGTTCAGCCGCGCGCCGAGGTAGACCACGGCGCGGATGTCGAGCCCGGGTGGTGGCATGCACGGGATCGTGATCTGGTCGTCGACCGTGAACTCGCCCTCGTCGATCGCGAACGTGCGCGCCGCGCGCTGGCCGACCACCTTCGTGCGGAGCGCGGCGGTCTGATCGGGCGACAGGCGCGCGAGCTCGGCCACGATGTCGACCTCGTCGCGATCCGGCATCGCGAGGATCCGCCGCTGGATCGCGGGCACCGCGGTCGAGGAGACGAGGTGGTTGGTCAGCGCGATGCGCGGCGCGGAGTCGGCGGTGTTCGGCGACCACGCACCGATGACGGTTCCATTTTCGAACGCGATGCCGTAGTCCTTGTCGTCTGCGTGCAGCACGAGCTGCCCCGTCAGGCCGCGCAAACCCAGCGCGCCGAGGGTCTGCCCCCACGGCCGGTCTCGTACGTGTCCCTGGACAAGAACCGCCACGCGGGATCCAGGCTCCCCCGATCCAGGGCTGTAGGCAAGCTCGTAAATGCTCGCAGCGCCTCGCAGATCCAGTGAATGTCCGGTCTTATCGGCGCCTCGGCTCCAGTGCCCTCGAGCCCCCTGCGGGGCGGTCCGCGACCGTCGGCGAACCCAGCCTCCGGGTGGGGCACCGCGCACCTCGTGCCTCGCCACGTACACCCCCCCCGACACCACCGATGCGAGCTCCTTGGATCGAATCCGTGCTCGGCGCGTTTGGGGCGGCATGCGCTCGCCGTGGCTTGCCTCCGCCGTGCCGGTCCTCCTCGCGCTCGTGCCCGCGCGCGCGCTCGCCGAGGACGAGGCGCCACCGCTGTCGATCTACGGCGCCGCGCGCCTCGACATCCTCGCCGACAGCGCGCGGATGGATGACATCCACTCGTCGCTGTTCGTCGAGAAGGACGGCGCGGGTGCGACCGACGGCGAGCTGACCATGACGCCGCGGCTGTCGCAGATCGGGCTCGGGATCGATCAGTGGGAGCTCGACGACCGCGGCCGCTACGTCGGCGAGGGCAAGCTCGAGATCGATTTCGGCGGCGGGGCGGGCACGAACGCGATCCGCCTGCGCCACGCGTACGCGACGGTCACGGTGCGGAACAAGATCGAGGTCCTCGCCGGCCAGACCTGGGATCTGATCTCGCCGCTCAACCCGCTGGTGCAAGACGACACGCTCCTCCTGTTCGCCGGCAACACCGGTGACCGGCGCCCGCAGCTCCGCCTGTCGGCGCTCCCCGTCGACAACGTCCGGATCGCGATCGCCGCCGCCGCGACCGGGACGCTCGATCAGCGCGACCTCGACGGCGATGGCCGGATGGA
>JAEUJX010000596.1 GCA_016794545.1 Myxococcales bacterium
GTGATCACGAGGTCGCTGCCGATCAACGTCAGGATCAGCACGTTGGTCTCGAACGACAGCGCGAACGTGATGATCGTCGACACGCCGAGCTTGGCGGCGAGCGACCCCAGCGCGACGAGCAGGCACGCGCCGAACGCGAGCATGGAGAGGAGGTACGCGGTGCGCGCCTTGCCGACCATCTGCACGGCCTCGTCGTGCGTGACCGGCTTCGCGAGCCGGTAGCCCGCCCGGCCGAGCGCGAGCTGCGCGGCGGCGAGCGCGATCATCGCGCCGACGTACCAGCCGCTGCCGGTCAGCTGGTACGGGACGATCAACAGCGTGAACACGAACAGCGTGTAGAGCGGCGTCGCGAGCACGACGATCCAGCCCGGTCCGGCAGTGCCCGGGAACAGCATCTTCGTCACGATCCCCGCGCGGATCGTGCCCGCGAGCAGCGACACCGCCTTCGGTGCGAGCGTCATCAGCGCGTAGACCGCGATCGTCGCCTTGAGCGTGACGATCGCGGCGGCCATGCTCGGGTCGCTGAATTCATCGGCCGTCGCGCCGCGCGCTTCGAGCATGCTCTGCAGGAGCATGTCGACCGGCACGAGGAACACGAGGAACGGCGCGGCCATGAACAGCACCCACGCCTTCATCAGCGCGCGCCGCTGCTGCCGCCAGTGCGTCCAGTTCTTCAGCTGATAGAGGCACACCGCGCAGAGCAGGCCCTCGGCCGCGGCCGGCACCAGCAGGAGGAAGCGCAGCTCGTCGGGGAGGTCGCCGTCGAATGCGTCCTTGAGGCGCAGGATGGTCAGCGGGATCAGCGCCATCGCGACGAGGAACAGCACGCTCCGGCGCCACGCGAGGAACGCCTGGAGGTACGGCACCGTGATCGGCGGGTTCGCGCTGACCAGCGCCGCGCGCTCGTTCGATGTGACCTCGTGCGGCTCGATGCGCAGGCGGATCGCGCGGCCGAGCGACATCTTCATCATGCCCGCCTCGGCCGGCGGAGCAGGCGCGGCGCCCGGCGCCTGCAGCGCGAACGCCGGCGGTAGCTGCGCGGGATGCGGTTGGTGCGGCGGCGGCGGCGGCGCGTGCGGCGCGAAGCCCTGTTGTGGTGCCTGCCCCGGATGTGGTTGCTGCGGCGGATACGGCGCCTGCGGTTGCTGCGGATACGGCGCGTGCGGCTGCGGATAGCCCGCTGGTTGCTGCGGCGGCGGATGCGGCGCCTGCGGGTGCTGCGGCGCGTGCGCCTGCGGGTGCTGCGGCGGATACGGGGCCTGCGGGTGCTGCGGCGGATACGGCGCCTGCGGCTGCTGCGGGAAGTGCTGCGCCTGTCCGATCTGCGGCGGACCGTGCGGGTGGCCGGGTTGCTGCGGATGGCCGGGTTGTTGCGGGTGACCCGGCTGCTGCGGCCATTGCCCCGGCGGCGGCCACTGTCCCGGTCCCGGCGGCTTCCCCGACTGGTTGGACATCGCCTCGATGGTAGTCGATCGCGGCTTGCGTTTGTTATTGTCCACCGTACACTAACGAGTGTTGCGGGACGCGGGGACCTACAAGAACATCGTCGTGCTCACGGGCGCGGGCATCTCCGCCAGCGCGGGCCTGCCGACGTACCGCGGACCGGGCGGGCTGTGGAGCGATCGGGACCTCGCCGCGCTCTCGCACACGAGCGCGCTGCAGACGCGCCGCCGCAGGGCGACGGACCTGTTCTGGTCGATGCGCTCCGCGCTCGCGGGCCTCGTGCCGACGCCCGCGCACCGCGCGCTCGCGGCGTTCGAGGCGGGCCTGCCGCCCGATGCGCGCTTCACGATCATCACGCAGAACGTCGACGGTCTTCACCAGGCCGCCGGCTCGAGGAACGTGTGCGAGTACCACGGCAGTCTCGCGCGCTGGCGCTGTGAGGAGTGCGACGCGGTGATCGATCCGCCGCCGGGCGATCCACCCGAGCACTGCGGGGAGCGGATGCGCCCGTGCGCGGTGCTGTTCGGCGAGATGATCCCCGTCGACGCCGAGCGCACCGCGAAGCACGCGCTGCGCGATTGCGATCTGTTCGTCGCGATCGGCACGTCGGGCACCGTCGAGCCGGCGGCGTCATTCGTGTCCTGGGCGCACTACAACAACGCCCGGAGCGTGCTGCTGAACCTCGAGGCATTCGAGGGCGCGCGCCAGCAGTTCCGCGAGGTGCGCACCGGGTCCGCCGACGAGCTCGTGCCCGCGTTCTTCAGGGAGTGACGATCACCGCGGGCGGGCTCGACATCACGCTGATCGTGCCCGGAGCGTGGATCTTGATCCGGCCCGCACCACCGCCACCGCCGGCGCCGTTGAAGCCCGCGGTCAGCGCGGAGCCCGCGGCCATGGTGCCGACCGCGCCGTTGCCACCGCCCGGCCCGCAGCCGTTGCCGATGCCACCGAACGCGGTCAGCGTCGTGCTCGCCTTGCCATCCTCGCCCGCGCTGATCGCACCGCTCGTGCACGACGGGCCGCCGCCGCCGCCGCCGTTGGCGGCGAGGACGCCGCCGCCGTTGAGGTCGGGCGTCTGGATGTGGATCGTGCCGCCCGCGCCGCCGCCGGCCCCGGCGCCGTGGTTCGACGGGCTGGTGCACACGACGCCGGCCTCGCCGCCGCCGCCGCCCGCGTTGATCGTCCCCTGGATCGTGGCCTTGTGCTTCGCGTAGATCAGGATCGCGCCGCCGCCACCGCCGCCGACGTTCTCGCAGCCGATACCCTGCGCCGGACCGCCACCGCCGGAGCCGCCGGCGAGGAACGCGATCGCGTACGAGGCGCCGGGCGCCCCGCCCGCCGCCGTGTCGGCGGGGCCGCCGCTGCCGCCGACGGAGCCGAAGCCGCCTCCTCCGCCGCCGCTCTCGTCGCTCGTGCCGTTGTGCACCCCGTCGCCGCCCTTCCCTGGCCCGGTGGCGGGCGCCAGGCCACCGGCGCCGGGGACCCGGCCGCGCGCGCTGATGTCGATCGCGCCGTCGACGGTGACGTCGTGGCCGGCCAGGATCACCAGCGGGCGCTGGCCGATCACGCGCATCGTCATCCCCGAGTTGAGCTTGAAGTCGTTGACGCGGAGGATCGCGACCGCGGTGCCGCTGGTCTGGATGCCGACCGTCAGCGTGACGTTCGCCGGGAGGGTCACCGTCGACGTGAGCGCCGACGTGTCGATCGTGACGTCGTCCACGGTCCAGCTGCCGGTCGCGAACGTCTCCTCGGACGCCGGGATCAGATCGACGTCGCCGGTCTCGACGGGTGTGTCGATCGACGCGTCGATCGCCGAGTCGATCGAGGAGTCCGGTCCGCCATCGCTGCCGCCACCGCCGCTCGCGCTGACCTGGAAGCCGCACGCGCCGGTGAGCGCGAGCACGAAGCACGAGGTCCGCACGGTCACGATTGTACTCAGCGGCGACCGCCGCGGCGTCGTCCACTTCGCCGCCCGCCACCGCCGCCGCCACCGCCACCGCCATGGCGCGGGGGGGCAGATGTGCGAGGCGCTCCGCCACGGTGCGTGGCGTGGTCCTCGCGCTCGTTCCAGACCAGGGGCGGCGGGTTCTTGGACTCGTACGGATGACCCTCGACGATCGGGATCGCCTGGCGCGTCAGCTTCTCGACGTTGCGCAGGTCCGGCCGCTCGTCGGTGTCACAGAACGTGATCGCCATCCCACTCGCGCCGGCGCGCGCCGTGCGGCCGATGCGGTGGACGTAGGTCTCCGGGACCTCCGGCACGTCGAAGTTGACGACGTGCGAGACGGCATCGACATCGATGCCGCGCGCCGCGATGTCGGTCGCGACGAGCACGCGCACGCGGCCCGACTTGAAGCCGGCGAGCGCGCGCTCGCGGGCGTTCTGGCTCTTGTTGCCGTGGATCGCCTCGGCGGAGATCTTGGCCTTGAGGA
>JAEUJX010000661.1 GCA_016794545.1 Myxococcales bacterium
TCGCCTCGCGCGAGGTCTCTCCCGATCTTCACGTCGGCGTCATCACGAGTGACCCGTCGTTCGGCGGGCAGCTGCGCGGTCCGTTCTTCGCCGACGCGATGCGCTTCGCGTGGGAACCCGAGCGCAACTACCAGGGCGACCTCTCCGCCGAGGTCGCAGCCAGCGCCACGATCAGCGGCGCCGCGAGCTACTCGTGGCCGCTCGAGACGATCTTGAAGGCCGTCGGCACGACGACGAACGATCCGTTTCTCCGCGACGACGCGTACCTCGCGATCGTGATCCTCACCGCCGGCGATGACCACAGCATGCTCGCGCCGGCCGACGCGGCGCGCATGCTGAAGAGCGTGAAGTCCGACCCGTCGCAGATCCTGGTCGCCGGCGCGTTCGGCGCGTGCTCCGAGGGTGGGATCACGGCCACCGCGGCGCCCCAGCTCGACGCATTCCTCGCCGAGTTCCCGAACCGATCGACGAAGACCACGCTGTGCGCACCCGACCTGACGCCGCTCACCGCCCTCGTCGGGCAGCTCTCCAAGGCGACGCTCGGCATCGCGTGCATGGAGCACGTCGCGGAGCCCCGCGACTGCGCCGCTCGCCTCGTCGATCCCGAGACCGGCGACGAGCTGCCGTATCGCGCGTGCGACGGCGCGGCCGACACGCGGTGCTACCACCTCGAGGCGCACGCCGGCTGCCCCACCGCGGGCTCGCTCGCCGTGGTGCCTCGGCCGTGGCGGACCCCGTTCCCGGCGACCGCGATCCTCGAGTGCGTATCCCGGTAACGCCGAGATTTCGGGCGGTTGGACTGCCAACGATCGATCCAGATCGCCAACTTAGTTGGCAGCACGTTGGCACCGTGCGAAAAGTAAGCGTTTGAAACTGCTCGGGACTCAACTTGGCCGTGCAGTTGCTCTAAGCTGCTCGAGCTTTTTGGAGGTGCGCACATGCGCTTCGTCACGTCTGCTTCGCTTCTAGGGATTGCCGCTGTCGGCCTGCTCACCGGTTGCCCGGATCGCGAGATCGCGAAGGTCCGGCCCGAGCAAGGGCGCGTCGAGTACAAGGACATCCCGGTCACCGTGAACCGTAACGTCGACATTCTGTTCGTGATCGACGACTCGCCGTCGATGGCCGACAAGCAGCAGAACCTGGCGACGAACTTCCCGAACTTCATCAACGTCCTGAACACGATCCAGGGCGGTCTGCCCGACGTGCACATCGGCGTGGTGACCTCGGACGTCGGCACCAAGGGCACGCAGGACGCGGCGCCCGGCGCGGCGGTCGGCCAGATCGGCAACGGTGGCTGCTCAGGCACGGGCAAGAGCGGCAACCTCCAGACGTCGGGAGCGGCCGTCACCGGCACGTTCATCTCCGACATCAAGCAGACCGACGGCAGCCGCCAGAAGAACTACACCGGCAACCTCGACGCGGTGTTCGGTCAGATGGCGAAGGTCGGCGCGGGTGGCTGCGGCTTCGAGCAGCACCTCGAGGCCATGAAGCGCGCGCTCAACAACAACCCGGCGAACGCGGGCTTCCTCCGCCCCGACGCCTACCTCGCGGTGATCTTCATCGCCGACGAGGACGACTGCACGTTCGCGAAGTCGACGCTGCTCGCCCCGGAGAACCCGGCGCAGGGCCCGCTCCAGTCGTTCCGCTGCACGCGGTTCGGCATCATCTGCGACCAGGGCGGCACGAACTCCGACCAGATGAACCAGGTCGGCACGAAGAGCCAGTGCCACCCGAACGACAACTCGCAGTACATGGAGAAGGTCTCGGTCTACGTCGACTTCCTGAAGAAGCTGAAGACCGACCCGGGCAAGATCATCGTCGCCGGCATCATGGGCACGACCGAGCCGTTCCAGGTCGAGCTCCGCCAGCCGCCCGGCGGTGGCACCGCGATCCAGTCGCTCGCGCACTCCTGCTCGTACACCGGCGCCACCGGCCTCGAGGTCGCGGACCCGCCGACGCGCATCAAGTTCCTCCTCGACCAGTTCCCGAACCGCTCGACGTTCACCACGATCTGCCAGCAGAACCTGTCCGACGGCCTCGTGCTGATCGCGCAGCTGCTGAAGAGCGTCATCGGTGACCCGTGCATCGAGGGCAACCTGGCCGACGTCGACCCGAACACGCCGGGCCCGCAGTACGACTGCTCGGTCTCCGACGTGACGAACCTCGGCAAGCCGAACCAGACGGAGACCATCCTCCCGCAGTGCGATGCGAACGCGACGAACAAGCCGTGCTGGCGCATCAACGTCGACACGATGAACTGCGCGGCGACCACGCACCACTTCACGCTGAAGATCGAGCGCGCGCAGGCGCCCGCGCCCGAGACCCACGTGATCGCGAACTGCGTGACCGAAGCGACCGACAACTGATCGGCGCACGCGCAGCGTGACAGACGGCCGGGCCTCCCCGGCCGTTTTCGTTTTCGGCGTATCGTCGGTGCGTGGGGCCGCGGGACATCCTGCACTACCGCATCCTCGACGAGCTCGGCCAGGGCGCGATGGGACAGGTGTTCCGCGCGATCGATCAGAAGCTCGGCCGCCAGGTCGCGCTCAAGCTGTTGCCCGCGGAGGCCGCGGGCGACGCCGGCTGGGAGGCGCGCATGCTGCGCGAGGCGCGCGCCGCGGGGCAGCTCAACCACCCCGGCATCGTCACGCTGCACGACATCGAGCATGACGGCGGCCGCACGTTCCTCGTCATGGAGCTCGTCCAGGGCGAGCGCCTGTCCCAGCTGACGCGGGTGCCGTGGCGGCGCGCCGTCGAGCTGACGGCGGCGATCGCGGATGCGCTCGGCGCCGCGCACGCGCTCGGCATCCTCCACCGCGACATCAAGACCGACAACGTGATGGTCACCCCGTCGGGCCAGCCGAAGGTGCTCGACTTCGGCCTCGCGAAGCTCAAGGACGCGCCCCCCCTGCCGCCCGCTGTCGCGGTGCTGCCCGTGCGCCCGACGCCGCTGCCCGCGGGCGCGCTCGCGACGTTGCCCGCGACCGGCTCGAACAACGACAGCGGCGTGACCCAGGCCGGGCAGCTCGTCGGCACGCCGTCGTACATGGCCCCCGAGTGCTTCGAGGGCCAGGCCGACGTGCGCAGCGAGGTGTTCTCGCTCGGCGTGGTGCTCTACGAGCTGCTCGCCGGCAAGCGCCCGTTCGATGGCGACAACACGCTCGCGGTGATGGCGTCGATCCAGCTCGACGAGCCGAGGCCGCCGTCGGTGGCCGCACCCGATCGGGCGATCCCCGCGGCGCTGGACGCGATCGTGATGCGCGCGCTCGCGAAGCGGCCGGAGGACCGGTTCGCCAGCATGGCGGAGCTGCGGGCCGCCCTGCTCGCGACGATCGAGCGCGGTCCGGAGGTCGTGCCCGCGCCACCGCCTCCGTCGGCGACGACGAAGTGGTGGTTCGTGGTCGCTGCGCTCGGCGGCGGCGTGGTGATCGCCGGCGCGCTGTATCTGTTCTCGCGGTCCTCGACGCCGCCGGCGCCGAAGGTCGAGATCGCCGTGCACGGGTCGAAGCGGCTCACGCTCGATGCGGGCTGCGAGGAGTATCCGAAGTTCCATCCCGACGGGACGCGCATCGTCTACGACGCGGACTTCGACGGCGACTACGAGATCGCGGTCCGCGACCTCACGACGGGTCAGGCACGGCAGCTGACGCACGACAAGGGCTGGGATTACGCCGCGGCGCTGTCGCACGACGGCACTCGCGTCGCGTACATCCACGAGGATCCGGCGACACGCACGCTGCGCATCATCGACCTCGACGGCAGGAGCCCACCGCGGGACCTCGGCGCGAGCGTCGGTTACCCGGCGTGGAGCGCCGACGGTGGGCTCCTGCTCGGCGACGCAGCGGGACGGATCCTGAAGCGCGATGTCGCGACCGGCAAGGACACGGTGCTGGGGCAGCTGCCGGCAGGGGCGCGGCTCTATCACCTCGTCGAGATCGCCGGCCACGGACTCGCGGTCGAGTGGTGGACGTCGAGCGACAACGACGCCACGTCGCTCGGGGAGCTCGATCCCGACGGCACGCTGCGCGTCGTCGAGGAGACCGCGACCGAGTACGAGGGCGGGCTCGCCGCCGCGCGCGGGATGACGGGGTACTTCGCGGCGCGCAAGGGCGCGACCGAGGGCAACGAGCTGATCTATCGCCCGTGGGGCGGCGGCCCGCTCGTCCAGATCCCCGGCGGGCTGTCGGCGGCGGCGGGCATCGATGTCAGCCGCGATGGCGGCAAGCTCGTGCTGTCGACGTGCAAGGAGAAGAGCCGCGTCGCGCGCCTCGGCCTCGATCACCAGGCGACGCCGATCGGCAGCGGCGCGTGGCAGGACACCACGCCGCACGTCGCCGGCCACTACCTGTTCGTGACCTCGGATCGCCTCGGCCCGATGGCCGGCTGGCGGCTCGACCTCGACGGACGCGAGCCCGCGCGCGCCGTCACGCCCGAGCGCGGCCTCGGCGTCGCGCCGAGCCCCGACGGTGCGCGCGTGGTGTTCGCGGCGAACGGCGGCCGCGGCGGGCTCGCGATCGCCCCGCTCGGCGGTGCACCGACCCCGCTCACCACCGATCCCTCCGACGCCGCGCCGGTGTTCGACCGGCTCGGCACCACCGTGCTGTTCGAGCGCACGGTGGGCGGCGTCACCGCGATCTACGCCGTCCCGGTCACCGGCGGCGAGCCGCGGCGCGTGGCGGTCGGCGCGCAGCCCGCGCCCTCCCCGACCGACGATCGCATCGTCTACGTCACCGCGCCCGACGCGGCCGGCGCGCGCCGCGTGATGCTGACCGCACTCGGCGGCGGACCCACATCGCCGGTCGACGGCCTCGACGCCGCCGGCTGGCAGCGCCCCGTGTTCTCGCCCGACGGCACGAAGCTCGCGCTGATGCGCGGCTACCAGGAGGTGGTGATCGCGCCGCTCGATCGCAGCGCACCGCCGGCGACGGTCTGGTCGAGCACGAACACGTCGGTGAGCATGCTCGCGTGGACGCCCGACGGCGCGAGCCTCATCGCGTCGATCTCGGAGTACGACGGCGACCTGTGGCTCGCCGACGGAACCTTTCCGTAAGTTCTGGACACACCTGACCCGGTTGGGCAAGGTGTCTCCGATGTCCTCGCCGGACGACAGCGTTCCGGAGCCCGTCGCGGCCGCCACCGAGCTCAGCACCGAGATCTCGACGCTGCCGCCCGACGAAGCCGCGGAGGTCATCGCCGAGATCCGCGCGGTCGCCGAGACCCGCGGCGAGGACTCCGAGGTGGTCGAGCTCGTCGAGCCGAACGACTCGCTCTCTCGGCGCTCGCGGCGCATCACGATCCTGCCGCCGATGCCGAGCCAGAGCGTCGCGGCGGCGGCCGACAACGACGACGAGCTCTCGGTCGACGAGCTCCGCGACGCCTGGCCGCTGCTCGACCTCGAGGAGCGCAGCGACGGCCTGCGCGTCCTTCCTCGCGAGGACGCGGAGGACTTCTTCGCCGCGTTGCCCGCGCACGATCAGGCGCAGCTCGTCCTCCACTTCCGACCGGGTCAGCGCCGGCAGTGGATGCGCATGCTCGAACCGGACGACGTCGCCGACGTGATCCAGGACGCCGGCGACGAGCACCGGGCGAAGCTACTCGCGCTGCTCGACGAGCCGACGCGCAAGGAAGTGCTGGCCCTGCTCGCCTACGCGGAAGACGAGGCCGGCGGCCTCATGTCGACGCGGTACGCGCGGCTGCGTCCGAACATGACGGCGGACGAGGCGCTGCTGTATCTGCGCCGGCAAGCGCGCGCCAAGCTCGAGACGATCTACGTCGCCTACGTGATCGACGCCGACCAGCGCCTGCACGGCGTCGTGTCGTTCCGCGATCTGTTCGCCGCGGAGCCCAAGACGCTGGTCTCCGAGATCATGGAGACCGACGTCGTCCGGGTCACCGACGAGATGGACCAGGAGACGGTCTCGCGGATCTTCGCGGAGCACGACCTGAACGTCATCCCGGTCGTCGACAGCGAGGGCCGGATGAAGGGCATCGTGACCGTCGACGACATCGTCGACGTCGTCCAGGAAGAGGCGACCGAGGACGCCCAGAAGTTCGGCGGTATGGATGTCCTCGAGTCTCCGTACCTGCAGTCGCGCCGCCGCGAGATGATCAAGGCGCGCGGTCGCTGGCTCGTCCTCCTGCTGATCGGTTCGATGCTCACCACGACCGCGATGGAGTCGTTCCAGGGCCAGATCGACCGGGTCCCGATCCTCGCGGTGTTCATCGCGATGATCGTGTCGACCGGAGGAAACTCGGGCTCCCAGGCCTCGACCCTCGTGATCCGCGCGATGGCGCTCGGCGAGATCCGTACCGCGGACTGGTGGCTGATTCTCCGACGCGAGCTGTTCATCGGCTTCGCCCTCGGCCTCGTGCTGTTCGCGGTCGCGATGCTCCGCGTCCTGATCTGGGGATCGTTCGGAGCGTACGGCGATCACTACGTGATGATCGCGTTCGCGGTCTCGACCAGCGTGATCGGCTGCACGACGTGCGGCACGCTGGCCGGCGCGATGCTCCCGTTCGTCCTGCGCAAGTTCGGCGCCGACCCCGCGAGTGCCTCCGCGCCGTTCGTGGCCACGCTCGTCGACGTCAGCGGGATCTTGATCTACTTCGGGATCGCGAACCTGATGCTGCGCGGCGTCCTGCCTCTGTAGTCCCGGGGCGGCCCGGACGTCGACTCACGCGGCGGCCTGCGCCTCGGCCGGCAGCCGGAACGCGAGCCGCGAACCGACGGAGACCGCCTCGGCGTGGATCTGGCCGCCGTGGGCCTCGATGATCTGGCGGCAGATGTAGAGCCCCACGCCGGCGCCGTTCGGCGCTCGCTCGCGCGGGCGGACGTGCTCGACGCGGAAGAACTTCTCGAACACGCGGTCGCGCAGGTCATCGGGGATTCCCGGACCCGTATCGGTGACCGCGAGCTCGAGCTCCTCGCCCGCGCGCGAGGTCTCGACGGTGACCCGGCCGCCGGCAGGGGTGTACTTGATGGCGTTCGTGAGGAGGTTCGACAGCACGATGCCGAGCCGGAGCGCGTCGCCGCGCACGCAGGCCTCGCCGTTGTCCTTGCGCGCCACCTCGAGCGCGAGCTCGGCCTCGGCGAAGCGGGGCTGGAACAGCTGCACCACCTCGTCGACGACCCGGTGGAGGTCGATGCGCTCCATCGCGAGCCGCAGCTTGCCGGCCTCGATGCGCGACAGGTCGAGCAGCCGGTCGATGGTGCGTGCGAGCTCCTCGCAGCCCTGGACGGCCATCGTCAGGAGCTCGCGGTGGCGGGGCGACAGCCCGCCGGCCTCCTCGCCGAGCAGGAGGAGGTTCATCCGCAGGGTCGTCAGCGGCGTCTTCAGCTCGTGCGAGGTCACCGCGATCAGCTCCGAGCGCAGCATGTCGACGCGGACGAACTCCGTGATGTCGTGCAGCACGGCGACGGCACCGAACTTCGGGATCGCGACCGCGAACGGCAGGTACGTCGTGCCGTCGAGGACGACCTGCTTCGCCGGCGGCGGCGCCTCGCCCGCGAGCACGGCATCGACCAGCTCCTGGGCGGCCGCCGGGAGCGGCGCCTCGCCGAGCAGCGCGCGTGCCGGCGCGTTGCGCGACACGATCCGGCCGTCGCGATCGGCGACGATCACGGCATCGGGAAGCGCGGCGAGCGTGGCCTCGAGCGTCTCCTTCGCGCGCAGCACCTCGGCGAGGTTCGAGGACTCCCACGCGACGAGGCTCTCGGCCATCCGGTTGAAGCCATCTGCGAGCGCGCCGAGCTCGTCGCCCTGGCGGCGCTCGACGCGCTGGGTGAAGTCGCGCCCTCGCATCGCCTCGACGGACGCGGTGAGCTCGCGGATCGGCCGCAGCACGCTGCGCGCGAGGGCCCACGCGACGAGGGCGCTCGCGAGCAGTGCGCCGATGGCGACGGCCGCGACCACCCAGCGCCCCCGGCGCGCCTCGTCGCGCGCGGCGAGCCCCGCATCGCGCAGGGCCTCGAAGCTGTGCTCGCGCAGCGTCGCGCACTCCGCGACCACCTTGCGCAGCAGCGGATTGACCTCCCGGTGGTAGCGGTCCCACGCCGCGGCCGTCGGCGCGCCGGCGAGCAGCGCGTCGCCCTCCCGGCGATAGATGGCGACCTCGGCGCGCAGCTCGTCGACGACCGCGCGCTCCATCGGCGTGACGAGGTTCACGAGGTCGTCGGCGGCGCGGTCGAAGGTCAGGCGCTGCTCGGCGAGCTCCGCGCGCGCCCGCGCGACATCGCCGTTCAGGCCGAGCACCAGCGCGTCGTCGTGGCGCTCGAGCGCGCTCGTCATCCGTGCGGTCAGATCGATGATGCCCTGCCGGCCCTGGAGCGTGCGATCGACCACGTTGCCGAGGCGGCTGAACAGCACGGTGCTCCACACGCCTGTGATCACGACGGCCACGAGGATCACGAGACCCGCGGCGGTGAACCGTGCGCGCAGCGACCACGCCATGGTTACGTCAGACCATACCGCTTGCGCTTGCGCTGGAGCGTGGTCGGATCGATGCCGAGGATCCGGGCAGCGGCCTCGAGCGACGGCGCCCGGGCGATCACGCGGGCGATGTGCTCGACCTCGAGCTGCTCGATCGACACGTCGCCGCCGAGCACGATCGGCGCGGCGCCGCGGATCCGCTCGCCCTCGACGGGCGCGGCATCGATGCCGAGGTCCTCTGGCTCGAGCAGCGGTCCGGGAGCGAGGATCACCGCGCGCTCGATCGCGTTCCGCAGCTGGCGCAGGTTGCCCGGCCACGGCTCGCGGACGAGCGCGGTGCGCGCGCGGGGCGACAGCTCGAGCGTGGTGCGGCCCTGCTGGCGGCGGCACTGCACGAGGAAGTGGTTCGCGAGCGGCAGGATGTCCTCGCTGCGCTCGCGCAGCGGCGGCAGCGTCAGCGTCAGCACGTTGAGCCGGAAGAACAGTTCCTCGCGGAACCGCCCCGCCTTGACCTCCTCCTCGAGGTTGCGGTTCGTCGCCGCGATCAGGCGCACGTCCGCGCTGCGCTCGGTGCCATCGCCGACGCGCTGATAGCTCTTGTCGTTCAGGTAGCGCAGCAGACGCGTCTGCGCTTCGGGGGTGAGATCACCGACCTCGTCGAGATACAGCGTGCCGCCAGCGGCCTCCTCGAGCTTGCCCGGGGCGCGGCCCTCGCCGAACAGGAGGCCGAGCACGTGATCGCCGGACGCGACCTCGCTGCACGGCACGCTGACGAACGGCCGCTCGGCGCGCCGGCCGTGCGAGACGATGTAGCGCGCCAGGACGTTCTTGCCGCTGCCGCTCTCGCCGCGCAGGAGCACGACCGACTCCGCGGTCGCCGCGCGCCGCGCCGACGCGAGGAACGCCGCGTACGCCGGGTTGGCCGTCTCGAACAGCTCGCCGCCCTCGGCCTCGACGACGCGCTCCTCGAGGTTCGACACGCGACGGCGCAGCGCCTCGGTCGCGATCACGCGGCGCGTGGCGTGGCGGACCTGTTCGGGCGTGAACGGCTTCGGCACGTAGTCGATCGCGCCGAGGCGCATCGCCTCGACCGCGGTCTCGAACGTCGCGTACGCCGTGATCACGACGATGCCGACGTTCGGATGAACCGCGAGCATCTGCGGGATCGCCGCGAGCCCGTTGTCGCGGCCGAGCCACAGATCGAGCAGGATCACGTCGAACCGGCCGCGCTCGAGCGCCTCGAGCGCCGCGCGCGTGGAGCCGACGCCGAGCACGCGCGCCCCGTCCGCCTCGAGGCACAGGCGCACCGACTGGCGCACCCCCGGATCGTCATCCACGACGAGCGCGGACCACGGCCCATCGGGCACGGTGGTCAGATCATCGGCGGCGCGGGCTTCGGCGCGTTGCATGGGGTGCAGCATGGCACCGTGAAAACCGGCTGGCCTGGATCGAAATGCCACGAGCGTCACGGCACTTTGCCTGCGAGCTAATGCGGCGCGGCGCCAGGGGATTCGTCCGCGGCGGCGCGTGTGATAGGGTCCGCCGGTGCCGAGCGGCAAGCCGTTGATCACCGCGAACCAGGTCACCCTGGCGCGCCTGATCCCCATGCCGCTCCTGTCGTGGCTGATCTACAAGGGCGCCGAGGAGCACAACGACACCTATCTGTGGGCCGCCCTGATCGCGGGCACGCTGATCGGCTGCACCGACTGGGTCGACGGCATGCTCGCCCGCAAGTACGGCCCGACCGTGCTCGGCGGCCTGCTCGATCCGATCGCCGACAAGGTGTTCATCGCGTTCGCGTACGTGCCGTTCGCCGACGACACGGTCGCCCTCGTGCCCGCCTGGGCCTGCGCGCTGATGTTCACGCGCGAGCTGTTCATCACCGCGCTGCGCTCGGCGTACGAGCAGCGGAACCTCACGCTCAAGACCAGCTACCTCGCCAAGGTGAAGACCTGGACGCAGATGCAGGGCATCGGCGTGATGCTGCTGTTCCCGCTCGTCAAGACGCCGATCTACCTGACCTGGTTCCTCGTCATCCTGACGGCCGGGCCGCTGCTCGTGATGGCGCTCATCTGGGTCATCAAGAAGAAGTTCTTCCGCGGCGGCCTCGTGATGGCGGGCTCCGTCGCGCCGATCCTCGCGCTGCAGCTCTACGGCGACCCGCTCCTGACGGTCCGCTGGATCCTGCTCGCCGTCGTCGGCATCACGTGGATCAGCGGCCTCGACTACATCTGGATCGGCTGGAAGCAGCTGCGCGGCCGCGGCGACTTCTCGCGCGCCGACGGCGTCCGTCTGATCGGCGCGCTCGCCCTACCCGGCCTGCTGTTCGCCAACCTCGTCGTCGTGCCCCAGTGGGTCCCGGCGTGGCCGATCTTCACCATCCTCTCGCTCGAGCTCGCCGTCGGCGGCCTCGACAACCTGATGTCCCACCACAAGCGCGCGACGAAGGCCCTCGCGTGGGGCGGCCGCGTGCTCGGCGTGTGCGTGCTGCTCACCGGTGGCCTGCTCCTGCCCGACCACGCCGACCTGTTCCTGTACGGCGCGTCCGCGGTCTCGCTCGTCGGCGTCGCCGCGGAGTTCTGGCGCGGCCGCGACTACTTCCTCGACAAGCGGATCCGCGACCGCGCGCTGCGCGAGGCCGCGGTCCACCAGCCGGAATCGCAGCTCACGTAGTCACCGGCGCGCGGTATGCTCGGTCCGTGAACGACACGACGCCCGAGGCCGCCGAGGTGCAGCGGCGCGTGCTGCGCGCGATGTCGATGGAGCGCAAGCTGAAGCTCCTGGACGAGCTCTGTGAAGGCGCGCGAGCCACCTCGATGGCCGGGATCCGTTCGAGACACCCCGCGTACTCGGACGAGGAGATCCGCTGGGCGCTGTGGCGCATGATCTACGGCGACGAGCTGTTCGGGCGTGCCTGGCCCGCGGCGCCGCTCCTCGCGCCATGAGCATCGCCGCACTGCTGAAAGCTCTCGGGGGGCTCCTCGATGCGGCTTCGATCCCGTACATGGTCGTCGGCTCGGTCGCGAGCACGGTGTACAGCGAGCCGCGCACCACGTTCGACCTCGACCTCGTCATCGCACCGACGAGGGAGACCCTCGACGCGCTCCTCGGGACGATGCCCGAGCGGTTCTATGTCGATCCGGATACGGCGCGAGACGCGCTCCGGAGCCGCTCGATGTTCAACGTCATCGACCAGGACACCGGGTGGAAGGCCGACCTCATCGTCCGCAAGACGCGCCCGTTTTCGCTCGAGGAGTTCGAGCGGCGCCGGCGGGGTACGATCGACGGCATCGAGACGTTCGTCGCCTCGGCCGAGGACACGGTCATCTCGAAGCTCGAATGGGCCAAGCTCGGCGCGTCGTCGCGGCAGATCGACGACGTGCGGAAGCTCCTCGCGATGCAGCCGGCCATCGACCGCAGCTACATCGAGCGCTGGATCGCGGAGCTCGAGCTCGCCGCGCAGTGGGCCGAGGCCAACCGCTGACTCACTGGACCTGACCGCTCGACGGCACGGTCACGCACTGGACGCGGACGCGGCGATCGGTGGTCGGGACGACGCCGCCGCGCTCGATCACGAGCTTGAGCTTCGGGTTGGTCGTCACGTGCTTGCACTGCTCCGCATCCACGTCGATGTGGTAGCAGGGGATGCGCGACTTCGTCGCGTCGCAGGTCGGGATGACGGCGAGCTCCTCGTCGGGCTGGCCCGGGACGCGCCGCGTGTCGGTGACGGTGCACGAGTACTGGGCGCCGTCGGTCTCGGGATCCATGTCGGCCAGCTGCTCGGCGAAGCAGGTCGCGCCGAGCTCCGCGCCGAGCGCGGTCGCGATCTGCGTCAGGCCACCGGTCAGATCCTCGCGGCAGATCGACGCGCTCGCGTTGTGGGTCGGGAATTGATCGAGGAAGTCGAACATGCGGATGCCGGGATAGGCGAACTGCTTGTCGCCTGTCGGGCCGGTGTACTCGCACGACTGCTTGAGCACGCTGACGTTGCCCTTCTTGATCACTTCGACCGGCCCCGGATCGCCGACGATGCCGGCGACGAACACGTCGCCCTCGGTCGCCTTCAAGCTCTTCAGGAAGTCGGAGTAGCGATCGACCGGCGCGATCACCGTCGAGTCGTACTTCGGGTGGCAGTCGCGGCGCGGGCCGACGACGTCGAGGTCCGTGTCGGGCGTATCGCATTCCATGCCCTCGCGCGCGCAGCGGAAGTTCACGGTGTCGCCGTAGGTCGCGTCGTTCGGATTGCCGCTGAACAGCGTCGACTTCGCGAGCGAGCAGTCGTCCTCGTCGGCGACGATGATCACGGCGAGGTAGGCGTCCTTGCGGAGGAAGCCGGTGTTCTCCGGGTTGCTCCCGTCGAGCGCGTGCTTGATCGCCTCGAAGTGCTGCTCGATGCCGCATCCGTTGGTGCCGACGTCCGCGATCTGTGCGAACGCATCGGTGAGCGTGCCGGTGTAGTTGCGTTGCCGCGCGCCGCTTCCGACCAGGTCCGAGAGGAAGGCCGGGCCGCCGTTCGGCAGGCGCCGGAGCTTGCCGTTCTCGCCGGTGCCGACGCACGTGCCGACGCTCGGCGCCTTCGTGCCGTCGATCGCGCTCGTGCCCATGTTCGGCGTCGCGACCGCGATGTGGACGCTCGGCAAGCCGCCCTCGATCGACTCGAGCACGTTGATGAACCGGCCGAAGTTGGCCTTGAGCGAGGCCTGCTCCTCCTTCATCGAGAGGGAGTCGTCGATCAGGAAGAGGATGTCGAGATCCCGCCGCGGGACGGCCGGGATGTTCTTGTCCGTGACGGTGCCCTGATCGACCGACACACCCGCGATCGTACGATCCGGGCAGCCGGCGAGCAGCGGCACCAGCAGTGCAGCCAGCGTCGCTCGCATGGGGAGAACCTCCGATTTGCCCGTTGGTGTCGGGCCCCGGAGCGTTCCGTCACGAAAAAGCGAGCGGCCTAGCCGACCACGCGGTTCCGACCCTCTCGCTTGGCGCGGTAGAGGTGGTCGTCCGCGATCTTGATGAACGAGCTGACGTCGACGTCCTCGCCCTCGACGCAGGCGACGCCGACGGAGACGGTGACCGGGAAGCTGTCGCCCTCGTACTCGAACGGAGTCTCGGCGACGATCCGGCGGATCTGCTCGCCGAACGTGCGGGCGCCGGTGAGATCGGTCTCGGGCAGCACGGCCGCGAACTCCTCGCCGCCGTAGCGGGCGAGCAGCTCCTCGCGGCGGACGCGGCCGAGCAGGCGCTTGCTCATCTCGCGCAGCACGTAGTCGCCGGTGAGGTGGCCGTGCTTGTCGTTGATCGCCTTGAAGTG
>JAEUJX010000693.1 GCA_016794545.1 Myxococcales bacterium
CGTCGACGCGCACGCGCGCACCGTCGACGATGAGCTTCGTCGCCTCGCTGGTGCCGACCACCGCCGGCATGCCGTACTCGCGCGCGACGATCGCCGCGTGCGAGAGCAGGCCACCGCGATCGGTGACGATGCCGCCGAGCAGCGGCAGCAGCACGTTGTAGGAGGGGCAGGTGGTCCGCGCGATCAGCACGTCACCCTGCTCGACCTTGCCGAACTGGTCGGAGCCGAGCACCACCCGCGCGCGGCCCTCGTACGTGCCCGGGCTCGCGGCGAGCCCGCGCACGATCTTCGCCTCCTCCTTCTTCTTCACGGCGACATCGAACATCGCGGAGAGCACGACGCCGACGGCGCGCATCGTGCGCGCCGCGTACGGCGGCAGCCACTCGGCGGGCGGGGGAGGCGACGGCGGAAAGCCGAGGTGCGCCGGAACATCCGAGACGGTGTGCGTGGTCCGGTACGTGACGCGACCCTCCACCTCGGCGGCCTTCGGCCCGGGCTCTCCCGCGAGCAGCGCGCGGAGCTCGGACGTGCCGAGGTCGACCGCGTGCTCCCGAGACGTCAGCTTGCCCGCAGCGACCAGCTTGTCGCCGGCCGCGAGGATCGCGCGTCGCGCGAGACCGACCGCGAGCATGTCATTCAGGTACGTGCGCTCGTCGCGAATGCGATAGACGAACTTCGCCTCCTCGAGGAGCGCATCGAACTCGGCGCGGTGCTCGGCCGGCACCGACTCGCGCGCCGCGGCGGTGTCCGCTGCGACCTTCGCCTCGTCGTGGTGCTGCCGGGACCCGGTGCGCAGCGCACCGATGATGATCTCGGGCAGCTCGATCGCGGAGGGCTCGCTCACGTCGTAGCCGGCCGGCGGCCGCGGGCCGACGACCGCGAGGTAGGCGGAGACCGCCTCGCCGACGGCGCCCCCCTGCGCGCGGAGGGTCGCGATGATCTCGCCGGCCGGTGTGCTCGAGGCGAGCGTGGCGGAGGCACCGGCGTCCGCGCGGATCGCCTCGATCGCGCGCGCGAGCTCGGCGGTCGCGCCGTTCGAGACCGGCGAGGCGCCGCGGAGGAGGGCGCACACCGACGTCGGCGGCTTGCCGGTCCACTGCGCCCAGTGGACCATCAGGTCACCGACGGGGAGCATCGCGGTCATGTTGAGCGCGTGATGGCGATAGATCGCGTCCCCGACGCGCTCCTCGAGGTCGCGCAGGTGCGCGATCAGCGCGGCCGTGTCCAGCTTCGTCGGGTCGACGGCCGCGAGCTCGGCGTTGCGCTTGATGATCGCGGGCTTCCACTCGTTGTCCCATCGCGCGACGTCCTCGCGCCACACCTTGTTTTCGTACACCTCTCTCGCGCGCTTGATGCGCCGCCGGATCTCCGGGTGCAGCTTGCTCAGCAGCTTGAAGATCAGCTTTGGAGGAGGCCCCTTCGCCGTCTTCGGCGCCCCGACCGGACGCGGGCACATGTAGACGAAGCCGCCGATCACGGCGACCTCCAGGTGGCTCAGCAGTGCGCCGTAGCGCGCCGTGCCTTCCTTGAATCCACGCTCCATGTTCGGACCGAACAGATCCGAGAGCCAGCGGCTGATCGGCCGCTGCATGTGCGTTGCTTCGAGCTCCCACGCCCCCGGTCCCGGAGGCACCAACGTCGCCGCGTCCATACACTCACCCTTTCCGGCTCTTGCGAGCCTTGTTGTCGGCCTTGTCGGCCTTCTCGGATTCGATCTTCTCGGCCTCGAGCTTCGCGACGACCGCCTCGGTCGCCCAGCGTACCGCCTCGACGGTCTCGTCCCCGGTTAAGCCCCAGTTATCGAGCATCGCCAGCCAGGCCTCTGACCCGAAGACATTGTGAATGACGGCGCCGATCTGGAGCCGCTTTCGCTCGCCCAGCTTCGGCGCGTAGGCCTTCAGCGAGCGCTGGATCTCGCGGACCTGATCGGCCTTGCGCCGCTTGCGCAGCTCGTGGCCGGCGTTCGTGCGGCGCGACGCCCGGAACAGCCGCTCGTTCTGCGCGAACGACCGGAACAGGCCCGTCGCGAGCTCGGTCAGCTGCTCCACGTCGAACGTCCACGTCGGCGAGTGCATGCGCTGGCCGATGTAGGCGTTGAACGCGTCGATCAGCGCCTCCTTCGTCGGGAAGTACCGGTACGCGGTGCGCACCGACACGTTCGCGCGCTCCGCGACCGCCGCGACGCTGATCTCGTCGGCCGAGGCCGCCAGCATCTCCGTCAGCGTCTCGAGCAGGCGCTCTCGCGTCTGCTCCATCTGCTCCTCGCGGAGCGGGCTGTGATAGTTCCGAGACACGCTCATTGCATTGATGACAACCTGAATGCCACGAACCGACCATTCGTGTCAACGGGAATGTCATCAATGCACGCGCCGTGTCCCGAACCGAGCAGGATCGCGGGTGCTCCCGAGGGCTACAGCCGGCCGCCGATGCCGACCGCCGGGATGAACGCGGCGTTCAGGATGTCGTCCTCGGGGTTCAGCATCACCTCGGCGCCGAGCTCCGCGAGCAGCGAGAACCGCGGCGTGATCTCGAGCTCCGCGCCACCGGCGCCGCGCACGCCGACGCGGGCGCCGTCCGAGAAGAACACCGGCATGCCCGCCGCGAGGAAGGGGCGCAGCTTGCCGTCGAGGAACGCGAACCGGGCGCCCGCGTATGCGCCATAGGTCGGGCCGAGGAGCGCGGTGCCCTGCACCTGCAGCGCGCTCGAGACGTCGTAGCTGATCCCCACGCGCGCGGCCGCGCCGCCGCGCGGGATGTCGAGGTGAGCGAGGGCGACGCCGCCGAGCGCGGAGCGCGCCTCGGGGCCGCCGGGCAGCGTGATGGCGAGGTCGGGAGCCGGGCCCGTCGGGCCCGGCGGGCCGACGAAGACCGCCTTGTCCTCGGGCAGCGCGACGAGGTTGATCACGACGGCCGCCTTCTCGCCGATCGTGATGCTCGCCGACTTCGCCTCCGCCTGGAACTTGTCCTTGCGCGCGCGGATCGTGAACGGCCCGCCGGGCAGGCGCACGAGCGTGACCGACGCTGCGGGCTGCCACTCGCCGTCGTTGACCTGAACCTCACCGTCGGTCGGCGTCACGGTGATCTCGAGGCGACCGACCACCTTGTCGAGATCGGCGAGCGCGGCCCTCACGTCCTTGGCCTTCGCCGGATCGGTGTCGGGCGAGTCGAGGTACCTCTGGTACGCGTTCGCGGCCTCGACCTTGCGATCGAGTAGCACCAGCGTGGTGCCGATGTTGAGGAGGATCTTCGCGCTCGGGAACCGCGTGTATGCGTCCTTGAACACCGCGAGCGCGCCCCGGTAGTCCTTCGCCTCGAGCAGGCGGACGCCCGACTGCATGAGCGCCTTCGCGTCGTCCTTGTCACCCGGCGCGGGCTGCGCGCGCGCGAGTCCCGCCGAGAGGACCAGGAGGAGAGCGGCGCAGCGGATCATCTAGAGGTCGGTCTCGATCAGCGAGGGCGTCTTCGGAGGCTTCGCCGGCTGCCTGGGCGGGCTCGCCGGTGGCTTCCCCGGTAGCTTCGCTGGTTTTGGCGCCGGAGCGGTAGGCTTCGCGGCGCCGTTCGACGCGGTCGCGGGCGGCTTCGCGGTCGCGGCGGGCGTGGTCGGCGCGAGCCTCGCGGGCTCGGCCGCGGCGGGCGTCGCGGGCTCGATCGCGGCCGGCGCCGCGGGCTCGACCGGCGTCGGGGTGGCCGGCTCCGGCACGGCCGCCGACGCTGGTGTCGGTGTCGGTGTCGGTGTCGGCTCGGAGGCGGGCGCGATCGCGGAGGGCGCCGTCGCTCCGGGGGCGGTCGTCGTCGCGCTCTCGCTGCCGCCGCCGTGGAGCTTCACGAACGCGACGAGGCCGCCCGCGAGGAGCGCCGAGGCCGCCAGTGCGATCGCGAGCGTGCGGTTCGTGCGGCGCGGCACGTCGATGATCGAGCTCGCCGCGCCCGATAGCGTCGTCGGCTTCCCCGCGACCTGCGTCGGCGCTGTCGCCGCCCGCTCGGGCACCGGCGTGGCGAGCACCGGGGGCGGCGTCGCCAGGCGATGCGGCGCGGTGATGCCGGTCGGCGCGGTCTGCGTGATCCAGCCCTGCTCCTTGCCGATCGTCACGAGCCGCTGCGAGACCTCCTTCGCGGTCTGCGGCCGCACGGCCGGATCCTTCGCGAGGAGGCCCATGATCAGCGAGGACGCCTCCGCCGAGATCGCCGGCAGGTGGGTCGCCACGGGCTCGGGCTCGACGAACAGGTGCGCGCCGATCAGCTCGCCCGCGCCGAGCTCGATGAACGGCGGCCGGCCCGTGACCAGCTCGTAGAAGATGCAGCCGAGCGAGTAGAGGTCCGCGCGCGCGTCGACGACACCCGCGCCACGGCACTGCTCCGGGCTCATGTACGTCGGCGTCCCGATCACGGCGCCGGTCTTCGTCGCGCGGCCGGCGGGCCCGGTGTCGGTCAGCTTCGCGATGCCGAAGTCGAGGATCTTCGCGCGCTCGCCGGTCGGCGACTCCGCGTCGGCGACGAGGAAGATGTTGTCGGGCTTGAGGTCGCGGTGGACGATGCCCTTGGCGTGCGCCGCCTGGAGCGCGCTGCACACGCCGCGCAGGATCATCGCGGCCTCGCCCTCGGTCAGCTTCCCGACGGCGTCGATCCGCTCGGCGAGCGACTGGCCCTCGAGGAACTCCATCGCCAGGTACGCCTCGCCGCTCGGCATGTGGCCGAAGTCGTAGACCTCCACGATGCCGGGGTGCTTGATCGAGGTCGCCGCGCGCGCCTCGTTGAGGAACCGGTTGACGGCCTCCTCGTTGAGACACAGCTCGTCGCGCAGCACCTTGATCGCCGCCTGCTTGCCGATCAGGACGTGCTCGGCGCGCCAGACGGTCCCCATACCGCCCACGCCGAGCCTGCTCACGATCCGGTAGCTACCGACCGTCGCCCCGATCACGGCTCGATCATGTCAAACCGCCCGCCACGATGCGATGTGCGACACGCGCCTACTGGCAGAACGCCGCGCGGAACGTCGCCGGCTCGTCCTGTGTCGTCAGCCCGGCGCAGCGCTGGTTGGCGTCGGGATCGCGCTGGATCGGTCCCGACAGCTTGCACGCCACGGAGTTGTTCGACGTGCACTGGTTGTCCCAGCCGCACATGCAGTCGAGCGGATCCGTCGTCGCGGTGAGGCCGAGGCCGAAGCCGATCGCGCCGACGGCGAAGTTCACCACGCGCAGGTTCGGCGACACGTTGTCCGAGATCCACGCGACGTCGCTCTTCGCGCCGTCGCCGCAGTCGAGCGTGTTGACCGCGCCGCCGAACCGCGAGCCGACCTGGCTCGCGGTGCCACCGAACACGACCATCACGTACGGACCGGTCGCCGGGCGCGCCGTCACGACCGTGACCGGGAACTGCGAGAGGATCGAGCGCACGCCGTTCGTGATCGCGGCGATGTCGGCGGCGCGATTCGTCTGGCCCGAGCGATACGGCGGCGCCGTGCCGGTGCCGATCGTCATCCAGCTCGCGCGGTTCTGCGTGGCGTCGCTGGTGCCTGCCTGCGTGAGCGTCACGCCGTCGAAGTTCAGGTAGACCACGCGGCCGTTCGAGCACGTCGATCCGGCGTCGGGCATGGTCACGGCCGCGTCGATCATCCCGCCGCCGCCGCCACCACCGCCGCCGCCGCCACCGCCGCCGCCTGCATCCGGCACCGCGCTCTGACCGCCGCGCGCGTCCATCAGCTCGGCGGAGCAGCCGGCGTGAGCGAGCGCGATGCCGAGCGCAGTCGTGGCGATGAGTGCCCTCACACCGCCAGAGTGGCACCGAGCTATGTGCGCGACAACTGGGAGGTTCCGCCCCGATCCGGGACCCGTGGGCCCCAGGATCAGGCGAGCCGCTCGCGGACCGCCTGATTGACTGCAGCGGCGTCCGCGTTGGGCGACGCCTTCATCACCTGCCCGACGAAGAAGCCGAGCAGGCCCGTCTTGCCTGCCTTGTACTGCGCGGCTTTCTCGGGGTTTGCGGCGATCACCGCGTCGATCGCGGCGCCGAGGTCGATCGCGGGAGCCGCGACGTCGGCCTGCGCCGCCTCGAACGTCTTCCCGCCTCCGACGATGGCGGCCAGGGCCTTCTTGCCGGCGGTGGGGGCGACGGTCCCCGCCTGGAGCGCCGCGAACAGCTTGCCGACCTCGGCCGTGTCGATGCCGCCGATCGGCTTGTCGCCGAGCACGCGCGGCAGCTCGTTGATGATCCACTTCGCGGCGAGGTCGTCGCTCGACGCGCTCGCGAGCGTCCGGAACACGCCGAGGGTCTCGCGATCGCCCGCGAGGAGATCCGCAGAGTCCTCGCCGAGCGTCGTCCCGAGCGACGTGAAGGCCGCCGCGAGCTCGCTGTCCCGGGCGCGCGCCTCGGCGCGCTGTTCGGCGGGTGACTTCGTCTTCGGCCGCGACTGTGCCTTCGGGTTCTTCGGCGCGGCCGCCGTGGCCGGACCGGACACCGTGCCCGCCGCGCTGACGCTGACTCCGACCGTCAGCTGCGCGTTCGCGACGGCGGCCTTCACGGCCTCGCCGCGCAGGGTGATCGTGCGGTTCAGCACCAGCGCGCCCGGCGTCGTGTCGGGATCGACGACGAAGTAGCCGACGCGCTCGAGCTGGAACCGCGCGCCGACCTCGGCCGCCGCGAGGCTCGCCTCGACGCGCGCACCGCGCACGACCTCGAGCGAATTCGGGTTGATGTTCTCGAGGAAGTCCTGGCCGCCCTCCTCGGGCTTGGGCACCTTGAACAGCTGCTCGTAGAGCCGGATCTCGACGGGCACGCTGGTCGCGGCATCGACCCAGTGGATCACGCCCGAGACCTTCTGGCCGCCGTCGGGGTTCTTGCCGCCCTTGGTCTCGAGGTGCACGGTCGCGCGCAGCTTCGTCACGCCCCCGGCGGCGTCGCGCTCGACGACCTCGTCGGCGGTGATGCAGTAGCCGTAGCGCAGGCGCACGGTGCGTCCGGGCGCGAGGCGCTTGTAGTCCTTCGGCGGATCGTCGTGCCAGTCGTCGCGATCGATCAGGATCGTCCCGGAGAACGGCACGGCGCGCGTGCCCGGCTTGCCGACATCGGGCGGGAAGAACGGCGCGTCGAGCTGCTCGGTGCCGCCCGGCCAGCCGGTGAGCTCGACCTCGATCGGCCGCAGCACGCCGAGCACGCGGGGCGCGGCCTTGTTGAGGTCCTCGCGGATGCAGTACTCGAGCTTGTCGATGTCGACCGACGAGTTCGCCTTCGCGATGCCGATCATGTCGCAGAACGCGCGGATCGCCTCGGCCGAGTAGCCGCGGCGCCGCATTCCGGAGATCGTCGGCATGCGCGGGTCGTCCCACCCGTTCACGTGCCCGTCCTTCACGAGGGTGAGCAGCTTGCGCTTGCTCATCACGGTGTAGTCGAGGACGAGGCGCGCCATCTCGTACTGGTGCGGCCGCGGGTTCCACGGCCCGGTATTGTCGAGCACCCAGTCGTAGAGCTCGCGGTTGTTCTCGAACTCGAGGGTGCAGATCGAGTGCGTGATGCCCTCGATGGCGTCCTCGAGCGGGTGCGCCCAGTCGTACATCGGATAGATCACCCACGCGTCGCCGCTGCGGTGGTGGTGCGCGTGCCGGATCCGGTAGAGCAGCGGGTCGCGCATCTTCATGTTCGACGAGGCCATGTCGATCTTCGCGCGGAGCACGCGCGCGCCATCGGGGAACTCGCCGGCCTTCATGCGGCGGAGCAGATCCAGGTTCTCCTCGACGCTGCGGTCGCGGAACGGGCTCGGCCGTCCGGGCTCGGAGAGCGTGCCGCGGTACTCGCGGATCTGCTCGTCGGTCAGGTCGCAGACGTACGCCTTGCCCTCGCGGACCAGCCGCTCGGCGAGCTCGTACATCTGACCGAAGTAGTCGGCGGAGAACAGCACGGCCGCGGGCTCGAAGCCGAGCCAGCGCACGTCGCGCTCGATCGACTCGACGTACTCGACGTCCTCCTTCGTCGGGTTCGTGTCGTCGTACCGGAGGTTCGTCTTGCCCTGGTAGTCGAGAGCGACGCCGAAGTTCACGCAGATCGACTTGGCGTGACCGATGTGGAGATACCCGTTCGGCTCCGGCGGGAACCGCGTGACGACGCGATCGTGGCGGCCCGTCCTCAGGTCCTCCTCGATGATGTCGCGGATGAAGTCAGTGCGCTCGACGGCCATGGCGGCGCCACTCTACCGCACCGGACGCGAACGGCGTACGTTCGGGCCATGCGCCCGGTGATCGCTGTTCTTCTCCTCGCCGCCGCCTGCAGCACGCCGCCGAAGAAGCCGGCGCCTCCCGCCGAGATCCCGATCGAAGGCCCGCAGACGTTCGCGGGAACCTGGCTCACGAACGACGATCTCGACTGGCTCTACCGCCTGATCGTGGTGCCCGACGGCCGGTTCGCGCTGGTCGTCGAGCGCGGGAAGATGGGCAGCTGCGAGCAGCAGGGCAACCTCGTCCAGGGCAAGAGCCCCGAGACGTTCCTCCTGACGCTGACCAAGGACACCTGCAGCAAGACCGGCCCGACCGGCGGCGCGCTCACCGTCTCGGTGCCGTCCTACACCGGAGGTGCGCTCACGCTCGCGTACCTCGTGGGCGACGACATGGTGAAGCGCACGTACACGCGGGATCCCCGGTCAGCGAAGCAGTGAGTACGCCGCGATCGTCACGAGCGTTCCGAACAGCGTCTTGAGGAAGCCGGTCGACTGATCGGGCACGCCGAGCGGGATCACGGTCGCGTGCTCGGACGTGATCCAGACCCGCATCGCCTTGTCGCCGCCGTTCGCGGTCATCACGATGTCGTGGTTGCCGGTCGGTGCGTTCGAGATCACGATGCGCGCCGTGTGCGCGTCCTCGACGACGAGCACGCCGTCGAGCGCGACGTTGACGTCCTTCGCGGGCTGCGACAGCAACAGCACGACGGTGCCGGTCGGCTCGTCGGGCGCCGCCGGGTAGCGCGTGTGCACGTCGTGCGCGCAGCCACAGATCACGAGGACCAACACGACCAGTCGCATGAACCTTGGTCCGCGCGCCGGCGGGCGCGGTTGCCTGCTGGTCTTCGGCTCGCACCAGGCAACCGTTTCGGCTACGTTCCGGCCGCCATGGCGCGCATCAACGAGCACTACGCGAAGCTGCCCGCGAGCTACCTGTTCCCCGAGATCGGTCGCCGCGTGAAGGCGTACGCGGCGGCGCATCCCGACGCGAAGGTGATCCGGCTCGGCATCGGCGACGTCACCGAGCCGCTGGCGCCGGCGATCATCGCGGCGATGCACGCGGCCGTCGACGAGATGGGCAACCGCGAGACCTTCAAGGGCTACGGTCCGGAGCAGGGCTACGACTTCCTGATCGAGGCGATCCGCCAGCACGACTACGCGGCGCGCGGCGTCGACCTCGCCGCCGACGAGATCTTCGTCAGCGACGGCAGCAAGTGCGACAGCGGCAACGTGCAGGAGATCTTCGCGCTCTCCGCGAAGGTCGCCGTCACCGATCCGGTCTACCCGGTCTACGTCGACTCGAACGTGATGGCCGGCCGCACGGCCGCGGCCGGCCCCGACGGCCGCTATCCCGGCTTCGTGTACCTGGTCGGCAACGAGGCGAACGGGTTCCAGCCGGATCCGCCGGGCGAGCCCGTCGATGTCGCGTACCTGTGCTCGCCGAACAATCCGACGGGCACCGTGGCGACGCGCGCGCAGCTCGAGAAGTGGGTGGCGTGGGCCAAGCAGACCGACTCGATCATCCTGTTCGACGCGGCGTACGAGGGCTACATCTCGGATCCGTCGCTGCCGCACTCGATCTACGAGATCCCGGGCGCGAAGGACGTGGCGCTCGAGCTGCGCAGCTTCTCGAAGCGCGCGGGCTTCACCGGCGTGCGCTGCGCGTTCATGGTGGTGCCGAAGGCGGTCACCGGCGTCGGCGCGGGCGGCGAGCGGGTCTCGCTCAACAAGCTGTGGGCGCGCCGCCACACCACCAAGTTCAACGGCGCGAGCTACGTCGTGCAGAAGGGCGCCGCCGCGGCGTACTCGAAGGACGGCCTCGCACAGACCACGGCGCAGATCGCGTTCTACATGGAGAACGCGCGCCTCCTGCGCGAGGGACTGACGGCGGCCGGGTTCACCGTGTTCGGCGGCGTCCACGCGCCGTACATCTGGCTGCGCACGCAGGGCGGGGCGTCCTCCTGGGAGTTCTTCGACCGGCTGCTCTCCCAGGCGCAGGTCGTGGGCACGCCGGGCTCCGGCTTCGGCCCGGCGGGCGAGGGCTACTTCCGGCTGTCGGGCTTCAACTCGCGCGCGAACATCGACGAGGCGATCGCGCGGATCCGGCGCGTGTTTGGCTGATGCTCGGGCAGGCGCACGAGGAGCACGGCATGGTCGTGCGGCGCGTGGGGCGCGCCTCGCGGGAAGGCGTGCTCGAGATCGTGTGGCTCCACGGTCTGGGCGAGCGCTCGTCCTGCTTCGACGCGGCGGTGGACCTCCTGCCGGGCTTCGCGCACGTGCTCCCCGATCTGCCCGGCTACGGGGACTCGCAGCCGCCGGTCCTCGCGGAGGGCGACTCGCTCGTGGCCACGGCCGAGCACCTCGCGGGCTGGCTCACCTCGTGGCCCGTGCGCTCCGCGCCGATCCTCGCCGGCCACTCGATGGGCGGCGTGCTCGCGACGCTCGTCGCCGAGCGCATCCCCGTGCGCGGCGTGATCGACATCGACGGCAACCTGACGCGCGGCGACTGCACGTTCTCCGCCGAGGCGGCCGGGTTCTCGCTGCCGGCGTTCGAGGAGGGCGGCTTCGACGCGATGCGCGCGCGCGTCGTCGCCGAGGGCGAGCGCGACGCGGCGCTGGGTGGCTACGGCGCGGCGCTCGCGACGGCGAACCCGGTGGTGTTTCACCGCAACGCCGTCGATCTCGTCCGCCTCAGCGAGACCGCCACGCTCGCGCCGCGGCTCGCCGCGCTGACCGTGCCCGTGCTGTTCGTGGCGGGGCTGCCGGGCGGCATCTGCGCCGCGAGCCAGCGCGCGCTCGACGAGCACCACCTGCCGTGGGTCGGCCTCGAGCCCTCGGGACACTGGCCGTTCATCGATCAGGTGCAGATGTTCGCGAGCATCGTGCGCGCGTTCGCGCGCGATCTGTGAGCCGCGATCACGCCGGCGCGCGCTCCATGAACCTCCAGCGCGCGTGAAGGACCTCGGGGACCTCGGCCTCGGGGTAGGCGGCGCGATCGGTGAAGCCGGCCTCGCGATAGAGCCGGTGCGCGGACGTCATGAACGGTGCGGAGTCGAGGCGCGCGGCCGGCCGGCCCTCGCGCGCCGCATCGCCGAGCAGGTGCGCGAGGAGCTGCTCGCCCAGTCGCCGGCCGCGGAAGGCGGGGCGGACGTACATGCGCTTGACCTCGGCCACGCCCTCGCCGAGCGGCCGCCAGCCGCCCATGCCGGCCACCGCGCCATCGACACGGAGCAGGAAGAACGCGCCGCGCGGATCGATCACCTTGTCGATCGTGGCGACGACGTAGTCAGCGATCGGCATCCCGGCGAGCGCGGCGAGATCGAGGGCGAACACGCGCTGGATGCCCTCGCCGACCCACGACAGGTACTCGACGTTGAGCGCGATCAGCTCGTCGCGCTCGCGCTCCAGTCCTGCCGCAACGAGCTCGACCGCCATCGGCTCGTCAGTTCGCAACCTTGGTCCCCAGCAGCTCGCCGTGGTCGCCGAACCCCGACGGCGCCTTGACGTGACGCAGCTCGAGGTCCCAGCGGCCGACGCACTCCTGCGCGCCCTCGGGCAGCACCGTGAAGATGCCCGAGCCGTCGATCGTCTCCTCGCAGAACGCCCAGTTCGTCGCCGGCTGCTCGATCTCGCAGTCGGTCATCGACGGCGTGTCGCTCTGCTTGTCCATGCCGGCCGCCTTCACCGAGAAGATCCGGTCCGTCGCGGCCGCGGGCTGCGAGGTGAACGCGACGAGCGTCATCGGCGCCTTGCCCGGCTCGGTGTACGCGAGCTTGCACTGGAGCACGGTGACCAGCGCCGTCGCCCGCAGCTCGACGCGCCGGATGTACGTGTTCGTGACGCGGTACACGCTGGTGCCCGACGGGTACTGCCCCGAGACCTCGCCCTTCAGCTCGTAGACGCCCGCGATCTTGTCGTTGGTCAGGCCGTCGTTCTTGCCGAGCAGCTCCTGCGCGGTCGCCGAGGGCGCGCCGCGATCGGCGAACGGATCATCGGCGTCGTCGGTGCAGGCCGCGAGCGCGAGCACGAGGGCGAGGGCAGGGCGCATCGTCATGCGCGCGGCATAACACGAGGGGATCGTCCCCGGCGAACCGACCGCACGGGACGCGCTGCACGGTGCGGGCCGCTCACAGCTCGGGCGTGGTGACATTCACACCGGAGCCGGTCTCCGGTGCCGGCTCTGGCCGGTCGGCGGAAGCCGGGGCGGTGGCGGGCTCGGGAGGCGGGGCGGTGGCGGGCTCGGGAGGCGGGGCAGGTGCAGGGGCCGGATCGGGATCCGGCGAGGTGACCGGGCCGGGCGCGCCTCGCGGGTCCGGCCTCGGCGCCGGCTCGCCGTCCGTCCCGTCGGGAGCGTAGCGGCTCGGCAACACCTGCAGGTGCTCCGCGCCGACGGCGTCGAGCGCGACCCGCTCCTGGCTCGCATCGATGAGGCCCTGCATGCGCAACAGGCGGATGATCCGCACGGCCTTCTTCGTGAGCTCCGGCGAGCGCACCTTCGGCGAGCGCAGGAAGGGGTTCGGCAGTGCGATCGCGAGCCGCACCGCCTCGGCCGGCGTGAGCGCCTGCGCGGAGTGCCCGAACCAGTGGCGCGCGGCGGCCTCGGCACCGAACACGCCGTCGCCCCACTCCGCGACGTTCAGGTACAGCTCGAGGATGCGCGTCTTGGTCAGGTGATCCTCGAGCGAGAACGCGATCAGCATCTCGCGCACCTTGCGGATCAGGCTGCGCTGCGGCGACAGGTAGAGGTTCTTCGCGAGCTGCTGCGTGATCGTGCTGCCGCCGACCGACAGCGAGCCCTGGTCGAGGTTCGCCTCGATCGCGCTCTCGATCGCGCCCCAGTCGACGCCGTCGTGCTTGTAGAACCGGTAGTCCTCGGCGTAGATGACGGCCGCCCGCAGGTAGCGCGAGATCTTTCCGATCGGCCGCCACTGCCACTTCAGCGTGAAGGGCGTGCCGTCCTCCTCCGCCTGCGCGCGCCGGAGGTCGATGAACGCGGTCGTCGTGGGGTTCTCGCGTGCCAGCGGCGCGGTGTTCGGCACCGAGCACCACAGGAGCAGCGCGCCGATGCCGATCAGGATCGTCATCGCCTCGGCCGCGAGCCGGAGGCGCCGGCGCCAGCGGCGCGGCGGCTTCGCTCGATCCGGCGGCGACATGGCGAGAGCATGGCACGCGCGAGGAGGCCGCACCGGCACCCGGCCACGCCCGAACGCGGCACGGAAGACCGGTACCGGGACGGGGCCGCGGTCCCGCCCTCGGCAGGGTTTTCGCGCCGCGCGCGAGCACGCGGTATCGTCGCGGTGTGCGAGCGGTCGCGATCGTGAACGCCAGCGCGCGCCGCGCGCGTGGCCGCCGCGTGCGCGAAAAGCTCTCGGCGGCGCTGCCCGGCGGTGTGCGGTTCACGGAGTCTCTCGTCGAGGCGCGCAGCGCGATCCGCGCCGAGATCGCGCGCGGGGTCGACCTCGTGATCCTCGGGGGCGGCGACGGCACCGTCGTGATGGGACTGGCGCTGATCGCCGAGGCGTGCCGCGGCAGCGGCCGGCCCGAGCCCGCGATCGGCGTCCTGCGCCTCGGCTCGGGGAACGCGATCGCGGACACCGTGGGGGCGAGCGACGATCCGCCGCGCGACCTCGCGCGCCTCGCGCGCGGTGGCGGCGCGTGGAAGAAGGTCCCGATGCTGGACGTGCTCGGCGTGCGCGCGCCGTTCGTCGGCATGGGGGTCGACGCCCAGGTACTCGAGGATCACGAGGCGGTCGGGCGCGTCGTCGATCGCGTGCCCGGCGTGCGGCGGCTCGTCGGGCAGGGCGCGCGCTACGCGCTGTCGGTCGCGCTGCGCTCGGTGCCGCGGTTCGCGACGGCCGAGCGCCCGAACGTCGTCGTCACGAACACCGGCGCGCCGGCGAGCGTGATGAAGAAGGGCGGGGCGACCGGCGTGCAGATTCCGACCGGCGCGAAGCTGTGGTCGGGCGCGTGCACGCTCGTCGCCGGCGCGACGATCCCGTTCTTCGGCTTTGGCCTGAAGATGTTCGCGTTCGCCCATGCCGACACCGGCAGGTTCCATCTCCGCTGCGGCGACGCCGGTCTATTCGAGATCTTGCGCAACACGCCCGCGGCCTTTCGCGGCGAGTACTTCAGCGACCACGTCACCGACTTCCTGTGTGATCGCGTGGCCATCGAGCTCGATCGCGAGACCGCGATCGAGGCGGGCGGCGAGCTGCTCGGCCGGCGCTCGCGCCTGGAGCTCGCGATCGGCGCTCCCGTCACGCTCGTCGCGCTGGAAGAACTTCCGTGATGCTGGAGCGTCTAACTTCCCGGACAGGTTTCGCGCCTCTACACGACTAGCGATCACCGAATAACGATTTCGACAAAAATCGATTTGACAGATTCGAGCGGCGCTGTTATCCGTACAAACCATCGCTGCTTCGTTTGCTCGGAGCACAACCAGGACTCTCCAGTGCGGCAACTCCACCCAAATAACCTCAACGTGACCGAAAGGACGGCGACGCTATCCATGCGTCGAGCCATCTCGTCCTGCCCGTCGCTTTGCTGGTATCCGTCGTCGGCGTTCAGCGCCGCCGTCGGAGGCCAGGATCCGGGTACCTGCGCGGGGGGCCCCCACCGCTAGCACCTACATGTTCGTGTAGAGCTAGTCCGTGATGGGCCGCCCAGGGGAAGACCTCCCCAGCGGCCCATCGGCGTTTTCGGGCTCCATCGTCCGGCGCCAACACACCACTGATTCCGTGACTCGATATCTGGATAACGAATCCAGATAACGAATCAGGACTGGTGCATTCGCGAAGTCCGCGGGTGCATCGACGCCCGAGGTGCGCCCTGCGCGCGCCGACGGCGCTCTCTGACAACCGAAGAGCGATGATGATGAGGTGCCCCCGCAAGGGCACCTGAAGCCGAGCGCCGCGTGCTCGAGCGTGCGACCTCGCACGATCGGTCCACGCACGCGGCGCTCATATCCCACTCTTGCGTAGTTGGCCTGCGCGCTCGGTTGAAACCCGGGAGGTTCTGGTTCGATCCCAGGGGGTGGGACTGCACGGTCGGTAGCACAGTGGTTCCTGCACCGGTTTCTTACACCGAGGTACGTGGGTTCGATTCCCACCCGGCCGACGATGGAGCTCGCGGACGCGCCCCCCGGGCGCCCACGAGGGCTCACAGCACCAGGTCTCCGGCCTCCAGCGGCGACCGCCAAGCAGGTGAAGTGTTGCGGTGACACGCCGGTGCGCCACACCGGAGTCAGTGGGTTCAACTCCCCTTACCTGCTCGAATCCAAGCGTCGACTTCACCCGGTGCGCCGGGCTGTTCGCGCAGATCCTTCGAGGATCCCGCGAGAGCGACGCGATCGACACCGCGCCGACTTCACCCGTGCGCCGCCATGTGCGCCGCCGGGCTGTTCGTCCGAGTCCTCCGGGACCATGACGAGAGCGCCGCGATCGATCGACGCGTCGACTTCACTTTCGTCCGGATCTCGAGCCGGGCCGATGGCTGTTCGTCACAGGTCCCACGGGGACGCGACGAGAGCGACGCAGCTTCCCCTTCTCTCTTCTCTGCGGGCTTGGCCGAACGGTTAGGCGCCGGGCTTCCACCCCGTCCACGTGGGTTCGACTCCCACGGTCCGCACTTCGCCTCTCTAGCTCAGCAGGAAGCAGCAGCTGTTTCGTAAACAGCCGGTCGTCGGTTCGAGTCCGACGGGAGGCACCCATGTTCTCAGCCGCCACCCGGCGGTGAGTCGCGCCTGACCGCGCGGCTGATCGCCACCCGGCGATCGACGTCCACAAGAGCCGCCCGCACGCCGGGCCGGAAAGGAAGCGCCATGTTCGATTTCACCAAGTTCTTCTCGACTCGAGCCACGTCGCAGGATCAGCCGATCCCCGGAACCTCGCAGGTGCCGAACTCGGCGGGTGGCCATGCGTGGCCGCTCGACGAGTGGGCACGACTCGATCGCTTCCTCGTCCTCGGTAGCGAGGGCGGTACCTACTACATCGGCGAGCGCCAGCTCACGATCGAGAACGCTGCCAACGTCCAGCGCTGTATCGCCTCGGACGGCCTTCGTACCCTCGCCCGGATCGTTGCTATCTCTGACTCGGGACGCGCGCCCAAGAACGATCCGGCGATCTTTTCCCTCGCCATGGCGGCCAAGCTCGGTGACGAGACCACGCGTCGTGCGGCGTACGCCGCGCTACCGAAGGTCTGCCGCACGGGCACGCACCTGATGCACTTCGCGGAGTACGCGCAGGGCTTCGGTGGCTGGGGCCGCGGCATGCGCAAGGCGGTCGGCGCCTGGTTCAACACCAAGCCGGCCGCGGACCTCGCGTTCCAGCTCGCGAAGTACCAGGCCCGCGATGGCTGGTCGAACCGTGACCTGCTGCGCCTCGCGCACCCGCGCGCGGCGTCGCCGTCGCACGACCGGCTGTTCTCGTGGGCCGTGAGCGGGCAGCTGCCGGCGGGCGCGGACTCGGATCCGGCGTGCCAGCTGATCGTCGCGATGACGCGGCTCAAGACGATGACCGACGCGACCGCAGTCGCCGCGCTGATCCGCGAGCAGCGGATCCCGCGCGAGTGCGTCCCGACCGAGTGGCTGACGAAGCCGGCGATCTGGGAGGCGCTGCTCGAGGCGATGCCGATGACGGCGCTGATCCGGAACCTCGCGACGATGACGCGCGTGGGCCTCCTGGCGCCGGGGTCGGCGGCGACCGACCGCGTGGTCGCGCAGCTGCGCGATACGCAGCGGCTCCGCAAGGCACGCCTCCACCCGATCGCGATCCTCGCGGCGCTCGTGACCTACCAGTCCGGGCGCGGCGTGAAGGGATCGGGAACCTGGATGCCGGTCGCGCGGATCGTGGATGCTCTCGACGCCGCGTTCTACGCGAGCTTCGGGATGATCGAGCCGTCGGGCAGCCGCACGCTCCTCGCGCTCGATGTCTCGGGCTCGATGGGATGCGGGTACGTCGCGGGCGCCGCGGGCCTCACGCCGCGGATCGCGAGCGCCGCCATGGCCCTCGTGACCGCAGCGACGGAGCCGGCATACACGTTCCTCGCGTTCGATACCTCCACGACGGTCCTGTCGATCTCGCCGCGTCAGCGGCTCGACGACGTGGTCAAGACGATCGAGGCCCTGCCGATGGCGGGCACCGATTGTTCGCTGCCGATGATCTGGGCGAAGCAGCACGGGATCGATGTCGACACGTTCTGTGTCTACACCGACAACGAGACCTGGGCGGGGAACGTGCACCCCGCACAGGCGCTGCGAGCCTACCGAGACGCACGAGGCATCCCGGCCAAGCTGGTCGTGGTCGGGATGACGTCGAACGGGTTCAGCATCGCTGACCCGAACGACGCCGGTATGCTCGACGTTGTCGGTTTCGACACGTCGACGCCGCCGGTGATCGCCGACTTTGCTCGCGCGACGGGATCCGACCCGATCCTGACGTCGCTCGAGCGACGGCGCGGCCCCGCGACCGCTGCCGGAGAGTCCACCCCTCTCCGGCACTTGGGATCGAAGCTGAGCTGGTGCTAGCGGCCGATTGTTAATCGGACGGTGGTTGGTTCAATTCCAACCGATCCCGCGTGGTTTCTACGGGCCGAAAGGCTGTCGATTATCCGTAACTATAACGGTCCTAAGGTAGCGAGGCTCCGGCGACGGAGATAGCGAAGCAGCAGGCTGTCTCGTCAGTGATGACGAGCCAAGGCTTCGGCCACAGCTCATGGCGTGCCGACTACCGTAAACGCTCTCCGCCAGGTGAGCGCGCGGTATGGGCGACTGGTTCTCACGCCGGCAACGGTTCAGGAACCATCTTCGACGACCAATCCCTTGTCCGTGGTTTCTCTGTGTTCTGTCGGTGTCGTCCAGCAGCCAGGACTCCGGTCTCTCGAACCGTGAACGCGGGTGCAAGTCCCGCCACCGATACCAGATCGCGATGCAGTGACCGCAGCTCGTGCTGGGCACCGTGGCGGCCCATACCCGCCGACGCGAGGGTTCAATTCCCTCAGCTGCGACCGCAGTGCTTCCGGTGAAGCGATGATCCGCCGCGCTAACTCCGCGCCGGGTCCGTTCGTGCGCGCGAACGAACGCTGGGTTCGACTCCCTCCACTGCGGCCGATCCGTTTGCCGAGCTCGCGCGGCGATCCGTTTGCCGAGCGTGCGAGGCGACAAGTGTTCTGGAAGGTAACGTCGCTGATGGAGCGACACCCGTTTCGAAAACGGTGTGCGACCCCGAACAGGGGCGTCGGGTTCGAGCCCTGTGCCTTCCGCCGGTAGATCGTTTCTCTCCTCTCCGCGTAGCTCTAGCAGCCAGAGCGTGTGATCCGGGATCATGAGGACG
>JAEUJX010000732.1 GCA_016794545.1 Myxococcales bacterium
GCCAACGACCTGGAGGATAGGGATGAGCAACCTGAACGAGATCGCGCATCGGCACGGGCGGGACCGCTGGAAAGACGCGATGTTCATCGCGGCGGCGCTGCTGTTGACCGCCATCTCCATCGGTTCGCTGACCACCAAGGCCAAGGGCTCGGTCACGGACCACAAGTGGGAGGTGGCGATGTTCGAGACCCCGGAGCTGATCAAGTAGTCGTTCGCTCGCCGCGCGTGTACGGCAGCGAGCGCCGCTAGCCGGCTCGTCGCACGGGACCCCGACGCCCGCCCGCGAGCAGGCGATCCAGGGAGTCCGCCGGAGATCCTTCGACCACGGTGATGCCGTGCCTGGTGAGCAGGCGGCGGCCCGGTTCGACCAGCGCCTTCTGGTCGCGCGCCATCAGGTCGCGCACCCGCACGCCGTGCGGCGAGGCGGCCGGCGGGAGGAAGGCCGCGGCAGACGGCACCAGCGCGATCACGGAGCCCGCCGCCCGGCGGAGCCGCGCGAGCGCCTTGATCGCGCGCGACTCGTCCTCGGCGAAGCCGGCGAGGTCGCTGACGAGCACCACCACATCGGGTCGGCCCGCCGACGTCACCGCGCGCTCCACCGCGCGCTGGAGGCCCACGGTGCGCTTGCCGTGCTCCCAGGCCGAGCGGTACGGCAGCTCGATGCCACGAAGCCGGCAGAACTGACGCAGCGGCGCGAGCTGCGCGTCTGGCTCCACCAGCGGCGAGAGCTTGGCGCGCTTCTCCTTCGCCGTCTTGTCGCTGCCGATCATCAAATCGATCAGGCGCCGGCACAGGCGGCCGGTCGCGGCGACGTCGTAGAGCTGGCCGTCGGGCCCGGCCTGGATGCTGCTCCAGCGGGCGTCGTCGAGCGGCGGCGCGATCTTCACGCGGACGTCGATCGCCTCCTGGTGGGCGAGGTAGCGCGCGACGAGGGCGACCAGCTCGCCCGCGGTGACATCGGTCAGGTCCTCGTCGACGAGCGAGCGCGTGTCGAGCAGCTTGTCGACCAGCTGGAGGTAGTGGTGGTGGCCGGTGTCGGGCGGGAGCTCGCAGACCGGGCGCGTGTCGAACGCGACGAGACCGACCCGGTCGCTGTTCGCGACGGCGGCCTTCGCGAGCGCCGCGGTCGCGTCGCACGCCCAGTCGAGCGGGGTCTTGCCGAGCGTGCCCTGGCGCATCCCGCCGCCGACGTCGAGCAGCACCATGTGCGTGGTCACGATCTCGTTCTCGAGGTCTCGCACCATCAGCTGCCCGCGGCGCGCGGTCGCCTTCCACGCGATGAACTTGAACGGATCGCCGTGGCTGTGCTCGCGGAGCTCGCGGAGCTCGCCCGATAGCCCGCGGCGGCGCACGTGGTGCAGACCCACCTGCTCGTGCAGGGCGCCGCCGACCGCGCGAACCGGGGCCCCGCGCAGCGCGACCGTGCGCGGGAACACCTTCACCGCGATCGGGTTCGGGAAGAACGCCTCGATGTCGAACAGCCCGAGCGCGTCGCCGAACGTCAGCGCCGCGCCGTGCAGCACCTGGTAGCCCGCGGCGAGCGGCTTGACGGTGGTCGTCACCTCGACCTGCTCGCCACGCTTCACCGTGGCGCTCGGCTTCTCGTCGAGCTGGAGGCCCGAGCCGGCGAGGATCTTCGTTCCGAGGATGCGCAGCTTGCGGCTGCCGTGGTTGCGAAACGCGAGGTGGAGCTGGAACGGACGGTCGGCGGAGAGCGCCCCTCCCGGCTGGTCGCCCGGCGGGACCCACCACGACAGCTCGATCTTCTTCCGGCGGAGCAGGATCGCGGTCGGGTAGAAGGCCAGGTAGAGCGCGAGCAGCACGGTGAGGATCGTCCCCGACAGCGCGACGAGCGGCGGCGCGCCGTGCAGCGAGCCGACGAGCAGGAACAGCAGGGCGGTCCCGAGGATCAGCTTGCCGCGCGTCGCGAGACGGGGGATCACGGCGCCGTCACCTACGCTCGCTTCGGCAGCTTGTAGCTGACCTTGTCGAGCGCCTCGCCGATCACCGCCGTGCCGAGCGAGCCCTCGAGCTCCGCCTCCGGCGTCATCAGGATGCGGTGCCCGAGCACGAGCGGCGCGAGGCTGCGCATGTCGTCGGGGAGGATGTAGTCGCGGCCGCGCAGCAGCGCGAGCGCCTTCGACGCGTGCACGAGCGCGAGGCCCGCGCGCGGCGACGCGCCGAGGTAGACCTTCGCGTGGTTGCGCGTGAACCCGACGAGCCCGAGCGCGTAGTCGAGGAGCTCCTCGGCGACGTAGACCTCCTGCGCGAGGGCCTGCATCTCGAGCACGTCGGACGGGCCGACCACCGCGCGCACCGGCGGTGGCGGCTTGTCGTACGTGCCGAGCATGCGCTTCTCGTCGGCCTGCGCCGGGTAGCCCATCTTGAGCTTGATGAGGAAGCGGTCGACCTGTGCCTCGGGCAGCGGATACGTGCCCTCCTGCTCGATCGGGTTCTGCGTGGCGAGCACGATGAACGGCTCGGAGAGCGATCTGGTCTCGCCCTCGATCGTCACCTGGTGCTCCTGCATCGCCTCGAGCAGCGCCGACTGCGTCTTCGCGGGCGCGCGGTTGATCTCGTCACCGAGCAACACGTTCGTGAACACCGGGCCCTCGCGCAGGACGAACGTGTTCGTGCGCATGTCGAGGATGTAGGTGCCGGTGATGTCACTCGGCAGGAGGTCCGGTGTGAACTGCACGCGGCGGAAGTGACAACCGAGCGTGGTGGAGAACGCCTTCACGAGCGTGGTCTTCGCGACGCCGGGGTAGCCCTCGATCAGGACGTGGCCGCGCGCGAGCAGGGCGACGAGCAGCGCCTCGGTGATCGCCGGCTGCCCGATGAACGCCCGGCCGACCTCGTCGGTGATGGCGCGGGACAGCTGGTTGACGCGAGCGAGCTTGTCGGGATTGAGAGAGGCGGGAGGCATCTAGGCTTCTTGCGAGGAATGGTCCGGGCTGGCGAGACGAGATGTGGTCGTCGAGCTCGCGAGACGGGACGGGTCCGTCGAGCCTGCGAGACCGTAGAGATCGCTGCCGAGAGTACGACACAGCTCGGCCACGTCCGCGTACAGGTTGTCGAATTCGCGCCGCGGCAGGTGCCCCGTGCTCCACGGCGCGGCCGCCTGCCCGCGGCTCGGCAGCGCGCGCAGCCGGCGATATACCCGCGTCAGTGCGACGCCCGCGGTCGTGCCCTTGGCCTTCGACAGCTCGGCGACGAGCTGCGTCTCCGGCACCGTGTAGAGCGGCTCGCTCTTGCCGGTCACCTCCGCGAGCAGGCGCTGCACCTGATCGCGCAGGATGCATGCGAGCACGAGGTAGCTGCCGCCACCGCGGTCCGCCGCCTGCACGAGCGCGTGCGGCTCGTCGCGCCGCGCCGGCCGGTGGAACTTGAGCCAGGCGCCGTCGATCTTCGGACCGCGGCGGACGGGCAGGGCGAACAACGCGAGCACGAGGAGCGCGATCGCGAGCGTCGCCGCGAGCACCTTGACGGCGGTCGGCGTGAGCAGCCACGCGCGGCGCTCCGACAGCCAGAAGTTGAGCTCGGCGATCGTGCGCCCGACCTTGCCCGCGCTCGCGTCGTCGATGTACGGCCGTGGCTCGCCGTACATCGGGACGTCACCGCGCAGCAGGATCACGTTGCGCGCGCGCCGGTTGCCGCGATCGAGCCAGTTGAGGAGGTTCGACGTCAGCTGGACGTTCCCCGGGAACTGCAACATCCGGTTGATGAAGATGCTCGGATCGCTGATCGCGACGAACCGCCCGTTGCCGCGCTCGCCGGCGACGACGATCGCGCCGTCGTCGAGCGCGACCACGGTCGAGGCGCCGTCGACGCGCGTCATCACGGCCGGGTGGTTCGTCACCACGTCGCCGACGTCGCGCGCGAGCGGATGGTCGCCGCGCGCGTTCGCTATCGGCGCGAACGTGCGGCCCTCGTAGAACCGGCTCGCCTTCGCTTGC
>JAEUJX010000733.1 GCA_016794545.1 Myxococcales bacterium
TCGCCTCCTCGACGACGGCGACCTCGAGGGCCTCCTTCGAGCCGAAGTGCGCGAACAGCCCGCTCTTGGACAGGCCGGTGGCCTCGGCGAGGCGGCCGATCGAGAGACCGGAGACCCCGACCACGGTCGCGAGCTCGAACGCTCGCGCCAGGATCGCGTGCCGGGTCTCTTCGCCTTTCGCCACGAACCACAGAATAGAACGGTCGTGCTGTTTGTCAACTCGCCCCACGAGCTCCCATGATTTCATGGGGCTGCAGGTCGATCGGGTGGAGCTTCGCTCCGCGGGGCACCGACGGCTCGTGTTCTCATCGGATCGACATCTACGTGGCGACCCGCGCGATGACCACGCCGTCGTTCGGCGCGCCGGAGCTGGTCCGAACGTCACCGCCCGACCGGCGATGGCCCATCGTGGCTCTCGCCCGATGGCTGCCGAGCTCCACCTCTCGAGCGATCGCGACGGCACGAACGACATCTTCGTCGCGCCGCGCGGGACCTGATACACGTACGCGGTGGCACGCGAACGCCTCGACAAGCTGCTCGTCGATCGCGGTCTCGCCGCGAGTCGCGAGCGCGCGGCCGCCCTCGTGATGGCGGGCTCGGTGCTCGTCGAAGGGCAGCCGGCGACCAAGCCCGGTGCGCAGGTCGATCCCTCGGCGAACATCACGCTGAAGGAGGCGGACCACCCGTACGTCTCGCGCGGTGCGCTGAAGCTCGTGAAGGGGCTCGACACGTTCGCGATCGATCCGACCGGCATGGTGTGTCTCGACATCGGCGCCTCGACCGGCGGGTTCACCGACGTGCTGCTCCGGCGCGGGGCCGCGAAGGTCTACGCGATCGACGTCGGCTACGGCCAGCTCGCGTGGTCGCTGCGCTCGGACCCGCGGGTCGTCGTGATCGAGCGCGAGAACGTCCGCAACCTGGACCTCTCGCTGGTTCCCGAGCCCGCCGATCTCGCGGTGATCGACACCTCGTTCATCTCGCTCACGCTCGTCTTGCCGCGCGTGAAGGAGCTGCTGCGACCGCCCGCGGGCAAGCCGATCGTCGCGCTCGTCAAGCCGCAGTTCGAGGTCGGCCGCGATCAGGTCGGCAAGGGTGGGGTCGTGCGCGACGAGGCCGCGCGGCGCGGCGCCGTCGACAAGGTCCGCACGTGGGCCGTGGCGAATGGCTTCACGGCGCACGAGGACGTCGAGTCGCCGATCACCGGACCGGCGGGCAACGTCGAGTACCTGCTGCTGCTGCGGACTACTTCGTGAGGTCGTCGAGGTTCGGCAGATCGCCGATGTTCGGCTGGAGCACGATCTCGATGCGGCGGTTTTGCGCGCGGTTCGCATCGGAGTCGTTCTTCACGACCGGATCGAACTCGGCGAAGCCGGCGGCGGCGAGCACCTTGCCGCTCATCCCCTTGGAGACGAGGAACCGCACGACCTCGACGGCGCGCGCGGTCGACAGCTCCCAGTTCGACGGGAACTGCGCGGTCTTGATGGGTACATCGTCGGTGTGGCCGGCGACAAGGAAGTCGCGGTCGGGGACCGTGGCGAGGACCTGCGCGACCTTCTCGAGCGCGTCCTTGCCCTCCTTCTTCACGGAGGTCTTCCCGGAGTCGAACAGGATGTCGTTCGGCAGCGCGATGATCATGCGGCCGTCGCGGATGATGACCTTCAGCTGACCGCTGTCGATCATCGAGCGCAGCTTGGACAGGAGGCTCTTGAACGTCGCGAGCCGCGCGTCCGCGGCCGCCTTCTGCTTGCGCAGCTCCTCGAGGCGCTTCTCGGCCTCGGCGTTGTCCTTCGTCAGCGAGTCGACGTTCTGGCCGAGCTTCTCGAGGCGATCCTTGAGGTCGCCGAGCGTCACGGTCTGCGCCTCGATCTCCTTCTGGAGTGCGTCGCGCTTCGCGGTCAGATCCGCGATCTGCTTGTCGAGGTCCGCGACCTTCGCATCGTGCTCGGTCTTGGCCTTCGCCATCGCCTTCTCGTGCGTGCTCTGCCGCATCAGACATCCCGAGCCGAACACCAGGGATGTCGCGAGGATCGTCGTACGGATCGTCCGGAGCTTCATGCCCGCGTTGTACGACGAGACGGATCTCGTTGACAGGCCGCACGCCTGCCGGTATCAAATACGGAATGAACGTTCGTTCCGCAAATCGTGGCGCGCCGGTGACCCCGGCGAAGCGCGGTCGCGGACGCCCCCTCGTCGACGACAAGCGGCGGATCATCCTCGACGCGGCGCTGGTCGCGTTCGCCGAGCGCGGTTATCACGGCACCGCGGTGCCCGAGGTGGCCAGTGCCGCCGGCGTCGGCACCGGCACGCTCTATCGCTACTTCGACAGCAAGGAAGCGCTGGTCAACGAGGTCTATCGCGACGCGAAGCAGAAGCTCCGCACGGCGCTGTTCTCCGGCGTCCCCGAGGTCGACCTCGCGCGCGACGGCGTCGCCGAGACCTGGTTCGCCGAGCTGTGGCGCCGGCTCGGCGCGTTCGCGAAGGCGGAGCCCGAGGCGTTCCGGTTCCTCGAGATGCAGGACCACGCGCCGTATCTCGACCACAAGAGCCGCGAGCTCGAGGTGTCCGTGCTCGCGCCGCTGTGGCTCGCCGGCAAGCGGCTCCGCGCGCACGCCGAGGGCCCCGGCGTCGACGTCCTGATGGCGCTGCTCTGGGGCGCGTTCGTCGGCGTCATCAAGGCGCAGCGCCTGGGCTACCTGCGGATCGACGACAAGCAGCTCGAACAAGCCGGCGCCGCGTGCTGGCGCCTGATCGCTCCGGATCTCACTCGTCCGCGACCTCCCCGCAAGAAAGGCTGATCCATGCAGACGCAGACCCCGACCACCACGCCGTCCACGCCGTCGATCTCCGCGAGGAGCTCCCTGACGCTCGACGCGCTCGCCGCGATGTCGCTGGACGAGCTCGACGCGTTGTACCGCACCGCGACGGTCTCGAAGACGATGCACGCCGCCGACGGCGCGCTCGTCGGCCGCATGCTCGCCGTGCGCGGTCTCGGCGGCCCGCTCGCGCAGGGCCTGCGGAGGTTCGCCGCGTCGCGCTCGTTCGTCTGGGAGGGCAAGTCGTTCCAGGCGACCAGTGACACGAAGGGCACCGGCATCAACCGCGTCTCGATCCCGAAGGCCCTCGGCCGCCAGAACCTGTTTCCGTTCGCGACCGCGTTCGGCCCGTCCGCGATCGACGGCAAGCCGACGCTCGTTCTCGACTACGCACTCGACGTGAACCCGTCGTACATCCAGGCGATCCACGACGAGATCCGCGAGGTCGCCCCCGGCCTGTTCCTCGGTCCGGCGATGTGGAAAGGCGCGGGCGGCAAGAAGACGCTCGTCCTCTGGTTCGCGCTGGACTCGAGGCTCGCGTGATGAGCTCGCCGACCTCGCGAGGCGGTAGCTTGCGCCACATCCTCGTCACCGGCGCCGCGGGCGCGATCGGATCCGCGATCGCGCGCGAGCTGCGCGCTCTCTACCCGTCCGCGCGCCTCGCGCTCCTCGACCGCGACGCGGCCTCGATGAACGCGCTCGCCGCGACACTTGGCAACGCGAGCACGCACGGCGTCGATCTGCGCGACCTCGCCGCGCTGCCGCCGCTGGTCGAGGCGCTGAACCAGACCGCGCCGGTCGACGGCCTCGTCAACTGTGCCGGCATCATGCGCGTGCTCGGCGTGCAGTCGTGGGACTGGGACGACGCGGCAGGGCTCATGACGATCGATCTGCTCGCGCCGCTGCGCCTGCAGGATCTCGTCGTCGGCAACATGATCGCCGCGAAGCAGGGCCTGATCCTCAACATCGCGAGCATGGCCGGCAAGGTGCCGCTCAAGGGCTGCGCGTACTACGGCGCGTCGAAGGCCGGCCTCGCGATGGCCTCGGAGATCGCGCGCGCCGAGCTCGCGCCGCACGGCATCTCGGTGATCACCGTCTATCCGGGCCCGGTGCACTCGCCGCTCGAGCAGGGCGCGCGTCACGACTACGGCGGCGGTGGGCTGTTCGGCCGGTTCGCTCCGACCGGCGATCCCGCGGAGCTCGCGCGCCGCATCACCGGCGCGATCGCGAAGAACGATCCGCGCGTGATCTACCCGCGGCTCTACAACGTCGGGTGGACCGCGCCGAACGTCGCGCGCTGGATCGCGCTCTCGTACGGCCCGCCACCCGTCGCGTAGCGCTCGCCTTGATCTTCGCGATCGCCTCGGCCTTCGCGACCTTGTAGGCGGGGAGCTTCTTCCACGTCTTCGCCTGGCGCGGCTGGACCGCGCCGAGCGTCGCGCGCTGGATCGCGCTCTCGTACGGCCCCCCACCCGTCGCGTAGCGCTCGCCTGGCGCGGCTGGTAGCAGTCGCCGGCGCGCGCATCGCTGCCGATCAGGGGACGCAGCGCCTCCATTGCCGCGAGGCGGATCGCCGCGTCCTTGCTCGGTCTCGCGCTGGTCGCGGGGCAGTGCCCCAACCGAGCGAACGGAGCAGCCTCGAGCCGCATCGCCACCTCGACGAGCGCGCGGCCGGGGACCGTCCCGTGAGTGCGGCGCCCATCGCGCCTCGCGGAGCCGTGCCGCGGTGTCTCATCGAACAACGGATCGCTCGCCGCCTCCATCCCGCCTGCGGCGTGGTCCTCCATCCCGCTGCGTGGATTCCTGGAATAGATCTCCGAGGACGAATCTGCTGGACCTCGTGGTCCGACCACAGTACTGCTCCGCGCATGGCGTTCTGGAGCACGTTGTTCTCGACGAAGAAGGAGACGGCGCCGCCGCCGGCGCTCGACAGCCTGCGCGTTCAGGTCTATCGCGACGACTGCGTCGCGATGCAGGTGCTGAAGAAGAACAGCCCGGGCACGTTCGCCGCGCGGCCGCTCGTGCGCGGCCTGCTCGAGGTGCTCGTCTCGCAGAACGCGCAGGGCGAGAGCCTGCTGCGCTGGGACGTCGCGCGTGCGTTCGGCAAGTCCGATGACGAGCTGTTCGCGCTCGGGGCCGCGCAGGGGGCTGCGGCGACGAAGACGGTGACGACGGACTTCGAGTTCGGCGTCCAGATGATGGCGTCGAACGACTTCTACCTGAGCGCGCAGCTGCTGCGCGGGTTCGCGCAGGCGGACCGTCCGTACGGCGTGCTGTTCTGTCCGATCTCGTGGCACCACTGGTGCGTCCACCTGGTGCAGGCCGCGTCGGTGCCGCCGATCGTCGCGATGATGATGATGGTGTCGCGGGAGGCGCAGCAGCGCATGAAGGTCGCCGAGTACGAGGCGCTCACCGGCGATCTCTACTGGTACAAGAAGGGCGGCGTGATCGAGAAGCTCACGCTCATGGGCGAAGGCGCCGACCTGCGCGCGACGTCGACGGAGCTCGACGAGGCGATGGCCGCCGCGTATCAGGCCGCGGTGCGCCGGTAGACCGCGATGCCGGCGGGCTTGTCGCCGGTATAGACGTAGCCCGCCTTCTCGAGCACGCGGCACGAGGACACGTTCGCGGTGGCGACGATGCCGAGGACCTCGGGCAGGCCGAGCTCGCGCAGCGCCCAGTCGGTCATCGCGGTGACGGCTTCGGTGGCGAGCCCGCGGCCGTGCAGGCGCTCGGCGATCGCGTAGCCGATCTCGACCGAGCCGCGGGCCTTCGAGAGACCGACGTGCCCGATCAACGCGCCGGTCTCGCGCTCCTCGAGGCCGAGCACGAAGGGCTTGTCTCGCGGATCGCGGTGCGTGGCCATCTCGATCAGCATGAGCACCACCTCCTCGGCGTGCTCCTCGTCGCGGTAGACCTGATCGGGGATCCACTTCCCGAGCGCGGGCTCGAGGCTCATCGTGTAGATCGCCGGCACGTCGCCCGGGACGAGCGGCCGGAGCAGGAGGCGCGCGGTGGTGATCATAGGGTCCTGGCCAGGAGCACGAAGTGGCGGTCGGCGGCGACGCCGGCGACCTTGTCGTAGAACGGGCGCGGGCCGATCCAGGCGACCTCGCACTGGGCGTGGTGCGCCGCGACGTCGACGAGACACGCGAGCAGCAGCACCTCGCCGAGGCCCTGGCCGCGGTGCGCGGGCCACGTGCCGGTCGGGCCGAACCAGCCGAGGCCGCGGTTGTTGCCGTCGTGCGCGGCGAACCCGCAGTAGGCGCCGTCCTTCAGAGCGACGTGGACACCGGGCGGATCGAACGCGAGCGCGCGCGCGACCTCGAAGGGCCACGCGCCCCCGAACTCGGCGCCGACCGCCTCCACGAGCGCCGCCTCGTCGGCGCGGGCGCGGCGGACCTCGTAGCCGCGCTCGGCGGCGGTGTCGCGGAGCACGGTGACGCGCGCGGCGGAGACCTTCGGGTTGCCGCGCACGTCGATCAGACAGTTCGAGCGCGGCTCGCCGGTGATCCTGTAGCGCCGCTTCTCGAGCCACGCGATCGCGTCGGTGTTGCGCGAGTCGATGCCGGGCGCGAGATAGTTCCCGGGCTGGTCGAGCGTGCGCAGCGTGGTGATCCCGGCGGCACGGGCGGCATCCTCGCACGCCGCGAGCAACGCGCTGCCCGCTCCTCGACGACGGGCGGTCGGGATCACGCCGAGCACGCGGATCCGGTTCGCGCAGATCGCGGCGACGCCGACGAGGCGGTCGCCGTCCCACGCCCCGAACGCCGTCGGCTTCGCTCCGTTCGGGGCGTCGCCGAACAGCTTCTCGTCGGCGACGATGCCGGCGCGATCGAACGAGCACGCGCCGGAGAGCACGGCGGTCGCGCCGCCGATCATCGAGCGGTCGAGCGGTTCGATGCGCACGGGAACGGCCCGAACCTATCAGACACCCGGCGCCGCGCCGACATTCGTGCGATCGTCGCGGCGATGCGAGCGATGCTCCTGTGCGCCGGCCTCAGTACGCGACTCGGCAAGCTCGGGGCCGAGCGGCCCAAGCCGATGCTGCCGGTCTGCGGCCTGCCGATCCTCCAGTACGGCATCGCGAACCTCGTCGCGCACGGCATCCGCGACATCGTGATCAACACGCACCACCGCGCCGACGTCATCCAGGGCGAGATCGGCGACGGCGGCCACCTCGGCGCGCGCATCCAGTACCTCCACGAGGACCCGATCCTCGGCACGGGCGGCGGGCTCAAGAACGCGCTGTCGCTCCTCGATCCCGACGGCACCGACGAACCATTCGTCTCGCACAACGGCAAGCTGATCTTCGATCTCGACCTCACCGCGCTCGTCGCCGCCTACCGCGCCGTCCCCGACAGCCTCGGCATGATGGTCGTGCAGCGCGTCGACAACGCGAAGGAGTGGGGGGCCGTGAAGGTCGAGCACGACGAGCGCGGCCCGCGCGTCCTCGACATCCTCGGCGACGGCGAGCACATGTTCTGCGGCGTGCACGTCACTCGCCCCTCGGCGATGGCGCGCCTCCCAACCGGCGAGAGCGACTCGATCCGCCAGGGCTACCTGCCATGGCTCCGCGCCGGCGCGCGCGTCGCCGCCTACGAGCACACCGGCGGGTACTTCGCCGAGCACTCCACACCGGAGCGCTACCTCGCCTCCAACTGGGCCCTGCTCGACGGCCAGGCCCTGCGCAATCCCCCCTCCCTCATGCTCTCCGGCGTCGATCCGACGGCACGGATCTCGCCGACCGCCACCATCATCCCGCCCGTGCGCATCGCCGCGCGCGCCGAGATCGGCCCAGACGTCACGGTCGGTCCCTACGCCGTCGTGGGCAAAGGCGCGCGCGTCGATCACTCGATCGAGCGCACCGTCGTCTGGTCGGACGGCACCGAGATCCGCTGATAATTAGGTCCGACCGAATTTCTGCACTTCGTGTGCAACACGAACGTCCGGGCCGGACGGCGACGACGCTTAGTTGCAGCCGAGCGAGGGCAGGCGGGCCGCCTGCTCGATGCACTCCTTCATCGTCTTGCGGATCATGTCGTTCGCCTGGACGACGTCGCGGCGCGTGGTCTCGGGGTTCATCGCGATCTCGAGGCCGGTGGTCATCGCATCGGGGAGCGCCTTGGCGAGCGGGCACTGCTTCTGCGCCTCGGGCGTGGTGCAGGCGCAGACCTTCTCGACGTAGGCCTTGCAGGCGTCCTCGCCGCGCTGGAGCTCGGCCGCCGGGATGCGCGGGTTGTCGTTCGGCGGCGGCGGCGCCTCCTGCTTCTTGCTGCACGCGCTCGCGAGGAGCGCGACCAGCGCGAGCCCGCGGAGCATCGGCGTCAACCGGCCTCGACGCGCGCGAGCACGACGGAGATGTTGTCCACGCCGCCTTCCTCGTTCGCCGCCTGGATCAGGCGTTCGACCGCGCGATCGAGGTCGCGCTCCGAGTTGATGATGTGGTGCATCTGATCGTCCTTGATCATGCCGGTCAGACCGTCGCTGCACAGGAGGTACGTGTCGCCGAGGTGCGGCTTCTCCGTGAGGATGTCGACCTGCACGCTCTCCTTCATGCCGAGCGCGCGCACGATCACGTTCTTGTGGGGCCAGTTCTCGGCCTCCTCGGGCGTGACGCGCTTCATGCGGATGTAGTCGTTGATCAGCGAGTGATCCTCGGTGAGCTGGGTCAGCTCGGTACCGCGCGCGCGGTAGGCGCGGGAGTCGCCGACGTGGCCGATGATCAGCGCGTCGTCGAGGAAGTAGAGGGCGACGCAGGTGGTGCCCATGCCCTTGAACCGGGCCTCGCGCTGGGAGCGCTCCCAGATCTCGAGGTTCGCGAGCATGATGCCGGTGATCATCCGGTTGACGTGCGTGCGCACGTCGCGGTCCACCTTGTACGGCCACGTGAGCGTCTGCTGCTTGCCGGTCTCCAGGAAGTGGTCGCTAATCAGCTCGACCGCGAGCCGGCTGGCGACCTCACCGGAGGCGTGGCCGCCCATGCCATCGGCCACGATGCACAGGCGCTCGTTCTCCGGGAGCGAGATCGAGTCCTCGTTGTGATCGCGCTTGCGCCCGATGTTCGTCGCGCCCGCGAACCGGACCCGCATTCCATCGAGCGGGAACGAGGTGCTCATCCGGCGAACATTCTAGCAGAGGCTCGCCCGTTGACTCCAACCTGCCGCCCTTCCATCCTTAGGGCGATGTGGGGATACGCCGAGGGCAACGAGACCTTGGTGGCCATCGTGGTCATCGTGGTCCTCGTCGCGGCCATCGCCTACCTCGCCCGGCGCTACGTGAACAGGGGGCAGTGAGTGGCGGAGCTCGCACGGGGGACCGTCCAGGACCGGCCCTGGGGGCGCACGCTCGGCGCCCTCGCGCTCCGCGGGCTGACCGGCCAGGTCAACGTCACCTCGGACGGCAAGGTCTATTCGATCGGCTTCCACGGCGGTGCCGTGATCGGCGCGCACTCGCCGAACATGGCCGACAGTGCGGCGCGCATGGCCCTGACCGCCGGCCTGGTCTCGTCGTCGCAGGTCGCCGAGATCGTGAAGCGCCAGATGGCCGACAAGAACCGCGACGAGATCGAGGTCATCGGCGAGTTCGTCAACCTGCCGGGCGATCACTCCATGCGGCTCCGCCGGCGCGCTATCGCGCAGAAGGCCGCGCGCACGTTCGCGCTCGATCGCGGCGACTTCGTCGTCGAGGACCACATCACCGTGCGGTTCGTGCCCGGCAGCGAGCTCGACATCCGCGCGATCGTCTACCTGGGCGCGAAGTCGTTCCTGACCGAAGCGCGCCTGAACCGCGACCTCGGCCAGCTCGGCGCCTGGTACCAGCTCAAGCCGGAGCTGCACGAGTACCTCCCGCAGTTCGGCTTCGGCCCCGACGAGCACCCGGTGCTCGAGGCCCTCGCCGAGGGCATCGGTCTCGGCGAGCTCGCCGTGCCGGAGATCGACCAGCGCATCGCGCGCGCGATGATCTACACGCTCGCCTCCTGCGGCCAGCTCCACATCGAGGCCCAGGCGCGTCCGCCGCAGCGCCGGCAGTTCCGCGTCCCTGCGCGGCAGCCCACGCCCTCGGCCGGCTCCGCCGCCGTCTCCCGCCCGCCCACGCCCTCGGCGGGCACGGCCGCCGTTCCACGCCAGCCCACGCCGCACGCCGGCACCCCGGTCGCCTCACGCTCGGGCACGCCCGACACCGGCGTGCCCGGCGGGGTGCACTCTCCATCGGGGAGCGTGCCCGGCGGGGTGCACTCTCCGTCGGGGAGCGTGAGCGGTGGTCTGCACTC
>JAEUJX010000606.1 GCA_016794545.1 Myxococcales bacterium
CGTGATCACGCCTCCGAACCACACCGGCTCGCACGCGACGAACCGCGTGTACACGCTCGGCGCGTGGAGCGAGGGCATGAAGCCGCTCGCCCCGGTGGGCCCGACGCTCGACTACGACCTGCCCGGCGCCGCGTCGCTCAGCGGCCCCCTGGCCACGCCGAAGGCCGGCGACCGCGGCGTGCTCCTCGACTACGTCGTCGACACGACCAGCGGCTGCGTGCGCTCGACCGGATCGGCCGACTTCGACGCCGGCTCTCCGGTGCCGAAGGGCCCCGCGGCCGCGACGGCGTGGGTCGTCACGCAGTCCAGCCCGACGGTGACCACGCCCTTGCCGCTGATCTCCACCGGCGACGTCGACCCGTTCGGCGACTCGACGGGGCGCACCGCGCGCGAGCAGTACGGCTACCTCGCGGCGTCCGACGTGCCGCTATTCACCCGCGCGCCCGACACCAACCGCTCGCTCCTGCTGCGCAACCCGCCGATGATCGTGCTGCGCGCGTGCGCGCTGCCGGTGACGGGGGCGCCGTCGATCAACGACCCGGCGTACCTCTCCGCGCGGCTCGGCAAGGTCATCCACACCGAGATCGGAGCGACCCGCACGCTGGCCGGCGGCGCGGGCGTCGTGAACGGGCTCGCGATCCTGACCCCCGGCACGACCACGTTCACCGTCTCGGCCAGCGTCGCGTTCCCGACCGCGGTGAAGCTCGGCTCCGCCGACCTGTTCGGCCCGGACGAAGCCGTCCCGGTCGTGCGCAGCCCGATGCCGATGGAGGTGAGCTGGCAGAAGTCGCGCGCCACCGACGTGGCGCACTTCTGGGAGGTCGCGCTGATCAAGGTCACGGGCGCGACGCTGACGCGCCAGCGGGTCTACGTCACGACGAAGCCGTCGTTCCTGATCATGCCGTCGGATCTGACGAGCGGCACGCACGTCCTCGAGATCACCGCGTACGCCGGACGCGCCCCGGCGGCCAACGGCGACTTCCGCGGCGTCAGTGGCGACCAGGCGATCTCGATCATCCACTCGCGCACGTTCGTCGTGCAGTAGCTGTCCGGTCTTGTCCGCCCTGCGGACGCTCTCGTCCGACCACCGGACATTTCGGACAACCCCTCGAGCGATTCTCGCGCGTTGGCGCGGCACGCGGCGTGTAGCAGCCGTGCCGCGGAGGTCACATGTCCGTTCAAGAGAAGAAGGATCGCGTCATCGGCGATGCGATCCGCACGATCCAGAAGCAGTTCGGCACCGGCTCGATCATGCGGCTCGATGGCAGCGCCGTCACGTCCGTCGAGGTCATCCCCACCGGCTCCGTCGCGCTCGACGTCGCGCTCGGCTGCGGCGGCTTGCCGCGCGGCCGCATCATCGAGATCTACGGCCCGGAGTCGTCGGGCAAGACCACGCTGACGCTGCACGCGATCGCCGAGGCCCAGCGCGCGGGGGGCGTGTGCGCGTTCATCGACGCGGAGCACGCACTCGACACCGACTACGCGCGCCGCCTCGGCGTCGACCTGCAGGACCTGCTCGTCTCGCAGCCCGACTGCGGCGAACAGGCGCTCGAGATCGCCGACACGCTGGTGCGCACCGGCGCGATCGACCTGATCGTCGTCGACTCGGTCGCCGCGCTCACGCCGCGCGCCGAGATCGAAGGCGACATGGGCGACGCGCACATGGGCCTGCAGGCCCGGCTGATGTCGCAGGCGCTGCGCAAGCTCACCGCCCAGATCTCGCGCACGCGCTCGGTGGTCATCTTCATCAACCAGCTGCGCCAGAAGATCGGCGTGGTGTACGGCAACCCCGAGACCACCACCGGCGGCAACGCGCTCAAGTTCTACTGCTCGGTCCGCCTCGACATCCGGCGCAAGAAGGCGATCAAGCGCGGCGACGAGACGATCGGCAGCGAGTGCAAGGTGAAGGTCGTGAAGAACAAGCTCGCGCCGCCGTTTCGCGAGGCCGACTTCGAGATCCTGTACGGCACCGGCGTCAACAAGCTCGGCGAGCTGGTCGACACCGCCGAGAAGCTGGGCCTCGTCGAGAAGAGCGGCACCTGGTACTCGTACGACGGCGCGAAGATCGGCCAGGGCCGCGACAAGGTCCTCGCGCACCTCGACGAGCACCCCGCCCTCCAGCAGCAGCTGCGCGACGCGCTGGTCAAGCAGGCGCGCGCCGCCACCGCGGCGCCGATCTCCGCCCTGTCGCGCTCCGTGGAGGCGTCATGACCACCGCCCGCGATCCGCTCTCGCGGAGCGAGGTCCTCGCCTTGCCGAGCGTGGCCAACCTCGATGAGCTCCGCCAGTGCCTCTACAACCACATCATGGACGCGATCGACTGGGGCAGGATCTACGGCTACGAACAGATGCTCTGGTCGTTGCTCCCCGCACTCGGCCAGCAGGGTGACGTGGACGAGCTCGCAGAAAAGCTGATCGGCGAGTGCCTGGCTCGCGCCGCCTTCGATCCGATGCGGCTCGTCTCGAACGTGCCCCCCGGCATCACCGACGCCGAGCGCCGCGCGGTCGAGTACGACGACGGGTGCGTGTTCTGCCGCGCAGATGCCGCGAGTGGTGCTGACCAGCGACAGGAGCACGACGACGACGATGATGACTGCCCGCTCTGCACGGACATGGCAGCGGAGTGGCGCGATCAGCACCAGGCGGTCCTGAAGAAGGCCGGGCTCTGGCGGCCACCACCGAGCTGAGTGGACTCCTCTCCAGCGGTCGACCTCATGCTCGACGGCGACAGCACGGGCGTATGCCCGCCGCCAGCCGGAGGACGGTGCGCTCAGCACGACGCATCCGAGCTACCGCACGGTGCAGATCGGACGCGGACCGGCGCCGGCCTTCTTGTTGACGGCGTCCACGATCCATCGCGCGCGCCGGGTCAGGCATCCCTCGAATCGGGCCGGCCGACCGGCATCGACCAGCTCCTTGGGCGAGACCCCCGACGGTAGGTACGTCTCCATCACAGCGGTGAAGCCCGCCTCGAAGTCGGACTCGAACAGCTGCTTCACCTGTGCCGCGACCAGTGCGAGGCCGTCTGGACGCGGTGGGAGATTGGCGAAGACGACCACCGCGAAGGGACCGAGGGTCGTGCCGCGGGCCTCCGGGGTGGTCGCGGCCGTGGCGGCCTGGACGTACGCCGCGTAGGCCTGCTCGATCGCCGCGCGGGCGTCCGCGCTCGTCGTCGATGGAAGCGCGAGCGGTGCCGGGGCGAACGCCGCGCGCGCGGGCGTCGATGAGACCGCAGGCGCCGACCGTGGCGGGGGCGGGGGTGGAGGCGCGACGGACTTCGGCTGGCGGGCCATCTTCACTCGCTCCGCGCTCGGTCGGCGCTGGTAGGTGTCCTGGTCCAGCGGGCCGACACCGACGATGAACCACTGGCCGATTCCCCGCGGCTCGTCGGCCACCCACTTGCCCTTCCACCCGAGGCCATCCGCGAACTCGATGGTGCCCTCACCCTCGCGGTGCCCGCGGACGAACAGCCCCTTGTAGATCCACTTGTTCCCGGGATCGCGCAGCGTCCCGTAGCCGTCCGGCCACCGGGGGTGTTTGAACCTCCCCACGTAGAATCCGTCGGCGAAGTAGGCCTCTCCGATCATCTCGTGCCCACAGAACGTCAGGCACGTGCCCGGCACCACGCTGTCGGGATCGCAAACGTGCAGCTTCGTCGAGATGCCCTGATACTCCTTGCACGCGACGGTCACCCCCTTGTCGAAGTTGGCCTGGCGCCGCGGCTTCTCGGGTTCGGTGGCCCCAGACTTCGCGATCCCGATGGCCACGAGGGTTACCGCCAGGATCCGGCCTCGCTCGCCCATGACCATCACCTTGCCAGTTTGATGGCGGGCGCACAAACGAGGATTTCGCGGCCAGGTCGAGTAGCGCGAGACGACTCACTCGTTCAGCGGCTCGCGCGGATGTGACAGGCGCGCTCTCGTCTCACCGATCTCCGGCTGACGACAGCAAACGATCGAGGGAGATCCGAGCACCGGCCGTGAACGAGATGAAGTTGGCCCAGTTGTCGATGTTCTGCGATTCCACGGTGGCGCCGCCGCCGAGCAGACGGGTCACGAGCATGAGGTCGACGCCACGACCGATCGGGTGCCCGACCGCAAGCCCGAGGTCGTAGATCCCTCCGCTCACACCATCGATCAGGCCGAACGTCGACAGCGCGTCGGCCTCGAGCGCCGCCCACGCTCCGCGATCGCGGTTGGGCTTCCACCACAGGCGCGCCTTCGCCGCGAACACCAGGCCGATGTCCGATTGGTTGGCCTGCCGGGTACCGTCGCCGGAGGTGAACGCGACATCGGCGTTGCGGATCTGGAGCGAGCCCCCGATCTCGAGCTTCACCCGTGCGCGATCGAGCACCCGATAGAGATACGAAGCGCGATAGCCGTCGAACAGGTAGCGATGCTGGACGACCGAGCCAGCGGCGAAGAGCTGATCGCGGAATTGCAGATCGCTGTCGAGCGTGACCACGGTCGTCAGCTGAAACGGTGCGTAGAGCAAGATCGCGGTGTGGCGGCCCGACGCGACCTCGATGCTCGCTCGCGAAACACGCGCGAGGTTGTCCTGCTGGCCGACGTCCTTCGCCTCGAACGCGGTGCCCGTCGCTCCGTAGCGGCCATCGTTCTGCGCGACGTAGGCAAGCCCGGTCTCGAACACGAGCGTCGGGCGAAGCCGCGGAGGTCGGACGTCTTCGTCGGCGCGTGCCGGCTCCGGAGCGAACACGAGGATCCACGCCAACAAGCCAAGTAGTCGCATGCTGCTGGCTACCACGTTTGGATGAGTCCGGAGGTGCTGCGCCGTTGGCGACGCGCGTCAGTGTGACCGCGCTCGACGATCGAGAACACGACTCGCGCCGACGCATTCTGCGATCTGACCCACACGCACCGCTCGAAGAAGGATGCGCTTAGGCGCGTAGACGATCGGAAATCCCGCGGCTACGCTCGCCGGCCATGAAACTCACGCCCGAGCAAGAGCAGCGCGTCGAGGCGGCCCTCGAGGTGCAGACCAACACCGCCAAGGCGTCGCGTGCCGTCCGGCTGCTGAAGACGCCCGAGGAGCTCGACGCGCTGGTCCGGCGCTACAACATCAACGACGGCTGCCACTATCCGCTGGTCTACTTGCGGTCGCCGCTGTGCGATGCCGGCACTGCCCTCTACATCTACTGGCAGCTCGAGGGGCTGCTCTTTCGGCCGCCCGAGTCTCGCCGTTGGAGTGACGATCCGGACTTTGACTGGGTCGGGCTGATCGAGCTCATCGAGCGACGCTTCGCGCGTTACCCACGGCGCAGCGTCGAGTTCGATCCGGCCGCGTACTTCAAGGAGCTGGGCGGGCTCGCCGTCGTGGTCCGCGCGATCCGGACTGGCAAGGGCCTCTACTGCCCGCCGATCATGCGCGAGGCCGTGGTCGTCCCGCGCCGCGCGGCCGCGAAGGCCGGTGCGAAGGCGAAGCCGGCGACCAAGCGAGCGGTGAAGGCAAAGCCCGCGCGGAAGTCGGCAACCAAGCCAGCGGTGAAGGCCAAACCGGCGCGGAAGTCGGCGACCAAGGCGACGCGCACCGCGCGCCGGTGACGGTTATCGCGAACGCCAGCGAGCACGCCGACCACGACAAGAAACTCGGCGCCCGCTAACAGCTACGGCGGATTGCCCGGCGCCGTAGCCGGTCGCGGTGCCAGCTGCCGATGCGCCATCGCGGCACGCGATCGAACCGCTCGCGGATCACGCCTTCTTCACTCCGGGAAGTCGACGGATGGACGTGCCGTCACTCGCCACGGATCGAAGCGGCCTCGGCGCGGAGCGCGGCGACCTCGTCGGGCCGGCCGTGCTTCTCGACTTGCTCGGCGAGGTTCATGAGCACCACGGCGACGTTCGGATGGTTCGCACCGAGCGTCGTCCGGACCGCCGCCAGGAGCTTCCGCAGCTCGGGCTCGGCGTCGGGATGATCGATCGCTCCGAGGAACACGCAGCGATTGTTCTGCATCCCGAGAGTGTTGGGATGGTCGTCTCCGAACGTCTTGCGCGCGAGCTCGGTGCCCTGAGCGAATGCGAGCACGGCGAGATCCGGACGCTCGGCGGCGACGCAGCGGCGTGCGATCTCGTCGAGCTTGCGCAGCGTGCCGAGCGCGTTCGACGGGTTGTCCGGAAGCGAATGCGCGAACAGGTGAGCGATCAGGCCGCACGCCGCGCGGATGTTGTCAGGTGCGCCGGTCGAGATCGAGATCTGCAGCAAGTTCGATGCGCACCACAGCGTGTCGGGATGCCATGCATCGAAGTGGCGCAGGCACACGGTCAGTGCCTGGCGTGCGATCGCCATCGCCTCGCCGGCCTCCGCGGACTCGAGGGCCTCCTTGATCTGCGCGATCAGCCCGTCGAGGTGCGTCGAAACCTGATCGGCGGCGATGCCGGGCGCGGCGTCGGGGCCGTCGAGATCGAGGAGCTGCGCCTCGTGGCCCGCAGGAACGTGGCGCGAGAACTCCCAGCCGCGGCGCGAGGCTTCTTCCAGCACGATGTGCGCGAGGTCGTGCCGACCGTCGAGCGGATGGATCAGCACGGGGGTCACAGGGCGCTCGGCGCGGGCGATGAGGTCGTCGCAGACCTTCGGAATCGACGGGCCGGTCGTGGTGATCAGACGATCGTCGATGCCGAGGACCGCGGACATGACATCTGCACCCTCGGTGCGGGGGATCCGGAGCAGGAGCCAGGTGGGCATCCTCCGTGGTTACTACGGCCGCTGCCACATTGATCCCGCGAACGGCGCCCGTCCTGCCTCGCGAAGACCAGACCGGGCCAAGCTCACGAAGCGCGTCGTGTACGCGAGCGGCAAGATGGCGGTCCCCCGCTCTGCGACCGCTCGTCGCGATGCGGCACGATAGGCGAACGACTATGTTCGCATCACCGTGCGCACGGTCATCGCCATCACGGTCATCTCGGCTCTGGGATGCGACGGCTCGAACCCGTCCCTGATCGAGGACGATCAAGCCTGCGTCCGGGCGAATGCGATGTTCGCGAGCTGGCCGAACGGTGTCGGCTACTGCAGCGGCAACACGTTCGTCGCGTGCGAGGGATCCACGGGCATGCCGATGGACTGCGGCGCACTCGCGTGCGTCCAGGCCGCGGTTCCGCGCACCATCCTGGTCGGCTGCCATCGCGACGAGGCGGACCCGGTGTGCGCGGCCAGCCCGAGCGGGATCTGGAAGACCTGTGATGGACCGGACGAGCTGATCTGTCTCGACCAGCGCCTGTTCGCCCGCCACACCGGCGGTTGTCCCGCGCCGGTGCGCTGATACGCTCGCATCAGGATGCGCGTACTCCTCGCTGTCGCGATCGCATCGGCGGTCGGATGCGCGGACTCCGACGAGATCGAGCCGCCGGCCGGCGATCCGGGTTGCATCCAGGCGAATGCCATCGTCGGGGCATACTGGCCGAACGGCCCCGGCTATTGCAGCGGCAACACGTTCGTCGCCTGCGATGGCAACACGGCCGTACCGATGGACTGCGGTGAGCCGTGCTTCCACTACGCTGTCCCCCGCACGATTCTCGACGGCTGCAATCTGGACGAGCCCCACGCCTCGTGCGAATCGGGCGGCATCTTCACCATCTGCGATGGCGCCGACCAGCTCGTCTGCTACGGGGGGCGACTGTTCAGTCGCAAATCAGGTGCTTGTTCGGCGCCTGCTCGCTGATACGCTCGGAGCGTGTCCGCAGGCCGGAGGCGCACGTCGTTCGCGACGCCGTTCATCATCACGGTGGCGGCGACGACCTCGCTGCCCGCGTGCTCGAAGGCCAAGGAGCCCGCGGGCAATCCGCCGCCGCCCGAGTTCCCCGGGATGAAGTGGTCGGTGCGGATGAAGGACATGAAGTGCCTGGCGAACGAGCAGGGTCCGAACCCGCCGCCGCCGCGCGCGATCGAGTGCCCGCCCGGCATGTCGGGCTCGACGACGTTCCTCGTCGGCGAGCTGACCTCGAACGAGTGCGGCATCGTCCCGCAGGGTTGTGCCTCCACGTCGTGCGTGAAGATCCGGACGCCGTGCCCGCTGCCTCCGGGCCAGCAGGTCGTGACGAGGCTCGCGAACGTCTGGATGATCGAGAAGCGCGACGGGAAATGCCACGCCGAGGAGGGCGACGTCGACGACTGTCCACCCGGCGTCGACTGCAACCCGCCGCGCCCGCGCTACGTGCCCTGCCCGCCCGGCATCACCGAGGACACGCCGATGCGCGTCGCCGAGCTCGTCGACGCGACGTGCGTGATCGCCCCCGCCGGCTGCATGGACACCGGCTGCGTCGGCGCCAAGATCGCGTGCCCGTCCGAGCAGCCTGCCTCGCCCGAGTAGGCCCTGACGCCGCATTCTCGCCGACCCCGCCGACGCCGAAACCCGAACCCGCCGCCGACGCCGAAACCCGAACCCGTCGCCGACGCCGAAACCTGAACCCGTCGCCGACGCCGAAACCCGAACCCGCCGCCGACGCCGAAACCCGAACCCGCCGCCGACGCCGACCCCGACTCCGACCCCCGAACCCGCCCCCGACGCCGACACCGCCGCCGAGCCACCAACCGAGCCCGATCGACGAG
>JAEUJX010000762.1 GCA_016794545.1 Myxococcales bacterium
CGATCGGAGCCTGCGCGAGCGCCACCTGCACGCGATCAGCTGCAGCGCGACGCACGTCGGGACCGGCCACACCGTCGTGTTCCTGTCGTCGGCCGAGCCGGTGCCGCGCGAGTGGAGCCGCGATCCGTTCGTGCGCCACCGCGCCGCGCGCATCGGGCCGCGCCACGTGCTCGCCTCCGCCGCGATCCCGCTCCTGTTCCCGGCCGTGAAGATCGGCGAGGAGTACTTCACCGACGGTGGTCTGCGCCAGAACACGCCGATGTCGCCGGCGATCCGCCTCGGCGCCGATCGGCTGCTGCTGATCTCGCTGAAGCACGTGAAGCCGGAACCGAAGTTCATCGAGAAGGAGCGCACCGAGGCGTATCCGAAGCCGCTGTTCCTCGCCGGCAAGGCGCTGAACGCGCTGCTGCTCGATCACACCGAGTACGACCTCCAGCGCATGCAGCGGATCAACTTGATCCTCGAGGCCGGTCACAGCTCGTTCGGCGACAGGTTCGAGCAGATGATGAACCACGAGCTGGTGCGCCTGCGCGGCGCACCGCTCCGGCGGATCCAGGCGGTGCACGTCCGCCCGTCGGAGGACATCGGCCGGATCGCCGCGGACTTCGTCGCCGCGGGGCGCATGAAGGTCAACGGCCTGATCGCGCGCAAGCTCGTCCAGCGGCTCGCGGCCGGCGAGGCGCGTCACGAGAGCGACCTGCTGTCCTACCTGATGTTCGACGGAGACTTCGCCGCGGAGCTGATCGAGCTCGGGCGGCGCGACGCTGCGAAGAAGGAGGACGAGCTCGCGTCGTTGTTCGACGTGATGTCTCAGTCCGCCGCGGCCCCCGTCGGGTAGATCCAACGGTCACGGCGTGGCACTGTCCCCGCCATGACTCACGTGCCGCCTCGCAGGCTCGGCGACCTGTTCCTGTCTCTCGCCCTCGCCGCGCTCGTCGCGTGCGGAGGTGGCAAACCGACGCCGACGAGCCCGCCGACCGGCGGCGACACGACGGGGAGCGGGGTCACGACGACCACGACTCCGCCGCCCGCGAGCGGTGACGTCTTGCCCCTGTGGCCGAAGGTCAAGAAGGGCCTGCTGCCGAACGGGCTCACCTACTACATCCTCAAGCACGGCAAGCCGGAGCAGCGCGCGTTCCTGTGGCTCGCGGTGAACGCGGGCTCGATCCTCGAGGACGACGACCAGAAGGGGCTCGCCCACTTCGACGAGCACATGGCGTTCAACGGCACCAAGCGGTTCCCGAAGGCCGCGATCGTCAACTACCTCGAGACGATCGGCATGCGGTTCGGCGCCGACCTCAACGCGTACACGAACTTCGACGAGACCGTCTATCAGCTCGAGGTCCCGACCGACAAGCCGGAGTTCGTCGGCAAGGGCCTCGACATCCTGCGCGACTGGGCAGGCGACATCACGTTCGACCCGCAGGAGGTCGAGAAGGAGCGCGGCGTCGTCCTCGAGGAGTGGCGCCTGGGCCGCGGTGCGTTCGAGCGCCTCCGCACGAAGATCACGCCGGTGCTCTACAAGGGCTCGCGCTACGCGGTGCGCGACACGATCGGCGATCCGGACATCCTCAAGAAGGCGCCGCGCGACGTGCTGCACCGGTTCTACAAGGACTGGTACCGGCCGGACCTGATGGCCGTGATCGCCGTCGGCGACGTCGACCCCGCGCAGATCGAGAAGGAGATCACGGCGAAGTTCGGCGATCTGAAGCGCGCCGACAAGCCGCGCGCCCGGCTCCGCGGCGAGGTCCCGAAGGCCGATGGCACGCGCGTCGCGATCGTCACCGACAAGGAGCTGCCGTTCTCGCTCGTGATGGTCACCAACATGTTCGCGCACCGCCCCGAGGCGTCGAAGCAGGACTTCCGCCGCATCGTCGCCGAGCAGCTCTACGGTGCGATCCTCAACGAGCGCCTCGCCTCGGTGGCACGGCGCCCCGACGCGCCGTTCGCGGGCGCGCAGGTCGGCGTGCAGAGCGACACGCGCGAGATCGACCAGTTCGCGCGCACGGCGCAGGCGAAGGGCGGCAAGGAGGAGGACACGCTGCGCGCGCTGTTCACCGAGGTGCTGCGGGTCGAGAAGCACGGCTTCACGCAGGGCGAGCTCGACCGCGCGCGCGCGAACATCAAGCGCGGCGTCGAGCAGAACGCCGATGCCGAGGCCACGAGCGACTCGCGCTCCTACACCTCCGAGATCACGCGCAACTACTTCGAGGGCGAGTTCATGATCGGCCGCGCCGCCGAGCGCGACTTCACGCTCGAGTTCCTCCCGCAGATCACCGTGCAGGAGCTGAACGACCTCGCGAAGAGCTTCGGCGGCGACGAGAACCGCGTGATCATCCTCGCGGGGCCGGAGGGCAAGCCGCTCCCGAACGAGAAGAAGATCCTCGAGATCGTCAAGGAGGTCGAGAAGACGACGATCGATCCGTGGGAGGACCGCACGGTCGCGACCGCCCTGATCGCGCCGGGCAAGCAGCCGAAGCCGGGCAAGGTCGTGAAGGAGAAGACGATCGACTCGCTCGGCGTCACCGAGTGGACGCTGTCCAACGGCGCGACCGTCGTGCTGAAGCCGACGATGTTCGAGGCCGACGCGATCGCGCTGTCGGGCGACTCGCCCGGCGGCCTCGCGACCGCGACCGCGAAGCAGTGGCCGTCGGCGCGGTTCGCCGATGACGTGGTCTCGCTCGGCGGCGCGGGTGACTTCGACGAGGAGGCGCTGCGCATGGCGCTCGCCGGCAAGCGGGTCAGCGTCGCCGCGTCGATCGGCGAGACCACCGAGGCGATCGACGGCAACGCCTCGGCCAAGGACACCGAGACGATGTTCCAGCTGGTCTACCTCCACATGACGCAGCCGCGGAAGGACACCGAGGCGTTCGGCATCTGGAAGAAGAACATGGCCGAGCAGCTCACGAACCGCCTGAACGTCCCCGAGGTCCAGTACGCGATCCAGTCGCAGGAGGTGCTGTGGAAGGGCAACGCGCGGCGCAAGCCCCCGACCGCCGCGGACATCGCCAAGGTCGACGAGGACGCCGCCCTCGCCTTCTTCAAGCAGCGGTTCGGTGACGCGACGGACTTCACGTTCACGATCGTCGGCCAGTTCGAGCCGGCGAAGATCCGGCCGCTGGTCGAGACCTACCTCGCCTCGCTGCCCGCCAAGGGCCGGCGCGAGACCGAGAAGGATCTCAAGATCCGCCGTGTCCCCGGGGTCGTGAAGAAGACCTGGAACCTCGGCAGCGAGCCGAAGGCGCAGGTCAGCGTCGTGTTCCATGCCGACCAGAAGTGGACGCGCGACAACGACCGCGACATGTTCATCCTCTCGTCGGTCGCGTCGATCCGGCTGCGCGAGATCCTCCGCGAGGACCTCGGCGGCGTGTACGGCGTCGGCGCCGGCGGCTTCATCACCCGCCGCCCGCACGAGGAGCGCACGTTCTCGCTGCAGTTCGGCTGCGCCCCGGACGCTGTCGACAAGCTGGTCGAGGCCGCGTTCGCGGAGCTGAAGGTGATCGCCGAGAAGGGCATCGGCGCCGACTACCTCGACAAGGTCAAGCAGACGTACTTGCGCGAGCGCGAGACGTCGATGAAGACCAACGGCTTCTGGATCGACTGGCTGTCCAGCGCGTACCGGTTCAAGGAGGACCCGACGATCATCCTCGACCCCAGCAAGGTGGTCGCCCGGATGACCCCGGAGAACGTCGCCGCCTCGGCGAAGCGCTACATCGACTTCAAGCAGTACTTCCAGGCCGTGCTGCTGCCCGCGAAGAAGTAGCGGCTACGCGGCGTACTTGCGCAGCTTCTCGACCAGCGTCGTGCGGTTGAGCCCGAGCAGCGCCGCCGCCTCGGTGCGGTTGCCGCCGGCCTTGGCGAGCGCGCGGTCGATCAGGTCGCGCTCGAGATTCTCGAGCGCGGCCTTGAGATCGAGCGCCTCGGGCGCGGGCCGCGCGATCGCGGCCATCGTCTCGGTGCCGCGTGCGAGCTTGGCCTTCGGCTGAGGCGCGGGGAGCGAGATATCGCCGGCGGCGAGCCGCGGGCGGCGCGACAGCAGCACGGCGCGCTCGATCAGGTGCGCGAGCTCGCGGACGTTGCCGGGCCAGTGATATGCGAGCAGCGCCGCCCTCGCGGAGTCGTCGAGCCCTTCGACGTTGCGGCCGATACGCTCGCGGACGCGCGCGACGCACAGCTCGGCGATCCGGAGGATGTCCTCGGCGCGGTCGCGCAGCGCCGGCAGGCAGACCGGCACCACCGCGAGGCGGAAGTAGAGGTCGGCGCGGAACGTACCCGCGGCCACCATCTCCTCGAGGTTGTGGTGCGTCGCGGCGATCACGCGCACGTCGACCGGCAGCTCCGTGTCGGAGCCGACCGGGCACACCGTGCGGGCCTCGAGGACGCGCAGCAGCTTGGCCTGTGCGGAGAGCGGCAGGTCACCGATCTCGTCGAGGAAGATCGTGCCCTCGTTCGCCGACATGAAGCGCCCCGGGCGCGCGCGGTCCGCTCCGGTGAACGCGCCCTTCACGTGTCCGAACAGCTCGCTCTCGAGCAGCGACTCGGGGATCGCGGCGCAGTTGACCGGGATGAACGCCTTGCTCCGGCGCGTCGACGCGCGGTGCGTGGCGCGCGCGAACAGCTCCTTCCCGGTCCCGGTCTCGCCGGTGATCAGGATGCTGCAGTCGGTCCCGGCGACGTACTGGATCGTCTCGAGAGCGTCGAGGATCGCGGGCGAGTCCCCGACGATCTCCGGTGCGAACTGCGTACGCCACGTGCTGAGGGTCGAGGGCTGCATCGCTCCGACGTCAGTGCGAGCGGGATGCCAGCTCCTCGGCGGATAGGGGTGGGTTAGCCCACGGAATCTCGCCGCCGTGATCTGGCGAAGGTAGACGCACCCACATCACACCGGTGCGCCGCGCCCGATACCCACCCGGGGTAGCTGTCTACCCGGGCGGCCCTACGCGGAGCGCGTCGGGAGCCGGACGAGGAACACGGAGCCATCGGCAGGCGCCTCGTAGGAGATGGTGCCACCGTGTGCCTCGACGGCGAGCCGGCAGAAGTAGAGGCCGAAGCCCCGCTTGCCGTTCGTGCCCTTCGCGTACTTCGCGAACAGCTTGTCCCGGAGCGTCTCGGGGACCGGAGGTCCGCTGTTGAACACGCCCAGCTCGATGCCGGCGACGTCGAGAGCGTCGGTCGCGCGTGCCGAGAGGCGCAGCACCCCGCCCTTGTTGCAGTAGCGGATCGCGTTGCCGACCAGGTTGTGGAGCACGCGCTCGATCAGCGCGGCATCGAGGCCGGCGACCAGCGCGGGATCGCAGTCGATCTCGAACCGCGCGGAGCCACCGACCGAGTGGACGTCGAGCACCTCCTCGAACATCGTGCGGATGCTGGTCGGCGCGATCTTGGGCTTCACCGCGGCGTCCTCGAAGCGCGCGATGTCGACGAAGTTCGCGACCAGGCCCGACATCTTGCGCAGCGCACGCACCGTCGCCGCGACCGCGTCCGCCTCGTCCTCGTCGAGCTTCAACGTGCCCTGGAGGTAGGTCATGTTGCCGAGCGCGACCGCGAGGCCGTTGTTGAGGTCGTGCGCGAGCATCGCGGAGGCCTCGCTGCCGTAGGTCAGGAGGCGGTCGGCCTTCTCGACCTCGAGTCGCGTCTCGACGTACGCCTGCTGCGTTCGCGCCGCGGCGAGCATCCGCTTCTTCAGCTCGCCGATGTGGACCGGCTTCGCGAGCACGTCGTCGGCGCCGGCATCGAAGCACACCGAGCGGGTGTACTCGTCGTCGAGGCCGGTCAGCACCGTGATCCACACGGCCGCGCCGTGCCGTTCCTTGAGGCGCCGTACGACCTCGAGCCCGGGCGTCGGCATGCTGAAGTCGACGATCACGAGGTCCGGCGGGGTCAGCTCCGCGAGCGCGAGCGCCGGCAGGCCGTCGTCGGCCGTGAACACGTTGAAGGCGGCGCGGGTCAGCGCGGTTGCGATCGACTTGCGGATCCGCTCGTCGTCGTCGACCACGAGGAGCCGCACGCCCGAGGGCGCTGGCGCGGCGGTGTCGGCGATGGAGGGCTGCAGGACGGTCACGCCAGACCCCGTTGCCAGCGACGTGCCAGACCGATCGCGATGCTCCGCGAGCAGTTCCGCGATCGGAGAAACCGACGCAGCGCCAAACTTGACGATCCGCCGTGTGGGCGCCGTGGCTACCCGCGCTCGAGCAGCCGCCGGATCTTCTCGAGCAGCCGTGGGAGCTCGACCGGCTTGGTGTCGTAGTCGTCGCAGCCGGCGTCGAGAGCGCGCTGGCGATCAGA
>JAEUJX010000031.1 GCA_016794545.1 Myxococcales bacterium
ACGACCACGAGCGCGAGGACCCACGACCACCGCATCACTCGATTGTAGCGGCTTCTCCGGCCATCACGTTCAGGTCGACGGGGCCCGAGATGCCCGGCACGCGGCCGCTCTCGCTGTGCTGCCAGAACGTCCAGCGCTGCCACGGCGCCGGCACGCGCGGACACTCGGCCGTGTAGTGCGCGACCCACAGCGGCTGCGAGCTCAGGTCCGCGCCGCCGACCGCGTCGCGCCAGAAGTCGGGAGAGGTGTAGACGATCGGCTCGACGCCGAGGCGCGCGCGCACGCGATCCACCCACGTGCGGATCGCGCGGGCGAGCTGCGCCGGCGACTTGCCTCCAGTGGTCTCGACGTCGATCACCGGCGGCAGGTCGCCGGGGTCGCGCTCGTGCGCGGCGATCACGAGGTCCGCCTGCGCGGTCACGTTCTGGTCCGGCCGGAAGTACTGGTAGAGGCCGCGGCGGATCCCGGCGCGCTTCGCGCCGGACCAGTTCTTCTCGAACATCGTGTCCCTGGTCGTCAGGCCGTCGGAGAGCCGGATGAACGCGAAGCGGATGCCGGCGGCCTTCACCTTGGGCCAGGCGATCGCGCCCTGGTAGTAGGAGACATCGATCCCGGGCGTCACCGGACCGTCGATGCACTTCGGCGGCTGCTCGAGCGCCGGCTCCTCGCGGCCGAGCAGCGCCCACAGCATCACGATCGCCCCGAACGCGAGCACCGCCGCGACCGCCGCGACCGGCCACAGCTGGATCGACCGCCGCTTCCGCACCTTCCTGGCAGAACGCCGGAGCCGGCCCACCTCTTCCAGTTACCAGCACCAGGGCCGCAGGTCGATGCTGCTGCTCCGGATATCCCACCCCGCGCAGAACGCGGGACGCGCGACGATCACGGCGGGGTGCGCGGCCGGCGCGGGGTTGACGATCGTCAGCACGACGACGGGCGGCGCGGTGGGCCGCGTCGCGATCGAGACCGCGAGCGCGGAGGACAGGCCGAGGATCGTGGCGAGCGGGAGCCAGAGCAGGTAGCGCGACATCCCGCCAGCGTTTCACGCGCTCCACGCGACGCGTGTCAGTGGTTCGTAAGGATACGATTCGCGCATGGCGCTTCGCCTCGGCGGTCTCGCGGACCTCGACCCGGAGTCCGTGCCGCTCCCGGCGGGCACGGAGGTGACGACGCGCGTCGATCGCGAGGTCGAGGGTGAGGTGCGGAAGAAGGGGGCGAGCGCGCGGGTCGTCGCGATCGACGGCGAGCGCGTCGAGGTGGTGTTCCTCGACGGGAAGCGCGCGACCTACCAGCGCACCGAGGTCGTGCCGCGCAAGCTCGGCGTCGTGCGGTACGCGCAGCGCCGGGCCGCGGTGTGGGAGCAGCTGCGGCCGTGCGTCGTGGTCGATACGGTGGTCGGGTCGCGGGCGTGGGGCGTCGCGAGCGAGACCTCCGACGAGGACCGGCGCGGCGTGTTCGTGCTGCCGCTCCCCTGGACCACGGGCCTCGTCGATCCACCGCTCGATCTGACCTCGCTCGACGGGTCGCAGGCCTACTGGGAGATCGGCAAGGCGATCCGGCAGGCGCTGCGCGCCGATCCGAACACGCTGGAGATGCTGTTCGCCGCCCCCGAGGTGGTCGATCCGATGGGCGCGGAGCTGGTCGCGATCCGCGGCGCGTTCGTGTCGCAGGAGATCTACGGCAGCTTCGGGCGCTACGCGCTGTCGCAGCTCGACCGGCTCGAGCATAACCAGCGTCTCGCCGAGCACCGCGCGACGATCATCGCGTGGCTGCGCGACGACCCGTCGCTCGCGCTCGACGCCGCCGCAGACCGGCTCGCGGGCGAGGTCGGCGTCGATCGGCTGCGCGCGCGCGACTACATCAAGCAGCTGTACCGCTCGATGTACGATCAGGGCGTGATCGCCGCGAACGACTGGGCCTCGCTGCGCGCGGCCGCGGGAACCAGCCTCGAGCTGCCGCGCGACCTGCGGCCGAAGAACGCCTACAACCTGATCCGCCTGCTCGACACCGCGATCCGCTGGCTCGGGGGCGCTCCGCCCGACGTGCGCGTCTCCGAGGCGCTGCGGCCGACGCTCCTCGCGATCAAGGCCGGCGAGGTGCCGATGCCCGACGTGATGGCGCTCGCGCGCGAGCTCACGCCCCGCCTGGAGGCCGCGCGCGAGACGAGCCCGCTGCCGGTGAACCCCGAGGTCGCCGTGGCCGAGCGCGTCCTGCGTGCGGTGCGCGAGGAGGCCGCGCGGCGGTGGATCGAGTGCGCGCTGGGACCGTGGGGCGCGGGGGCGGCCGCACCGCCGGAGGCGACATTCGATGCGTGATCCCTGGTCGGTCCTGTCCGAGCACCAGCAGCGCGTGGCGCGGCCGTTCCTCGCGGTGCGCGAGGCCGAGCGGAAGCACCTCGTCGTCTACCTGTCGGGCGCGCACGCGTACGGCTTCCCGTCGCCCGACAGCGATCTCGACCTCAAGTGCGTGCACGTCGCGCCGACGTCGACGCTGGTCGGGCTCGATCCGCCGGAGGAGTCGGCGGGCGATCGCATCGAGATCATCGACGGCGTCGAGCTCGACTACGGCTCGAACGAGCTCGCGCCGGTGCTGCGCGGCGCCATCAAGGGCAACGGCAACTACCTCGAGCGGATCCTCGGCGAGCTCGCGCTCGGCGGCGATGCCGCGCTGCTCGCCGAGGCGCGCGCGGTGGTGCGTCCGCTGCTGTCGAGGCGGTGCGCTCGTCACTACGGCGGGTTCGCGACGAGCCAGCTGCGGCTGTTCGACGAGAAGCCGACCGCGAAGCGTGCGCTCTACGTGCTGCGCACGGCGGCGACCGGCATCCATCTGCTCGCGCGCGGCGAGCTGGTGATCGATCTCGACCGCCTGCGGGATCACGTGCCCGCGCAGGTCGACGAGCTGCTCGCGATCAAGCGCACCGGCGAGCGCTCGCAGCTCGAGGGGCCGCACGCCGCCGAGTGGCGCGCCCGGCTCGCCGCGGTGATCGACGCGGTCGATGCGGGGTGGCGGACGTCGGTGTTGCCGGCCGAGCCGCCGGTGAACGCGGTCGCGGCCGCCGACAGCTGGCTGCGCGACGTGCGCAGGCGCCACTGGTAGCTCACGGCTTGTACGAGAACCGCGCCGTGATCGAGGCCTTCGGGCCCGTGCCGATCTTGATCGGCATGCTCTTCGCGCCGAGCGTCGGGTGCCACGCTTCGAGCGTGTAGCTGCCGGGTGCGAGGCCGGTGATCGCGAAGGCGCCGTCGGTGCCGGTGACCGCGAAGTACGGGTGATCCTGGACCACCGCGTACGCGCGCATCCACGGGTGAACGCCGCACGACAGCTCGAGCACGTCACCGGGCTTCGCGGTCGCCGTGTCGACGGGGAGGTCGGCGGCCTTCACGCCCTGCATCTTGTTGAGCACGTCCTTGCCCGCGGCGCGCGCGTGGACATTGTGGACGGTGCCGTCGCTGTTACGCACGGCGAGCTTCTGCCCGGCGACGAGGCCGACGACGTGCGGCGTGTAGGCGCAGCCCCGCTGGTCGAGGACCGCGGGCGTCGCCGGCGCGGCGTGCGTGCCCGCGGAGCCGTTCGCGACGCGGACCAGCACCCCGGCGAGCTTCCCCTTGGTGACGACCACGTCGTCGGCGAGCGAGGTCTCGGCCTGCTTGCACCACGGGTCGGACTTCCGGTCGAGCGTGGCGCGTTCGGGAGGCTCGCCCTCGAACAGGATGGTGCCCTTGATCGTCCCCTTCGGCGCATCGGCGAGCGCGGCAGCCGGAAGCGAGAACGGCGCGAGCAGGGCGATCAGTGCCAGGCGCATCCCACGAACGGTAGCAGTAATCATATGCTCGCGCTGATGAGCGGTCCGCCGAGCCTCGGGGAGCTGGGAGCGATACCACCCGCCGTGCGCTATCAGACGCAGAGCGCCCTGGCGCTGCTGCCGACCGATGGCAGCGTGCTCGACGGCGTTCCGCTCGAGCGGCTCGCCCGGGCGATGGACGACGGCGAGGCATGGGTCGGCGCCGCGCCCGAGCTCGCGGAGATCGGGTACTGGATGATCGAGCCGTCGCACTCCGTCGAGCTGCGGCGCCGCGGGTGCATCTGGCTCACGCGGTTTCCGTCGGTGGAGACCGCGAAGCGGCTCGGCACGCTCGTGCTCGATCCGGCCACGCCGGAGCCGGTGCGAGAGCAGGCGACGTGGACGCTCGGCTACCGGCAGGTGCGGTCGATGCACCCGTCGACGCAGTGGCCGGCGGACGCCGTGCAGATCGCCGACGAGGCGCTCGCGAAGCTCGCCGACGCGGCGACGATCGCGGGGAAGATCACGAGCGAGCAGCTCCCGCACGCGCTGCGCCACGTGAGCAGCGAGATGATCGCGGCGATCATCGCGAAGGCGCCGGGGCTGTGGGGCGATGCGATCGAGGCGTTCGCCACGCCGCCCCTCGCGCGCGTGCTGTTCGTGTCGATCGCCGACATCCCGGCGCAGCACCGCACGCGCGTGCTGCGGCTGATCGGCGCGACGCTCGGCGAGGAGGCGGTTCCGCTGCTGGTGTCGCGGGCGGCCGAGGCGCCGATCGACGAGCGGCTGGAGATGCTGTTCCTCGCGATCTCGCTCGGTGGCGAGCAGCACCTCGGGCGGCTCGAGGACACGCTCGCCGGGATGAAGTTCGCCGACCTGTTGCGCCAGAGGGCGAAGTGGCACCTCGCGAACCGCGGCGTCGTGCCGACGGTGCGCGGGCTCAAGGTCGCGCGGACGACGGCGCTGATGCCGGCCGTCGAGCGCGCGGCGCGCTGCCGCCAGGCCGCCGACGACCTCGGCACGCTGACGAAGTTCATCCGTCACCCCGAGGCGTACCTCTACGCGATGTGGGCCTGGATGGTGCGCGGCGCGGCGGATCCGGTGCGCGCGCGCGAGCTGGTCGCGGCGCACCCGGAGTCGCAGAAGCTCGTCCGCGACCTCTACCTCGAGGACCTCGCCCGGCGCGGGCGCGTCAAGCAGCTCACCGTGGCGGCGCAGACGCTGAAGGCCGCCGACCTCGGTGCGCTCCAGCTCGCGATCCACGGCCGGCCGCTCGCCGCGCTCGAGCTCGCCGCGACCGCGCGCCTGCACACGCCGGAGCTGGTCTGCGCGCGCGCGCTCGCGTGCTACCGCGCGGGCCGCCCGGATCTGACCGCGCGGATCCTCTCCGAGGATCTGCCACCGTCGGAGATCACCGACGACAGCGCGCTGCCTGCGTTCCCCGGGCCGCACGAGCAGTGGCTGATCCAGCACGCGCCGGCGCACAGCCCGGCGATCGGCGCGCTCGCCGGCGGACTGCCCGGGGTGCTCGCGCTCGCCCGGCCGGCGCCCGACGACGCGGAGGCCGATCTGCCGTCGATCGAGCCGACGTTCGCGGTGGTGCGGCGGCTCGGCCGCGGGCTGCCCGGCTCGACCGTCTACCTGGCTGGAGAGTTCAAGTACATGAACAAGGACGCGATCGCGAAGGCCGTCGAGGCCGCCGGGGCGCGCCTCGTCAACGGACCGTTCCCCGGCACGGACTACTACGTCCACGGCGACTGGTGCCTGGTGCAGACCATCGCGCAGCTCGAGCGCCAGGGTGCGCGGCGGATCCGCCGCGGCGAGCTGGAGGGCGTCTAGGTGCCGGCCCTGCGCAAGCCACATCGCGTCGGCGTGCTCCTGCCCGACGTCACGATCGAGGGTGACGTCGCGCTCGAGCCCGAGGCCGCGCTGCTGCTCTGGGTCGCGCTGATCGAGTGCTGCCAGCGCCACCCGATGCTCGCGGTCTACGATCCGGAGTCGACGCCGCTGTTCCCGCACGAGGGTCACTTCGCGCCGGCGCACGCGTCGATCGGCGCCAGCCCGACCGACGCGTTCTACGGCTCCACGCGCCGCGACGAGCTGATCTGGCTCGAGCTCGTCGCCCGCGGCGTCGTGCGGCTTCACACGCTCGGGCGCGACGGGACGAAGCAGTCGTTCGACGCGCTCGGCAAGAACCCCGGCGATCAGATCCACCAGGTGCTGTCGCAGTGGCTCTCGGCGCGCGGCCTCGGCGCGCTGCCGAGGCGATTCGAGGCGGTCACCACCGAGGAGCTGATCCAGGTGGTGAAGCTCGTCGCTCCGCTGCTCGTCGAACAGGCGCGCGCGTGGGCGACGCCGGTGAAGCACGCGCCGAGCGAGGCCGACCTCGACGCGGGCTTCGGCGATCCGGATCCGACGGAGAGCGGCGTCGCCGAGGAAGATCCACTCGCGGGGACCGACTCCGATGCACCCGAGGAGGTCGCGGAGGAGGACGAGCCCGCCGCGCCGGCGCCGCCGGCCGAGCCTCCGGTCCGGCGCGCGAAGGTCGCGCGGCCGATCGCGAACCGGCTGCCACCGCCGCTGCGGCTCGCCGCGCTCCGCCTGCTGGCGCTGGCGATCCGCGAGGAGCTCGACGATCTGATCCTGCTCGCGGACCCCGAGCAGCCCCAGGCGCTGTTCGAGCAGTACCTCGCGTCGAAGGGGCAGGGTGCCGACTTCGCGCTGCTGCGGCGGGTGATCGCGTCGGCGCCGTGCTGGGCGCGACCCTACGCGGAGCTCGCGGTCGGCGACGACGACGACGATGACGAGGAGGGTGACGCCGCCATCAAGCCGACCGAGCTCGAGTCCGTCGCGGGAGCCGGCATCGCGGCGCTGTGCCGGCCGGCGCAGCTCGACATCATCGAGCGCGTCGCCGATCTGCTGAACGACTCGCGCGTGCCCGACGAGGGCGTGCGGCTGCTCGAGCGCGCGGTCGCGACCCATCCCGAGGACTCCAGCGCGCACATCGCGCTGGTCGAGATGGTGATGGAGACCGATCGCGAGGGCGCGCTGCTCGCCCAGGCGCACGCGAGCGGGCGGATCCACGGCTGCCCGATGGAGCCGGCGTACCCGTGGTACCCGGACCAGATCCAGATCGACCTGCTCGTCGCCACGTCGCTGCTGCGCGTCGGCCGGCTCGACGAGGCGATCGCGCTGCGCGCGAACCGGCTCGAGGGCCGCGAGGCGACGTGGCCGCGGCACACCCGAATCCTCCAGAACTGGCGCAAGGATCCGCGGTTCGTCGCGTGGTGCTACGCGCGCGAGGGCTTCTTCCGCGGCGATCCGGCGCGCGCGGTCGAGGGCTTCGGCCGGATCCAGCCCGATGACGACGTCGACCTCGCCGTGTTCCTCGACGCGCTCGTCGCGATGGGTCGGGAGGACGAGGTCGTGCTCGCGTGGTCGCAGTACGGGCTCGGCGCCGGCCTCGACGGTCCGGTCGCGCGGCTCGCCGCGGCGCGCTGTCTGCTCGCCGCCGGGGAGTGGCGCCGCGGCCTCGACGAGCTGTGGCGCGTGTCGCTGACCGAGCCGGACCGCGACGAGCACGTCGCGATCGCGCGCTGCGGCCTCCTCCTGTCGTGCGCGCCGCTGGAGGTCGCGGAGCTCGCGCTCGGCGAGAAGGTCGCGGTCGGCGCGAACATGCTCGCGCGGCGGATGGCCCGCGACGTCGCCGACTTCATGCCCGATGCGGCGAGGAGCTCCGTGGTCTCCCGCGCGCTCGGCAAGCTCGGCGGCACCGAGGCCGAGCCCGCGCTCGGCGGGTTCGCAGCGGCGACCCGCAGCAAGAAGGCGATCGACGCGCTGTTCGCGGCCGTAGGTCCGTCGAGCAAGCCCGACGACGCGCTCGCGCGCGCCGACCGGCTCGTCAATAACTGGCTCGAGGTCGTGTTCGCCGAGGCGAGCGAGGACGATCCGGCCGCGCTCGCGCAGGCCGCGTGCTACGCCGCCGCCCAGGCGCTCGCGCGCTACCTGAACGCGACGACGTTGCCCGCGACGCCGATCGCCGGTGCGCTGCGCACGGTCGCGGGCGAGGCGCTCGCGCTCGTCCGCGAGCACCGGTCGGCGCTGCAGGACCGCGACGCGCGTGCCCTGCTCGGCGCGGTGGAGCCGGTGCTGCGCCGCGCCGATCGCTGGATCGGGAGCTCGTGGCTCGGCACCCTCGAGCGCAGCCTCGCGCTCGACGAGCGGAGCGGCGGCGACATCGCCGGGTTCGTGCGCGAGCACGCGACCATCGCGGCGCGCGTGCTCGGCCCCGAGGAGAGCGCCGTGCTCGCGGCGAGCGTCGCGCGGCTGCACCGCGAGCGGCCGGCGAACTGGGCGGCCGCGGTCAACGCGCAGGCGATGCAGCTCACGCTGCACACCGGCTACCTCGGCGCCGACGAGTGGGCGGACTCCGTCGTCGCGCTGCTCGCGGCGCGCGAGATGGACACCGATGCGGCGATCGACGAGCTGCTCACGTGCTGCTACCTCGTCGAGGGCCTCAGCGCGGGCCCGAGCGTGCACGCCGCGCGCGTGTTGCTCGAGGCCGGCCGTGGCCCCGCCGCGCTCGGCGTGCTGACGGCGGGGCTCTCGGCGGCGGGCGAGGACTGGCGCGACCGCCAGCTCGCGACGCTCGCCGAGCCGTGGAAGCGGCTCAAGCTCGACGTGCCGCTCGCGTTCGAGAAGCTCGCGGCGCAGATGTTCGACGCGCTCCAGAAGGGAGATCCGGCGCGCGCCGAGCGGCTCGGCCGGTTCTCCGTCGCGTTCGACCCCGGGAACGGCGAGGCGCACAGAAACCTCGGCCTCGCGTACGCGCAGCAGGGCAAGGTGGCCGAGGCGATGCCGCACCTCGTGCGCGGCACCCACGAGCAGGCGACCCAGATCCTGTCGGGCGTGCTGTACCAGGCCGGCAAACTCCCCGAGGCGATGGCGGTGCTCGACTACGCGAGCCGCTGGTACAACCGCTCCGATCAGTGGCTGACGTACGGCGGCATCGCGTACGCGGCGATGGACAACCCGCGCACGGTCAAGGCGTACGCGCTCGCGTATCAGCTCGATCCCGGGGCGTTCGACGAGTCGCAGCTGAACGCGTACGCGGGTGTGCTCGACGAGGTCGGCGACTACAAGACGTGCGAGCTGATCGCGAACAAGCTGATCGCGAAGGCCGGCGACGACCTGATGTGGAAGACCAACGGGTGGAATCACCTGGCGTGCGCGTACATCGGGCTCGGCAGGTTCGACGAGGCGGTGAAGCTCGCGCAGGACGCGGTGGCGCAGAACCCGCTGCCCGACAACATCGGCAACTTCGCGACGACGCTCGAGCGCGCGAAGACCAGGCAGCAGCACGCGCCGCCGCCGCTGCCGCCGATCCGCCAGCGGGAGCCGGTGTTCGAGCTGCTCGAGGCCGGTGACTTCGCGAGCGCGTCGGCCCTGGCCACCGACGCGAGCTGGCGCGTCCGGCGCGCCGCGCTCGAGGCGACGCGCTTCCGGTTCTCGTCGGAGAACGACGTCGACGTGACGCCCCGTGCCCGGGCGTCGGCGAACGCGATGCTCGCGGCGACGGTCGGCGTCACCGAGCGCGACGCGGTCGCGTGCCGCGCCCTCGCGCTCCTGATCCGCGAGCAGGCGTACTTCGCGCGCGACCCGGTGCCGCGGATGGGCGATCGGATGACGCGCGAGGCCTTCTACACGGAGTTCCGCGCGCGCGGCGGCGTCGTGCTCGGCGACGAGGCACCGCCGCCTCCTCCGTTCAAGGACCGCGTCGTCGTGCCGGGCGGCAAGCTCGAGCGCGTCAGCGACTACGTCTCGCTGCTGCGCGATCTCGCCGCGCTCGCGCCGGCCGAGGCGATCGCGCAGTTCGATCTCGACGAGGCCGGCTACCTCGACGTCGCGAAGGCGTGGGCGGCCGCGATCGAGGCCGACGCGTCCGTCGCACAGGCGATCGCGGCCGGGCTCGCCAAGCGCTGACGCGGGGAGGGGCCCCACGGCTGTCTCCCGTGGGAGGCGCGTGGCGCGAGGGGCGCGCGGATAACCGCGCGAGATCAGCGACGGAGCGGCGTGGTACGGACCGTGCTGTGGGGAAGGCCATGCCGCTCACCACCCCACCCGCCATCGTCGTCGTACCCGCCCGCTGGGGCACGTGGTCCGTGAAGGACGTGTTCGTCGTGACCCCGCCGTGGCTGCTCCCGCCGCGCCGCGCGCGCCCTTGATCGGTAGAATCGCGCGGTGCGCGATCTCGAGCTGTGGCGGAGGATCTCGCGTGGCGAGGTGACCGCCGCGGAGCTCGCCCCGGTCGCTCACTGGCCGCTGGCGCGCCGCGCGCCGCACCTCGGACCGCTCGCCGCCCTCGCGCGGAGCGCGGAGCCGGAGCTGCGGGCCGTCGCGCTGACCGCGCTCGGCGGAGCGCGCGGCGTCGCCGGTGTGCGTGCGCTCGTCGCGGGGCTCGATGACCCCGACGACCGCGTGTGGCGCGCGGCGCTCGCCGCGCTGCGCGAGACCGCGCGCGACGCGCCGGGGAGATACGTCCACGCGCTGTTTCACGCGCGCGTCGAGGTCCGGCGCGCGGCGCTCGCCGATGTGCCGCGCGCGGCGGCGGAGACCGGCGCGTACCTGCGCTCCGATCCGGCGTGCGCCGATCTCGCGGCGGCGCTGCCATGGCCGGGCGCGCCGCTGCCGCTCGCGTTCGACCTGCACCGCGGCGGCGCGCTGGCCTCGCCGGACTTCCTGAGGCTCGTCGCCGGCGTCGCGCCGACGGACCTGCGGACGTTCCTCGAGCGCGAGCGGGGGCGCGATCCCGAGGCGGTGGCCGCGTATTACCTCGCCGCCACCGCCTCGCCGGTCCTGCCCGTCGCCCCGGGCATCGACGTCGTCGACCAGCTCGCGCGCGCGTTCGCCGAGGTCGAGGGCATGGATCGCACGATCGAGAAGGTGGTCACCGCGATCACGCTCGAGTGGAAGCGCCCGCTGGTGAAGCGCCTCGCGGTCGCGGTGCTGTCGCGGCTCTCGGTCGCGCCGGTCACCGCGCTGGTCGCCGCGGCCGCCGCGGTCGATCCGCTCGCGCTGGCCCTGCCGGGGTTCCCGACCGATCGCGCCGATGACGTCGCCGCCGGCTTCAAGCTGCACGGCTGGGCGATCAAGCCGACGACGAAGCAGATCGCGGGCCTGCTCGCGCTCCCCTGGGTCCGCGCGAACCTCGCGACCGCCGCGGCGATCGCGGGCCTGTTTTCGGGCCGTCGCCTCGCGGGGCTGGTCAAGGCGCTCGGCGAGCCCGCCATCCTCGCGTCGCTGACGGCGAGCGATCTCGGATGGCGCGAGCTCCTGTCCCTCCCGCCGGAGAAGCCGCCGCTCGAGTTGCGCTGGCTGGCCGCGCTCGAGAAGCCTCACCCCGGACGGCACACCGCGCTCGCCGGGCTCGCACTCGGCCAGCTCGCGGGCAAGCGGCTCGAGGCGTTCGTCGATCACCTGCAGCGGCGGGCGCGCGCGCCGGCTTTCCTCGCGCTCGCGGGCACGCTCGACAGCGCCGATCCGGCGCTCGCGTCCGCCGCGCGCGTCCTGGCGCCGCGCATCGATCGCACGCAGGCCGCGGAGATCCTGAACGCGGTGCTCGCTCCGGATCGCGGTGATCACGGCCTCCGCGTCGCGCTCGTCCTCGGGCGCGCGCTCGACGACAAGCAGCTCGCCTCGGCGGCACGGCTGCTCGGCGAGGACGAGGCCGCGCGCTTCGTGTCCGTGCTCGACGATCTCGATGCACTGCCGCGCGACCGAGAGCTCGCCCTGGCTGCCGTGTTCGAGGAGCACGCGCGCGCCGAGGTGCGCGCGTGGGCGCTGCGCGTGACCCGCATGACCGTCGCGGCGCCGGTGATCCCGCTGCCCGCGGTCCGCGCGCGGCGCGCTCTCGACGACGCGCAGCGCGAGAAGATCATCGCGAGCTCGGATCGCGACCTCGAGGCCGCGCTCCACCCGGCGCTCCTCGCGCCGGTCACGGGGCTCGTCGCCGCGCTCGCCGTGCGCGGCGCGGGGCCGAGCGTGGCCGCGTGCGCGGCGCTGATCGGGTGTGCGGATCCACTCGGCGAGGTCGCGCTCCAGCTCGATCGGTTCGGCGATGCCGCACCCCGGTTCCACGACGAGCTCGACAGCGCGGCGATCGCGCTGTGGCGGACCGCGTTCGATCTGCCACCGCTCGCGCACGCGCGGCTGTGGCGCTGGGAGGCGCACACCGAGGCGCTCGGTCGCTGGGCCGATGCCGCCGGCGGCGTGCTCCAGGCGCTGCGCTCGGTGGAGGCGCTGCCGGGCTGGTTCGCGGCCGACACGCTGTGGCGTGGCCTCGCGGAGCTCGTGCTGTTCTCGCGCTACCGGGACCGCGAGCGCTTCGTGCGCTCGGGGACGGTCGAGCTCGCGCAGTTCGTCGCCGAGCGGGTCGGACGGCCGGTGATCGGCAAGCACGCGGCGCGGATCGCGGTCTCGCTCGTCGAGGGCGGCGCGGTCCCGCTGTCGGCGATCCGCGAGACGCTGCTCGATCGCACCGCCGATGCGGAGGCTCCCGCGCGCGAGCAGCTCGCACGGCTCGTGCGCCTCGAGGGCATGCCCGAGCCTCCGCGCGCAGCGGCGGGCCTCGCCGGCGCCGATCTGATCGCGGCGATCCGCGAGTGCCGGGACGCCGACGTGCTCGTCGAGTGGTGCCGCGACCCGCGAACCGCGGTCGTGCAGGAGGCGGTGCTCGCGCTGCTCCTCGCCGGAGAGACCGGCCAGGCGCGGCTGTCCGCGCTGCTCGAGAAGCTCGACGAGCTGCTGGCCCCGACGCCGCTGCTCGCGAGCATCGTGCTCTGGGACAGCGTGCCCGCCCTCGACGTCGCGCGGCGGATCGCGCGGACCGCGGGCCTGCCGCCGGAGTGGCAGTTCCACCTGTGCCTCGGCCTCGGCGACCTCACGGGCGCGCTCGCGGCCGCGCGGGCACCGTCGGACAAGCAGTGGTTCCGGCGCGACGACTGGGACGCGCTCGTGCGCGCCGCGCCTCCGATGGAGTGCGCGCTCGCGCTCGCGGACTCGCCGCAGCACCACGCGTACGCCCGCGCGATCGATCACCTCGAGACCCACTCGCACGCGCCCGAGCCGCGCATCCCCGATGCGCTCCGCCGGTTCCTCGAGGCGGACGACAACCGGCCGCTGTTCCTCCGCCGCAAGGTCGCGTACCGGCTCGCGCTCGACCACGGCGACCTGACCGGGCTGTCGCTCCTCGTCGAGGAGCTGCTCGAGGAGGGCACCGCCGAGAAGCCGCTGAAGTACCTGACGCTCGCGTCCGGGACGGTCGTGGCGCGCGCCGTCGTCGAGGCGGCGCTGATCGGTGGCCACAAGGCCTGCACCGAAAAGCGGATGTGGGACCTGATCGAGCGGCTCAAGCGCAACACGCTCGCCGACCCGGCCGAGCTGCCGCCGCTCTACCTGCGGATCCTCGAGGAGGGCCAGACCGCGCTCGCCCGCCGCACCGCCGCGTCGTTCGTCGTCGGCGAGGGCCTCCCACACGACCGGCTGGGCCGGATCGCCGAGGTGTTCGCGTGGGGCGTCAAGCGCGGCGTCGAGCTGACGGGCCGGCTGATGCGCGTCCACATGACGAGCAAGGAGACCGACCTCGGCCACACCTTCCTCGACAAGGCGAAGATCTTCGTCTCGCCGCTGCCGATGCTGCGCGGCGAACCGCACGGCCGCGACGTCGTCGAGGGGCTGATCCTGCACGAGCTCGGCCACCACGCCTATCACGCGAGCGAGGAGGCGCAGGCGCTGTGGAAGCAGGCGCACGCGGAGGGCCTCGGCCACCTGCTCAACCTCGTGGCCGACGAGCACCTCGAGCGCAACCTCCGGGCCGTCGACCGCGCGTACGGCGACCGGCTGAAGCGCCTCGACGCGTACGCGTTCCAGCACGCCGCGCAGGAGCTGAAGATCGAGCTGCTGCTCGAGGCGCTGCGCGGCTCCACCGCGCGGGCGCTGATCGACATCGAGCTCGGCGTCGCGTTCGACGAGGACAGCGTGCGCCTCCGCCGCGGTGCGGTGCTGGCCTCCCTCGAGCGGGCCGGCCACCCGCTCGCCCGGTTCGCGCGCGCGCTGCGCATGGGGCTCGGCAACCGGTTCGAGGACCCGCTGGTCGCGTCCGCACTCGAGCTGTGCGGCAAGCACCTCAAGAAGCTCGACATGCGCGGGATGTACGAGCTGACCAAGCAGATCGCCGCGCTGTTCGGCGGCGCCGTCTCGGTCGCGCGCGTGTTCGGCGGCCCCGAGGGGCTCGGCCTCGGCGAGGAGGAGCGCGAGCTCGACGTGCACGGCTCGGGCATCGACGACGAGATCCTGCAGCGCGAGGTCGAACGCATCCTCGATCCCCGCAAGAGCTCGTCGACGCGCTCGCACGGGCCGCGCGATCGCCTCCAGATCAACGTCAACCCCGACGAGGACTTCGACAAGATCACGACGGTGCAGCGCGTGCGCGGCGAGCCGGTCGAGCACCGCAGGCTCGCCGCGGAGGTCAACCGCCACGCGATCCGCCTGCGCGCGCACCTCGACGACCTCGGCCTGCGCTGGGAGCCGCAGAAGGCGCGCATCGCGGGCCGCGCGCTCGATCGCGGGCGCCTCAACGCACTCGTCACGCGCGGCGATCCGAAGATCCTCACCGCGCGCGCGCCGGTCCGCCGCACCGACCTGTTCCTCGGCACGCTGATCGACTGCTCGGGCTCGATGCAGGCCGGCGACAACATCGAGCGCGCCCGCAAGTTCGCCGTGCTGATC
>JAEUJX010000616.1 GCA_016794545.1 Myxococcales bacterium
ATCGGCTGGTTCCGCACGTCCTACCGGTTCAACCCGGCGCGCCAGGTCGACAAGAAGCTCGCGTCGCCGACGGTGCGCAAGCTGATGAAGAAGGCACGCCGCGAGACCACCGCGATCGGCTGGCTGAGGGTCCAGGCCGAACCGGCCGAGGCCGAGGTGCGGATCGACGGCGGCAAGGCACAGCCCGCGGACGGGAAGATCGAGCTCCCCGTCGGCGTCCACCTCGTCATGGTCACCGCGGACGGATACACGACGTATCCGGAGATGATCGAGATCCGCGAGTCGAAGACCGAGGCGATGCCGATCGCGCTCGAGCAGGAGAGCACCGACGACAGGGCCGCGAAGCTCGTCGACGCGACGGTGACGGCGGCGCCCGGCAAGGCGCGACTCAAGAAGGCGAAGGCGCTGTCGAACGTGACCGGCACGAAGCGCTACCTGATCATCGAGGACGCGGGCGACGACCGCGTCACCGTGCGCCTCTACGACACCGACATGCGCAAGGTGAGCAAGCCGGTGGACCTGCTCGACACCGCGTCGTCGGCGACGATCATGCGCCTCGTCAACGCGGCGCTCGATCCGGACAACCTCGTCGACGCGACCCAGATCACCGTGATCCAGCAGGAGCGCAAGCAGCGCTGGTACGAGCGCTGGTACGTGTGGGTCGGCGTCGGCGCCGTCATCGGCGGGGGCGCGCTGTCCTATCACTACCTGACGCGCGAGCCGACCTCGATCCGAGGCTTCTGATGAGGTCCTGCGTGCTCTTCGTCGCCCTGGGCGCATCCGCGTGTGCGGAGCCCGTGATCGACATGTCGCTGACGCTGCCCACCGCGCAGCAGATGCCGGAGGGCTTCGATTTGTCCTGCGTCACCGCGGTCGAGGTGTTCGCGGTCGGCAACGAGCGCGGCAGCCAGGCGACGCCGCCCGACGTCGTCGGCGACTGCATCGATCTGCCGTCCGCACCGAGGTCGTTCGCCGACATCCGCGCCGCGATCGCCGGCAGATTCGACCTGACCCTCCCGGAGTCCGGTCTCGCCGGCGTGCAGCTGCGCGGCACCGCCGGCGCGTGCGCCGAGCAGGCGCGGTTCCACGAGGCGAACTTCTACGGTGGCGCGGTGTACCTGGACGGCAGCGAGTCGCTCGCGATCCCGGTCGTGCCGAACATCAGCTGCGGCGCGAGGACCACGTACCGCGTGGCGACCGTCGATCTGCTCGCGCTCGACAGGACGAAGCAGTGCGCGATGGCCCTCCCGGATCCGGCGTCGCAGCCGCTCGTGTTCGCCGGCGACATCCGCCCGCAGCTGCTCGGCGCCTCGTTCGACCGCATGATCTGGGAGTCCGGACAGTCGGCGATGCCGCCCGACGCGCAGGGCAAGGCGATCATCGAGTCGTTCACCGGCGTCGCCGCCGCGCGCTCGTGCATCGCGATGGGCTACGACTCGCAGACCAACCTCGCCGGCTCGTGCATCAACCCCGGCGCGCCCACGCTGTGCGCGGGGGCAGGCGAGCTCGAGCTGCCCGTGATCGAGAACTTCTACGCGTTCAGCTCGATCGACCCGGCGATGGTGCAGCAGTTCGGACCACCGGTGTTCGGCGCCGTCTACCAGCAGAGCACGCTCGCGCAGAAGTCGGCGATCGCCGGCGCCACGGTCGAGCTCGAGGATCCGGCGCAGGGCAAGGTCGTCTACGTCCAGCCGGCCGCGAACAAGCTCGTGCCGATCACCGGCGCCACCGCCACCGACGGCAGCGGCATGTTCATCGTGTACCTGAAGGGCGACGCGACCGGCGTCACCGTCAAGGCCGGCGGCGCACAGCAGCGGTACACGATCGCCTCGCACAACACGGCGCCGCCGACGCTGCTCGCGGTGCTGCGCTGAGCCGCTACTTCTTCGCGGGCGCGACGCCGTTCGGAGCCGCCGGATCGAACTCGCCCTTGGCGACGGGGAGGCCGCGCAGCACGAGCGTGAGCACGGTTCCGGGTCCCCCGGCCAGGTAGGCCTTCGGCAGGAACAGGAAGTAGTTCTTCACGGCGTCTTCCGGCGGCGGCGCCCCGTGCGCCTGGGTCGCCGGGTTTCCCGTGCACATGCGCATCTTCTCGCCCGGCTGGAGCACGAAGCCCGGATCGATGATGCCGAGCAGCGACCTCTTGGCCGACCCGCGGCGGCCCACGGTCATGCCGCAGCCGCGCGTGTTGAACGGTGTCTTGCCGTCATTCTCGAGGACGACCCACTCGGAGTTGAGCGCTTCCGCGTTTTCTGCGGCCTTGATCTCGACGAACCGGATCGGCATGGGGCGCGCAGCATACACACGGGCGTTTCCGTTGCAATCCCGTCGAAAGCATCGATAATCGCCGGGCGATGGGAAAAGAGGTGATCCGTGTGGTCGCGGCCGTGATCGATCACGAGGGCCGCTACCTGATCACCCAGCGCAACGCCAACGCGGTGCTCCCCGGCCTGTGGGAGTTCCCCGGCGGCCGCGTCGAGCCGGGCGAGAGCGAGACCGCGTGCTTGCTCCGCGAGGTCAAGGGCCGCATCGGCGTCGAGGTGATCGTCGGCGCCAAGCTCGGCGAGCACCTCCACGACTACACCGGCTATCAGGTCCACCTGACGATGTACTCGTGCAAGCTCCCGTCGGAAGCGCGCCCGTATCCCGCGACCGTCGCGGATCTCCGCTGGGTCACCTCGCGCGAGTTCCTCGACTACGACTTTCCTCCGGCCGACGAGAAGACGATGTCCAAGCTGCTCGGGTTGGTCCGGAACTAGGCCGGAACCGAGCGGTCGTGCACATACGCAGTGTCGGTCTCGCGACGGATCTCGAGCTGGCCGCGACGCGCGGTCTCATCACCGACCGCGGCGGGTACCTGGTCGTCGCGACGCCCGACGATCCCGACTACTACTTCGGCAACATGCTCGTGCTGCCGGCCCCGCCACAGGTCGGCGAGGTCGCGTACTGGTCGCGCAAGTTCGCCGAGGAGCTTCGCGACCCGGCGATCCGCCACGTCACCTTGCGGTGGGACGGCATCACCGGTGACACCGGCGCGACCGACGAGCTGCTCGCCGCGGGTTTCAAGGTCGAGACCAACGCCGTGCTCTCCGCGCGCCTGCTCACCGCGCCGCACGTGCCCTTCGAGATCCGCGCCCTCGCGGCGCGCGAGGTCCCGGCGACCGCGGAGCTCGAGTACGCCGATGCCGAGCGTCACGACGAGGCGTACCGCCAGTTCCTCCTGCGCCGCGCGACCTGGCAGCAGTCGCTCGTCGCGAGCGGCAAGGCCGCGTGGTTCGGCGCGTTCGACGCCGGCGAGCTGGTCGGCGCGCTCGGCCTCGTCGCGCTCGGCAACCGCGCGCGCTTTCAGGACGTGCAGACGCGAGCGACGCACCGCAAGCTCGGCATCGCGGCCGCGCTCCTCGCCGCCGCCGCGCGCGAGGTGCTACCGGTGATCCAGGAGCTGGTGATCGTCGCGGAGGCCGGTGGCCCGGCGATGCGGGTCTACGAGCGCGTCGGGTTCCGGCCGATCGAGCGCGTCGCCAGCGCCTGCCGGTATCCCACGGCTCCCTGAGTGCTCGACGTCCGCGACGAACGCGTCGAAGCCGCTGCCGGTGTCGGGCAGCGGCACGAAGGCGTCGACCGGATCGGGATCCGGTCCGGGTCCCGGGCGCGGTGGCTGCTCGAGGCACGCGGCGCTCGCGAGCGCGATGGCGAGGAGGATCGTGAAGGTGCGCATCAGAACGGCGGCGGGTCATCGCCGGGCGTACGCACCGGCGGCCGGGGAGGTCTCGTGATGGGAGGTTTCGCGACAGGAGGCTTCGCGACGGGGCGGTTCGTGACCGCAGGTTTCGTGACGGGCGG
>JAEUJX010000151.1 GCA_016794545.1 Myxococcales bacterium
GACTTGATCAGCTCCCGGTCCTCACGCCGTTCCCGAAGCTACGAGCTTCCTCCGGTCCAGCGGGGGGCTGCCCTCGACCTCCGGGTGCAAAGGATGTTCGTGGGCAAGCAAGGTCAGGTGTAAGCGATGTGGCGAGACAGACCCGTGAAGGTTCTACACGGGTCACGGCGAGGCGTAACCAAAATGACCGAATGTACCCCGCCTGAATCGAGCAAGAATAAATATCTGCCAAAACTGTTGACTGGCGATGGGTGTCGCGGTATCCACGCAAGGTCATGGCGAAGCGGGATCGGAAGCGCCACGTCCAGCAGTCGCTGCTGAACCAGCACGGCACCGCACCGGCGAGGAAGCGGCGGAAGGGCGCACGACCGGTGGGCAGGCCGCGGACGAAGGGCCGGCGGCGGGTGTCGCATCTCGCCCGACCCGAGCTGGTGGCGCGTCATCCATTGCACGTCACGCTGCGGGTGAAGGCGGAGATCGGAAGTCTGAGGAAGGCGAGGCTGTACAAGGCGCTGCGTCACGCCACGTACGTGACGGCGGCATACGAGGGCATGCGGATCGTTCACGTGTCGATCCAGCGCGAGCACATCCACCTGCTTGTCGAAGTGGAGGGCAAGCAGGCGCTGTCGCGCGGGATGCAGGGGTTCAAGATCTCGGCGGCGAAGCAGATCAACCGCGCGCTGGGTGATGGCGTGCGGCGGCGCGGCAGCGTGTTCGATGACCGCTATCACTCCGAGGTGATCACCACGCCGAGGCGCGCGCGGCACGCGCTCGCGTACGTGCTCAACAACTGGCGCAAGCATGGCGAGGATCGCGGGCGCGCGTACAACACGGATCCGTACTCCACGGGCTGCGTGTTCACGGGCTGGAAGGCCCTCGAGGGCAAGCGCGTGATGTGGCAGGTGCCTGAGGGCTACCACCCGCTGATCGTGTGGCTGCCGCAGACGTGGCTGCTGCGCGAGGGCTGGAAGCGCTACGGACCGATCGGGTTTCGCGAAGTGCCGCGATCCGCCGTGATGCGCGAAGCGGCGTGATGCGCCGGGCCGGCGCGCGTCGGCCACGAGCGGCCGCGGCAGCTCGTGGCCGCCGACGGCGGCGGCACTATGGCGCGTACGCTGCGAACGGCTGGAGCCCGGTATCGGCGTCCGGCGGTGCGAACACGCTCACGGTGTCGACGAGGTGGTGGTGGTCTCCGCCGGTGGTCACGAAGTACACGCTGCCCTCGGTGTCGATCGCCACCATGCCACTCTCGTCGGCCGCGAGCCCCAGGGGCCCGAACGCGGAGGGCAGGGCGCCGAGCAGCCGTCCGTCGAACCTCGCCATCAGCGCGCCGCCGCAGCTCGCAACGACGAAGCCCGCGTGCACGGCGACCGCGGTGGCCCGGCAGGGGTTGTTGAGACCTTCGGTCGGCTCGTCGACGATGGTACGGACTCCCGCGTCGTCGGCGATCTGGATCGACTCCACGAACATGCCGATGTCCCCGCGCGACATGTCGCGATGGCGCGTGAGCACGACCCGTCCGGCGTCGACGAAGAGGGCGCTCGCGATCGTGTCGTCAGGGCCCACCTCCGCGACCAGCCGGCGTGCACCGGTCGCGAGCTCGAGCGCGTGAAGCTGCTGCCCGGTGGAGGTCAGCACCTCCGAGCCGTCGGGCGAGTACGCGACGTCGGCGTTCTCGTCGAGGTAGGCGCCGCCCGGACCGAGCTCGGTGACGGCCCCATCGGCGATCCGGATCCGCTGGAGGGACGTGCTGGTGTCCGAGGCCTGATCCGAGACGAGCACGTGCTCTCCGTCGGGCAGGACGTCGAGCACGTAGGCGTCCACATCCGTGCGGAGGATGCGGCGATTCGCGCCGTCGGCGTCCTCGATCACGAGGTCGCCGCGCGGGCTCGGGCCTGCCGGAGCGGCGCGCGCGAGATACGCCACGCGCGCCCCATCGGGGGTGAGTCTGAGCCGGTTCGTCGCGACGAGACGAGGCGTCGCGCCGAGCGCCGGCAAGAACGCGGTGTAGCTGCCCGTGGCGTCGGTCACGCACCACTGGAGCGAGTGGTTCGGTCCCCACGACGGCGTCGGCGTGCACGCGCGCCCGGGCAGCGCGAGCTCCGTGACCGAGGTGCCCGCCCGATCCGCGATGCGCACGATCCGATCGCCGCGCGAGAACGCGACGTGCTGGCCATCGCGCGAGATCGCGACCGAGCCGGCCGGACCGCCGGAGAGCTGCCGGTGGTCGCCGCTCGCCAGGTCGAGCACGCGGATGTCCCCGGTGCCGACCTCGGTGTACGCGAGCGTGCCCGAGCCCGGTGCGTTCGAGCACGCCGCGAGCAGCACGCAGGGCAGCCAGCGCATTCGCCGAAGGTAGCCGGGTTCCGGCCACTTACGCGGACAATGCGACATCGCCCCCGCCCCCTCCTCTGACTGCCAGGAGGGCATCGGATGACTGAAGACTACGACTACAAGAGATTCGTGACCGTCGTGGCGGGCGCGCTGGCCATCGGGTACGCGGGCGGGTGTGGCGATGACAGCGCGACCACCGGCGACGACGCGCCACCGCCCGAGGTGGTGGTACGGCAGACGCCGAGCCGGTCGAGCACGGTCGCGCTCGCGGATGACCGCGCGCACGTCGCGATGGTGAACCCGGAGGACGGCACGCTGAGCGTGTTCCAGACCTCGGACCACGCGCGGACCGCGAAGGTCGCGACCGGCCGGAGCCCGTCGAGCGTGGTGATCGCGGCCGACAGCAAGACGGCATTCGTCGCGAACCGCGTGGACGGCACGGTGGTGCGCGTCACCGGGATCGACGGCGGGACGCCCGCGGTCGAGGGCATGGTCCAGGTCGGCGCCGAGCCGGTGGGGCTCGCGCTGTCGCCGACGGGCAAGAAGCTGTTCGTCGCCGAGCTGGCGGAGAGCCGCGTGAGCGTGATCGACACCGAGACGCTGACGGTGGAGACGTCGTTCGCGGTCGACCGGCCACGCGCGCTGTACGTGACGAACAACCTCGACGAGAACGACGATGACGAGCAGCTGATCGTGACGCAGTTCTTCGGCGTGCCCGTCGCGGGCGGCGAGGCGAAGGACGACGGGCGCACCGGCAAGGTGCGCGTGTACTCGCTCGCGGATCTGACGACGTACACGTCGATCGTGCTGAACCCGATCGACAGCGGGTTCCCGCGCGGCGGTGTCGCCGGCAACCCGACGGTGAAGGCGTCGCCGAACCAGCTCGGCGCGATCGCGGTGGCGAGCGGCCGCGTCTACGTGACGAGCGTCGCGGCGTCGCCCGAGGCGCCGGCGCGGTTCGACAACAACGTGTTCCCGGTCGTGCACGTGGCCGACCTCGCGACCGCGGCGGAGATCCGCGGCGGCAACGGCACCGTCAACCTCGCCCGCAAGATCTACGACGCGATCCCGAGCCCGACGCCGGCGAACCCGCGGTTCATCCCCGGCGAGCTGTCGGATCTCGACTTCGTCGAGGGCTCGCAGGTCGCGTACGCGATCGGCCGCGCCGGTGACGTGATGGTGCGTGTCGTGTTCGGGGCGTCGTCGGTGGACATCGGCTCGACGCAGAACAAGCTGATCGACCTCGCCGGCAACGACACCGTCGGCAAGTGTCAGGGGCCGACCGGCGTCGTGATCGACTCCGAGGGCCAGAAGGCGTACGTCAACTGCTGGCTCACCCGGCGGCTCGCGGTCGTCGATCTCGCCGCGCAGCAGCTGGCCAAGACCGTCGAAGCGGCTCCCGCGGCGGCGACCGCGGAGGAGCAGAGCGTGGCACGCGGCCGGCGGTTCTACTTCACCGGCCGCGGCCGGTGGAGCGCGAACATCGGCAACGGCGCGAAGGGCGGCGAAGGCTGGTCGTCGTGCGGCTCGTGCCACCCCGACGGGCTCACCGACAACATGACGTGGATCTTCGCGGCGGGCCCGCGCCAGACCACGTCGCAGGACGGCACGTTCTCGCACGGCGCCGGTCCGCAGAAGATGCGCATGCTGAACTGGACCGGGATCTTCGACGAGCACCACGACTTCGAGCGCAACACGCGCGACGTCTCGGGCGGCCTCGGCGCGATCACGGCGGCGCCGAGCGCGGCGGAGTGCAACCAGCTGGACAAGGAGACCCCGGTCTCGCTCGCCGGCATCGGCGGCCTCGCGAAGCCGCTGAAGGAGCTGCAGGACGACACCGCGCTCGCGATCTGCGGCCACAAGGACTGGGATGACATCGACGCGTTCGTGAAGACGATCGTGCCGCCGAAGGCGATCCAGTCGCCGCCGGCGGAGCAGGTCGCGCGCGGCCGCCAGGTGTTCCAGGACGGCAACTGCGCGAAGTGCCACGGCGGCGCGGGCTGGACCGTGTCGCGGCGCTACTTCACGCCCGCCGGCGCGACCAACACCTCGCTCGCGACGATGCCGTTCACCCGGCCCACGTTCTTCCCGACGACGTGGATGTACGACAACAACGGTCAGGCGCGCTCGCTGATCTCCGCGCAGCCTCCGCTGGTCTCCGACGAGACGGGCGCGGCCGAGCCGGCGCCGATCGCGATCGCGCAGACCGCGTGCTCGATCCGCAACGTCGGCACGTTCGGTGATCGGCTCGATGCGACGAGGACCGACGCCCTCGAGATCCGCCCGATCGCGGGGTCGCCGCCGGGCCGCGCCGAGGGGCGCGCCGGCTACAACGTGCCGTCGCTGTACGGCCTCGCGCTCGGCGCGCCGTACCTGCACCACGGCCAGGCGCAGACGCTGCCGGAGCTGTTCACGGATGCGCGGTGGTCGTTCCACACGAACGCCGGCAACGCGAACATGAGCGTCGTGCTGTCGCAGCCGGGCAAGCTCGACGACCTCGTCGCGTTCCTCCTGTCGATCGACGCGGCGACGCCGGAGATCGCGATCCCGACGGACGCGCAGAGCGGCGGCAGCTTCGACGCGTGTCCGGCGTCGTTCCCCTGAGCTGTCACTCGAGGATCGCGCGCATCACGCGCTCGGTCAGGCGCGCGCAGCGTTCGCCCTCGAACCGCCAGACCTCGGGCAGCGCGAGCGCGAGCGCCTGCCGTGCACGGTGCAGCCGCACCCGCACGTTCTCCTCCTCGATGCCGAGCGCAGCCGCGGTCTCTGCGGTGTCGAGCTCCACGACGTCGCGCAGCACGAGCACGGTCCGCAGCCCCTCCGGAAGCTCGTCGAGCTCGCGCTCGAGCCGCGCCGCCAGCTCCTTCATCGCGGTGTGATGGACCGGCGACTCCACCGGCTGCATCGGGATCTCGTCGGAGACGGGCGTCAGCTTCTGCCGCTGGCGCAGCCGCGTGGTCGCCTCGTTGACCGCGATCCGGGTGACCCACGTGCGGAACGACGAGTCCGCGCGGAATCGATCGAGCGCGCGGAACGCGCTGAGCCATGCGGACTGGACGGCGTCCTCGGCGTCGTGGTCGTCGCGAAGGACCGCGCGGCAGGTGCGGAACAAGGTCTGGTTGTGGCGCTGCACGAGCACGGCGAACCGGCGGCGGTCGCCGGCGAGCACGTCTGCGATCACCTCCGCGTCGCTGCCGTCGGGAGCGGGCGAGGTCCGGGCCTGGGAGGCGGGCATGTCCATTGGACGGTGGGACCCTAGCGCACGTTACAGGCGGCAGCCGCCTGCGATACGATGGGGAGCTATGGACGGGATGCCGAAGGAAGCGGTGTACGCGATGGTCGGGATCGGCGGCTTCATGCTGATCTTCATGGTGTTCATGATGCGTCGCTCGTTCCGCAAGGCGGGCGAGGCGCGGAGCGCCGCGAAGGCCGGCATCGAGAGCCTCGGGCTCCAGCTGGTGCGGCAAGCAGGCGCACGGACGCGCTCGGAGGGCGCGTACCGCGGGCGGCCGGCGTGGCTCGAGACCGACGGCTCGGCGATCATGAACATGGGGAACGCGGCGTTCGGAGTCGGGCTCGCCGCGGAGTTCATCTCGCCCGCGCTGTCATCGCACACGCGGGATGAGATGAACCGCAAGCTCGGGCGGATGGCGAAGTCGGGCATGGACACGGCGCCGATGCAGCTGCGGTTCGGCGTGATGCTGCCCGGTGCGCGCGGCAACGCCGAGATCCGCAAGGAGGCGTTTCCGGGCGCGAGCGCGGTGGGGAACGGTCTGCACGTGCGGGCGGATGGCGAGCTCGCTGCCGTGCTCGCGCGGCCCGACGTGGCGAGCGCGCTCTCCGCGACCCAGTTCGACGTGATCACCGTCGACGGCGCGCAGGCATGTGCGATCTGGATCCCTCCGAACAAGGAGTACCAGCGGCACATGGCGCAGGGCGGGTTCACGCAGATCGCGGATCGCACGCTCGCCGCACTCGCCGCGCTCGCCTCCTAGGAGGCGGCGCGATCGAGGTAGTCCTCGAGCTGCTCGACGGTCAAGAGCCCGACCGGCGAGCCGTGATCGACGACGAGCGCCACCGCATCGGGATGGGCGCGCAGGTGCTCGAGCACCTCGGTCGCGGAGGCCGACGGAGGCACGGTGAGCACGCGGCGCTGCTCGGCCATCGCGATCGTGGCGCCCGGGCCCGACTCGGCGAGCGCGTGCGCGAGCGCCTCCCTGGTGACGACGCCGAGCGCGCGCCCGCGGTCGACGACCGGGACGTGGAGGTTGCCGCGGGCACACAGCTGTGCGGCGTCGGCGAGCGTCTGATCGGGCGTCACGGTCTCGACGCGGTGGAGCATCGCCGCGCTGACCGGCACCGTCGCGAGTGCCGGATATCGAAGCTTCCTGGCGAGCGCGGCGAGGGCCCGCACCCACTCGCCACATCGCCCGGTGAACCCGCGTGCTCGCCATGGTCG
>JAEUJX010000159.1 GCA_016794545.1 Myxococcales bacterium
ACTATGGCGCCTCAGTGCCCTGGATGAGCTCCGGCCGCAACGACGTGAACTCGTTGGGGAATTCGCGTCCGAGATTCTCCTTAGCCCGGCGGCTCCACTTGTTATGGATGCCGCCCTGCTTCGAGAGCGTCAGGACCTCGACCCACTGGCCCTTCGCCTCGTTCAGGTAGCGCTCGAGGTTCTTGTCGCGCTGCGCCTCGTACGCGGCGACCGCGTTCGCGTTCTTCGCCACCGGCACCGGGATGGGCGCGTTGCCGATCTTCTGGCCGAACTCGTACTGGATGTCGGCGTAGCGGACCTTCGCCGCCATCGACAGCTCGGCGACGCCGTACGGATCGAGCGCGAGGTACTTGTCCTCGGCCTGCTTCTTCAGCTTCTCGATCTCCGCGTTCTGCCGCTTCGCCTCGGCGACGTCGCGCGCGGCCTTCTTGATCTCGTACGGCGTCCACGTGCCCGCGTAGAACTCCTCGGCCTGCGCGAGCTGCCACTCGCCGGCGAGCTTCGCGCCGCGGCCGCCCTTGATCGATCCGCGCGCCTGCCACGCCTTGATCGTCTCGACGCCCATCGCCTTCGCCTGCGGCGTCTGGCCCTTCTTCTTCCGGAGCGCGGCCTGGTCGTAGAACGACTGCACGTAGTCGTCCTCGTTGCCCTGGTCCTTGCCGTACAGCCGGCGCCACTTGTCGTTGGTCTCGGTCAGGTTCGTGATATCGCCGCTCTGGCGATAGATGCCGGCGATCGACCAGATCGCGCGATCCTGCTTGCGGCGGTCGGTCTCGACCCTCGCGTACTGGTTGTAGAGGTCGACCGCCTTGCGGAAGTCGCGGTTGAGCTCCGACGCGAGCGCCGCGTTGTACAGCGCGTCGAGGCCGATCTGCTCGAGCGTTCGCGGCTGCTCGCCGGGCAGCGGATCCGGCGCCTTGATCCCCTTCTGCTTCGCGACCTTCGTCGTCGCGAAGAGGTCGAGGTACGTCTTGATCGCGTTGTCGTAGTCGAACTTCGCCTGGTAGCTCGCGGCCGTCAGGCGCATCGCATCGAGGTAGTACGGGCTCTCGCGGAAGTTCTTCGCCGGGTTCGCCGTGAACTCCTTGAACAGGGAGAGCGCGTTGTTCGGCTTGTCGGCGAGCTTGTAGCTGACCGCTGCATTGTAGAGCGCGACCGGCAGATCCGGATCGGTGTTCGGCGCCGTCTTGTAGAACCGGTAGAACGCCTCGGCGGCGGGGGCGTAGTTCTTGTTCGCGTAGAGGTCCGCCGCGCGCGAGAAGTTGAGCGAGCGGTTCTGCGAGATCGCGAGCTTGATCGCGTCGGCGTCGCCGCACTTCTGCGCGATGAACTTCTTGTTCGTCGCCTCGATGGCGTCGAAGTTCGACTGCGCCTCGTAGATCGCGAGGATGCCGTCCTTGGCCTTCGCCGCCTCGGGCGCCCCGCAGAACTTGTCCATCACCTTCTGGAACCGCGCGATCGCGTCGTCGACGTGCAGGTACGCGAGCGAGATCAGCGCCGCGTTGATGCCCTGCCCCGGCGCCGCCTTCGGATCCGGCACGACGTTCTGGTAGTTGTCGTACTCGGCCTGGAGCCGCAGGTAGATGTCGGGGATCGGCTGCGGCGTCCACGGCGTGGGCAGCGCCTTCAGGTCCGCGATCGACGGGACCTTCAGCGGCTGGAGCTTGCCCTGCGCCACCTGCTTCTCGGCCTCTGCCTCGTACGACTGAAGGATCGAGCGCGCCGCGTCGATGAAGTACGCGGTGCCCATGTCCTTGTGGTCGCGCACCCAGGTGTACGCGACGATCGCCTCCGAGTAGCGCTCGCTCCAGTACAGCGCCTCGCCCTGGAGGAACGTGAACTCGTAGACGTAGTCGCTCTCGGGATACGTCGTGATGAACACGCGGTAGAGGTCGACGGCCTTCGCGTACATCGCGAGGTAGTCGGCCCTGAGCTGAGCGTCCTTGCTGCCGCCCGCCTCGTAGTCCTTGCGCATCACGGTCGCCGCCGAGTGCGTGTTGCGCGTCGCCGCGTAGAGCGCGCGCTCCGCGATCCGGCGCTGGTTCTCCATCGCCTCGCGGTCCTTCTCGTTCGCCGCGTACCACGGCGTGCCTGGCGCGTAGCGCGTCGCGAGCTCGGCGGCCGCGGCATCGGCCGCGAACTTGTCGCCCTTGGTCTCGAACACGTTGACGATCTCCTGGTGCACGACCGGGTTCCCCGGATCGAGCTCCCACGGCGGGCCGATCGCGATGCGGTAGGAGTCGACCGCCTGGTCGTAGGCCTGGAGGTCCGTGAACGCCTTGCCCATCGCGACCCAGACGTCGCGCACGTGCGGCTCGTTCTCGCGGCCCTTGTAGAACTTCTGCGCGCGCTCGAACGCCTTGGGCGGCGTGGCGTCGGCCTCGCCTTCCCACGGATCGGTGAACGCGACCGCGATGTACTGGATCGACTCGTCGCGGAGCTCGAGGGCCGGCGTGCCGCCCTGCGCGACGACGGAGTCGTACAGCTTCACGCTGTCGTCGAAGCGACGGATGGAGTCCTCCATCATGTCGCGCTTGTAGTAGGACCACGCGAGCTTGTAGAGCGACTCGGCGTAGAGCTTGGAGTCGTTGCCGCCGTTCGCGACCTTCAGGTACGAGGCGATCGCCTCGTCGATCTCGCCCGGCACCGAGAAGTGCAGATCCGCGATGCCGCGGACCCACGCGTGACGCACGAGCTCGGCCTCGGCGTCCTTGTACGGCGTGCACTGCGCGTACGGATCGCGGAGCTGCTTCTGCGCGACGCGCTTCAGCGCCTCGTCGCGCGACGGCGGCGCCGGCGGCGGATCGTTCCACTTGTACTGGTTGGCGCACGCGAGCGCGAGGAAGATCTGGAGCGACTTCCGCTCGTCCTTCGCACGCCCGTAGTACGCGAACAGGTACAGCGTCGACGGCGTCTGCCGGTACTGCGGGAACTTGGTCAGGATGCCTTCCCACAGCGCGATCGACTTCGAGTAGTCGACGATCTGCGCGGCGTCGGAGTCGGCGGGCTGCCCGCTGGCCTGCTGCGCGACGAAGCGCGCCTCGAACTCATCTTCGGCCTGATCGATGTAGAGGTCCGCGAGGCGGAACATCGCGTCGGGCGTGAACTGCTCGTGCGCCGGGTGATCGACGAGGAACTTCTCGAGCGCCGCGACCGTCTCGCCGTGGCGCTTGCCGCGATCGGACTCCGTCTTCGCGATCCGGTCGGCGTACTTCTTGGTCAGCTCGGCGGTCCGCGTGTCGTACTCGCGCCGCGCGATCGTGCGCATGCGCGTGTCGTGCTCGGCCGCGGCCTTCGTGAACTTCTCGTACTCGGCCTCGACGTCCTTCAGCTCGTCCTTCTCCTGCGGCGTGAGCTGGATCGTCGGCGGCATCTGCGGGATCGGCTGCCCGTACGGGATCGGCTGCCCGCTCACGGGCGCTCCGTACGGCTGGCCGAGCCCCGGCCCCGTCGCTGGATCCTGCGGGATCGTCGTGCCGGGCTGCGCGATCGCGAACGAGCTGACGAGCATGCCCGCCAGCGCGACGAGGGCTGGAAGTCTCGTCTTCACTTCGAGCCTCCCTTCGGCGCGGGCGCCGGCGTCTTCGTCTCGTTGTCGGGACGCACCGTCGGCGCGGGCGCCGGCTTGGGCTGGTTGTCACCCGGGCTCACGCGATCGCCACCGCCGCCCTGGTCGGGGCTGCCCGACGGCGCGGCCGGCGGCTGGAACGTCGTGGTGCCGCTCTCGCGGTTCACCGGCGCCGGCGACGGCGCCGTGCTCTCGAGGATGTCCTTGAACTCGTCCTGGAGCTGCTTGAGCTGGCGCTGGCGCGACAGGTTGAGCCGCTTGAGGTCGTCGTCGGCGTCCTCCTTCTGCGACCACAGCACGTCGATCGCGCCGACATCGGTGCGCACGATCACGTCGTAGAACTTCGCCTTGACGTTCTTGAAGCTGCCGGCGAGCACGGTGCCGCCGACCGCACGCGACTCGAGCTCGTACTCGGCGAGCTCCGCCTTGTACTCCTCGACGAGCCTGCGCAGCTCCTGGATCGTGACCCGCGCCTGCGCCATCGCGCCGTCGACGATGGCGTCGATCTGCTGCTCGGTCTCGTCGAGCTGCTGCGCGACGCGCGCCGCGCGATCACCGAGCGCGGCGAGCTTCTTCGACTTGCCCGCGTTGCGGCTGGCCGCCGCGAAGCCGGCGAGCAGCCGGTGCTCGTTGTCCTGCGCCGCCTTGAGCGAGCGCCGCGCCTGGCGCGCCTGCTCGAGCCGCGAGTCGCCGACGCCGGCGAGGTCGCGTGCGAGGGTCATCTCGCGCCGGATCTCCGCCAGCTCGTTCTCGATCGCGAACACCTCGCCGGCCGTGGAGACCAGCTCGGTGTTGATCGACTTCTTCGTGTCGTCGGCGATCGGCTGCTGGCCCTCGCCCGGCGCATCGCTCACGTACTTGCGCAGCGCGACGGCCATCGCCTGCGTCTGATCGAGCGCCTTCGAGACCTCGCCCGTCGCCTCGCCGAGGTCGTCGTACTGCTTCTTCCCGTCCTCGACGGCGAGCAGGTAGCTGTCCTCGGGGCTCGGCATCGTCGCGTACTGGCCCGCGAGCGCCTTGCGCGTGGAGGTCAGCTGGTGAAGCTCGCCCGATGGATCGATCAGCGCGAGCTGCTGATCCGCGAGCTCGTTGCGGATGACGATCAGGTCGCTCTGGATCTGGCCGATGCGCGAGCGACGCGCCGACAGGCCCGGGTACACGACGGTCTTGTCGTTCGCCGCGAGCACGCCCTCGAGCCGCGCGATCGTCGACTCCGACTCCTTCAGGTGGCTCTGGATCGTCGCGAGGTCGGTCTGGTTGGCGACCGCGCGCTGCACGTCGGGCTCCTCGCGGAGGTACTGCGCGGCGGCCTCGGGGATCGGAGGCGCCGCCTGGAACACGTTCGCCGCGCGGCCGGCGAGCTGCGCGAGGTAGTCGGCCGGATCCGCGCTCGCGTTGTCGAGCATGCGGTTCAGCGCCTCGTACGACGGGTAGTAGCCGTCGTGGAGGTCCTTGAACACGACGGAGGCCTTCTCGTACTCGACCGCGGGGTCCTCGGCGTCGGCATCGACCGCGCCGGTGATCTGTGCTGCGCGGAGCAGCTGCGCCTTGCGGATGCGGAGGTTGCCCTCGAGGATGCGCACCGTCGGCGTCTTCTCGCTGTTGGGCTCGGAGAGCGCGAGCAGCTCGAGCGCGCGCAGCGCCTTGTCGAACTGCTTGGCCTTCACGTAGACCCACGCGACCTCGTACAGCGCGTCGGGGAACAGGTCGCTGCGGCGGTCGACGAGCAAGTAGCTGTCGATCGCCTTCGACGGCTGATCGCGCTCGTAGTACAGGCGGCCGAGCGCGAGCTGCGAGAGCTCGATCACGCGGCGGTCGTTGACCGTGCGCGGCTTGCGCGTGGTGAGATCGGTGAACAGCTCGGTCGCCTTCGCGAGGTCCTTCTTCGCGACGTGCGCGGTCGCCGAGTAGTAGGCGGCCTGGAGCTCGAAGCTCGAGCCCTTCGGCGTGTCGACGAAGTACTGCAGCGCCTCGTCGAGCTTGCCCTGCGAGAAGGCGTACTTGCCCTTCACGTACGGGATCTGCGGCAGCCGCATCCCCGGCGCGACGCGATCGAGCAGCGCGATGTTGTTCTCGGCCTCGACGGTGTCGTTCTGGTCGATCGCGATCTCGACGAGCCGGATCAGCGACGGCTGGTAGAGCTTGCCGGCGTAGTTGTTGAGGCCGGCGACCTGCGTGAAGTACGTGCGCGCGGCGCCCTTGTCGCCCTTCAGGTACAGCGACTCGCCGAGGTAGTAGAGCGCGGACTCCTGATCGGGCCCGGGCCGGCTCGCGAGCTCGAACAGCATGAGCGCGGACTTGTCGTAGTCGCCGAGCGAGAACGCGACCTGCGCGTCGACCAGGCGGCGCTGCTGCTGGGTGTTCGACAGGTCGTTCGGCCGTGGCAGCGTCTGCGCGATCTGCCGCGCTTCGGTCTCGTACAGGTTGAGCTTCGACTCGGCGTCGCCGTGGGCGACACCGGGCAGGCTCAGGAGCAAGACAGCGAGAGCGCGGCGCATGGGGTTACTTTCCCGGCGCCGCAGGCGACGCCGCTGGTCCCGGGGTCGGGGTCGGGGTCGGCGCCGGCGTCGCTGCGCCACCGGCGGGCGTCGCGGGCGGAGGCGTGGCGCCACCGGCGCTCGCCGGCGTGCCGCCGGCCTTCTCCGGGCTGACCTCGGTGACCTTGCAGCTGACGGCCGGGCGCTTCTCCATCGGCATCGTCGGGCCGCCCTTCTCGTGGCCGCGGCAGTCGATCTTCGAGAGCTTGCCCTCGCCGGCGATGAACGTGGAGTTGCCGCGCGCGGTGAACGTGTACTTCGAGAGGTACTCGAACACGCCGTAGCCATGGCCGCGATAGGTCGCGACGATCGCGAGCGTGTGATTCCCTGGCGCGATCGGGCCGGAGAACACGTCGAACGCCTTGGTCTTGTAGAGGTTGTCGGCGGTCTCGTCGGTGCGGACGAACACCTGCGTGCCGTCGAGCGTGTAGATCAGCTTGATCAGGCGGAACGAGCTGCCCATGTCGTTGGCGTGCGCGATCAGCGCCTGCGCGCCGACGCCGCCACCGAGGATCTGCTCCTTCAGCATCTGCACGCGCGCCTTCAGCTGCCACGCGCGCTCCTTGAGCGCCTGAGTCTTCTGCTCGAGGCGGCGCATGCGAACCGCCGTCGGCATGTCCTCGGGCCTCACGGACGCCGGATCCGGCGGCGCGTCCGCACCGGTCGGCGGCGGCATCGGTCCCGGCGTCGGCGCGTCCGCACTACCCGAGCCCCCGCCTGCAGGCGGCGTCTGACCCGGCTGTGCGATGGCGGTCGCTGCGATCAGCAGCGAAGAAAAGACGACAGCGGATCGTAGTGCTCGCATGCTGCGTTCCCTCATTGCGGGAGACTCGTAGCCCGCCGCAATTTCCTATTGGAATAGAGTGGTTGTAACACCCGGTCTGGGGGGTATCAAGGCAACGCCCCTACCGGATTCCGAATCTCACCCGGACCTGGCGACCACCAGGTGTGACCAGAGTCGCTCGAGCACCTGTGCAATCCCTTCACCCGTCGCCGCGGACATCGTGAGCAGCTCCACGTTGCGGTCCGCAAACGCCTGCTTGATCGCGTCGATCTTCTCGGGCTCGGTCGCATCGACCTTGTTCAAGACCACGACCTGAGGCTTCGTCACGAGTGCCGGCGCGTAGCGCTCGAGCTCGGCATTGATCACGTCGAAGTCCTCGATCGGCGACCGCTCCGGGCCCGTCATGAAGGTGCTCTCGACGATGTGCAGCAGCACGCGGCAACGCTCGACGTGCCGCAGGAACTGGAGGCCGAGGCCCGCGCCCTCGCTCGCGCCCTCGATGAGACCGGGGATGTCCGCGACGACGAACTGCCGCTCGTCGGACAGCTTCACGACGCCGAGGTTCGGCACCAGCGTCGTGAACGGATAGTTCGCGATCTTCGGCCGTGCCCGGGAGACATGCGAGATGAACGTCGACTTGCCGACGTTCGGGAACCCGAGCAGCCCGACGTCGGCGAGCAGCTTCAGCTCGAGGCGGACGTTGATCTCCTGGCCGGGCGTGCCCGGCTCCGCCTTCGTCGGTGCCTGGTTCCACGGCGTCTTGAAGTGGATGTTGCCGCGCCCGCCGGTGCCGCCCTTCGCGAGCACCAGCGTCTGCCCGGCCTCCGACAGATCGGCGATCAGGTCATTCGGCTCCCCCGGCTCGTCCCGGTAGATCATCGTCCCGACCGGGACCTTGAGCACGAGGTCCTCGCCGGCCGCGCCGTACTGGTCCTTGCCACGCCCGTCCTCGCCGCGCTCGGCCTTGTAGTGCCGCCGGTACTTGAAGTCGAGCAGCGACGCCAGGTGCTTGTCCGCGACCAGGATGACGCTGCCGCCTCGCCCGCCATCACCGCCCGACGGGCCACCATGGGGCACGCCATCCTCGCGCCGGAACGCGGCGGATCCATTCCCGCCGTCGCCCGCCTTCACGTGGATGATCGCCTCGTCGATGAACTGCATGGCGCGCGGGGCCGTGAATAGCACGCGCCGGACGTCGCGAGGAAATGCCGAGCCACGCGCCGCCGCCCCTCGGGGGACCGCCCGCCCCGGGTGTTCGGGTTGGGCCCGTCCCCATGTTCCAAACGAACGTCCTCCGATTCCGGACACGGCCCCCGCCGGGGATCCCGATCGGCCGGCGTCCGGGAACTGCGGCGCGCCCCATTCTCCCGGGGCGACCTCCGATCGCGGACACGGCGATCTCCGGGAATCCCGATCGGCCCGGGGATGGTCGAACATGCTCGCATGTGGCTCTCGGTCTGGACGCGCGCGGTGGTCGCCCCGGCCGCACGCCGTTCGGGCGGCGTGTGGGTCGGCTCCGCGATGGTGGCGGGCATCGTGTTCGGGCCGAGCGGCATGCAGCCGCGCGATCTCACCGGCCTGGCGCTGCACGTGCCCGCGGTCGGCCTCGTGCTCGGCGCGATCTGGTTGCTCGTGTTCCTGCCGATCGCGCGCGATCTCGTCCGCGCCGACGGCGCGCGCTTCCTGCGCTCGCTCCCCGGGCCGCGGTTCTCGCCGATCCTCGTCGGCGCGCTCGCCCTGCTCGCCCTCCAGGGCCCGTGGCTCGCGCTCTGGCTCGCCGGCGCCGGCGCCCGGGGCGCGGCCGTCGTCGTCACGCACACCGCCGTGATGGTGCTGCTCGCCGCGTGGCGGCCGCCGGCGGCCCGCCCGCGCTCGCCGGCGTGGCGCTCGCCGCTCGGCGCGCTCGCCGGTGTCCACCTGCGCGCGCTCGCGCGCCGCGCCGGCGACGCGCTCCTCCGCGGCCTCGGCCTCGCGATCCTCGCCGGCGGCACCGCTGCCCTGTTCGTGCGCAACAACGCGCTGACCGGCGCCTCCGCCGCCGCCGTCGGCATCAGCGTCGTCGCCGCCGCGCTCGTCCCCGCGCAGGTCGGCCCGCTGCTCGTGCTCGCCGACTCGCACCGCAGCACGTCGTGGCTGCGCGCGACGCTCGGCATCTCCCCGGCCTCGTCGATCGTCGCGCTCGCGCTCGTCGTCGCGCTGGTGCACCTCGTCGCCTCGGCGATCGCGCTCGGCACGCTCGCGGTGGTCGCGTCGCCCGAGGCATCGTCGTTCGCCCTGATCGCGCTGACCGGGCTGGCCGCCGCCATCGGCACGGCGCTCGCGTCGACGCGCACGCTGCTCGGCACCGACGAGTCGATCACGTCGCGCATCGTCAGCGGCGCCGTCGCGGCCGGGGCGCTCGTGATCGTCGCGCTCTCCGCGCTCGGCGCCCCCGGCGCCCTCGCCGTCCTCGCCACCGGCGCCCTCGCGCTCGCGACGGTGCGCCCGTGACGCCGACGAGCCAGAGGGGTTCTCGCCAAAGAACCAAGCGCGGAGGAGCGGCGTGACGCTCGTCGTCGATCGCGCGACGATCCGACGCGGGTCACGCACGGTGATCTCCGAGCTCTCGATGAGCGTGGAGGCCGGCGAGATCGTCGGCGTCGTCGGGCCGAACGGGTGCGGGAAGAGCACGCTGCTCTCCTGCATCGCCGGCGTGCTCGCGCCTCGGGATGGCCGGATCACGATCGGCGGCGCGAGCGTGTGGGGGGCACAGCGCGAACGTGTGAAAGCACGGACGCTGATGGGCTACGTGCCCGAGGGAGCCGACCCGCCGGGCTTTCTGCGCGCCCGCGAGCTGTGGGCGCTCTGCGCGACGTCGCGCGGCGTGGAGCCACCCTCGGCGGAGCTGCGGAGTGCTCTCGGGCTCGACGAGCTCGCGGACCTCGCGCTCGATCGGATGTCGCTCGGGCAGCGCCGGCGCGCGTGCCTGGGTGCGGCGCTGCTCGGGCCGCCGCGACTGCTCGTGCTCGACGAGCCCGACAACGGGCTCGACGTGAAGCGCCTCGCCGCGCTCGCGGAGCTCTTGCAGCAGCACGCGGCGGGAGGCAGGGCGACCGTGCTCGCCTCGCACGACGCCGCGTGGCTCGACGTGCTCGGTGCACGGCGCGTCGAGCTCGAGGTAGCAGCAGGCTGAGCGGCACGCCGTCGCTGCGGCGCGCCGAAGCTCAACCGCGCGGACGGCGGTAGCTGCCGGTGAACACCGGCTTCCACTCGCCGTCGCGGATCGCGCGCTCGGTGGTGATCGAGAGCTGGTTGAGGGCGACGGTGTACGTCGTCCGGGTCGCGGTGTCCCCGATCTTCTCGACGAAGATCAGCTTCTCGCCCTCCGCGACGCCGTCGCCCTGTTGCGTGGTGGTCGCGCCCGGATCGCGGAACCAGGTGACCGAGAGCGCGCCGCTCTTGTCGTCCTTGCGGAACACGCCGTGCCCCACGGAGGTCGGCCGCTGGGGGGCGGTCTGCACGTAGTCGCAGATCAGGAACCTCCCGTCGAACAGGGTCCGGAACTCCCAGCGCCCCGTCGCGGTGTAGTGCCCCTCGTCGCCGTCGACCTGCTCGGTGCCTGTCCAGACACCCTCGAGCTTCGCCATTTCACCGCGATACATGAATCAACGTAGCACGCGACGTCGTTGGCACTGCACGGCCGCGTGCCAAGTGCGCGGCAGCCAGGTGCGCGTGGTAGCCTGGCGAATGATCACTCCGGCCGACACCAAGCTGTGCGTCGCTGCTCACGTTCATGCGTCGCAGCACCGCGGGGAGGTCGAGGCGAGCGAGAAGTGCGGCTGCTTCTTCTGCTTCCGCACGTTCGCCCCCGCGGCGATCAAGTCGTGGACGGACAAGAACCAGACGGCGCTGTGCCCCGCGTGCGGTGTTGACTCGGTGATCGGCAGCGCGTCGCAGCACCGGCTCGACGACGCGTTCCTGCGCAAGATGCACGGTCACTTCTTCGCCTATCGCTCGAAGTAGGCGCGCGGCGCGGTCAGCGTCTCCCACGCGGAGAGCGTGGCCATCGCCTCGTCGGCGGAGTCACCGCACATCTCGGGCTGCGGCCGGAGCTCGACGCAGACCCGCGGGCGCTCGGGGCGTCCGAACAGCGCGCAGCGGATGTCCGCGGTCAGGTGCGGGCAGCGCACGCCGGCGAGCTTCCCTGCGGGGAAGCCGGGCATGGGTGCGGTGATCGACGGCGCGATGCAACACGCACCGCAGCCGGATCGACAGTCCAACGGAGAGCTACGCGGCGGGGGCAGCGGCCGGGTAGACCGCGACGCGCGTGCGCGTCTTGCCGTGGCGCTCGAACTTCACGAGGCCGTCGATCAGCGCGAACAGCGTGAAGTCGCGACCGACGCCGACGTTCTGACCCGGGTGGATCTTGGTGCCGACCTGGCGAACCAGGATCGAGCCGGCGCGAACCTGCTCGCCACCGGCCCGCTTGACGCCGCGCATCTTCGGCAGCGAGTCGCGGCCGTTACGAGTGGAGCCCTGTCCTTTTTTGTGAGCCATGACGCTTCTCGACTTCCTTAGGCGTTGATCGCGCTGATCTTCACCGCGGTGTAATCCTGGCGGTGGCCGTTGCGACGGACGTAGTTCTTGCGGCGGCGGAACTTGAACACGACGAGCTTCTCGCCGCGGCCCTGCTCGACGATCTCACCGGTGACCTTCGCGTTCGCGACGACCGGCTTGCCGATCGTGACGTTCGCGCCGTCACCCGACGACACGAGGAGGACCTGGTCGAACACGACCTGGCCGCCCTTCTCTCCGGCGAGCTTCTCGACCACAACGGTCTTGCCGGGCTCGACCCGATACTGCTTTCCACCCGTCTGGATCACGGCGTACATTGACTTGGCTCCGCGCGAAAACGCTTTTACGAATCGCGGACTTTACGGATCTTCCGGCCCTCGTCAAGCCCAGATGGGCGCACAGCCGAGAAGCCCGGTCAGCGGCCCAGGCGTTTCTTCAACAGATCCGTGGTGATCACGGGGTTGGCCCGGCCCTGCGTCTTCTTCATGACCTGACCGACGAAGTACCCGAACAGGCTGTCCTTGCCCCCCTGGTACTCGGCCGTTTGCTTGGGGCTGGCCGCGACGACCTCCTCGACCACCGCCGCCAGGGTCGCCTCGTCCGAGATCTGCTGCACCCCGCGGCGCTCGACGATCGCCCCCGGCTCCTCGCCCTTGGCGAACGCCTCCTCGAACACTTCCTTGCCGATCTTGCCACTGATCGTCCCGTCCTCGACCAGGCGCACGAGGGCGGCGAGCCGCTCCGGCGGCATCGGCGACTCTGCGATCCCCTTGCCCGCCTTGTTCAGCGCGCCGAGCAGCTCGGTCAGGATCCAGTTCGCGATCGTTCTGCCGGACTTCAGCATCCCGTGCGCCTTGCACGTGGCGTCGAAGTACTCCGCGAGCGCGCGCTCGCCGATCATCGTGCGCGCGTCGTCGGCCGAGAGGCCGATGTCCTCCTGGTAGCGCTGGAACCGGGCCGCCGGCAGCTCCGGCTGTGCGCGCAGGATGCCGCCCATCGTCGGACCGTCGACGACGAGCACGGGCAGATCGGGATCGGGGAAGTAGCGATAGTCGTTCGCCTCCTCCTTGCTGCGCATCGGCGCCGACTGTCCCGCGTCCGCGTCCCACAGCCGGGTCTCGCGCTCGACGCGGCCGCCGCCATCGATCAGGCGGAGCTGCCGCGCGATCTCGTGATCGATCGCGTTCTGCACGAACCGGAACGAGTTGATGTTCTTCAGCTCGGTGCGCGTGCCGAGCCGGTCCTCGCCGCGGAGGCGCACGCTGACGTTCGCGTCGCAGCGGAGCTGGCCTTTCTCCATGTCGGCCTCGGAGATCTCGAGCCAGCGCACGAGGCGGTGCAGCGAGCGCATGAACTCGGCGGCTTCTTCGGACGAGGTCAGCTCGGGCGCCGACACGACCTCGACGAGCGGGACGCCCGAGCGGTTGAGATCGACGTGCGACATCGCACCGACGTGCGTGAGCTTGCCGGCGTCCTCCTCGAGGTGGATCCGCGTCAGCTTGATGCGCTTGACCGCGCCTCCGATGATGACGTCGAGGTGGCCGTTCTCGCACAGCGGCTCGTCGTACTGCGAGATCTGGTAGTTCTTCGGCTGGTCCGGATAGAAGTAGTGCTTGCGCGCGAACCGCGACTTCGCGCGGATCTGCGAGCCCGTCGCGACCCCGAGCTTGAGCGCGAGCGCGAGCGCCGCCTGGTTGAACACGGGCAGCGACCCGGGCAGGCCGAGCACGGTCGGATCGACGAGCGAGTTGGGCGGCGCACCGAACACGACGCCGGCGGGCGAGAACGCCTTGCTCCGGGTCGCGAGCTGGACGTGGACCTCGAGCCCGATCACCGGCTCCCACAGCTCGAGCAGCTCCGCGAGCTCGGTCACGCCGCGCCTCCGAGCGCCGGCCGCCGGTCGCCGAGCGCGGCCGCGCTCTCGATCACCGCGCCGGTCCGGAACAGCACGGCCTCGTCGAGCGGCTTGCCCAGCAGCTGCGCGCCGATCGGCAACCCGCCCGCGGTGAACCCGCACGGCACGCTCATCCCCGGCAGCCCGGCGAGGTTGCACGCGAGCGTGAAGATGTCGCCGAGGTACATCTCGAGCGGGTTCGACTTCGCGCCGAACTCGAACGCCGGAGTCGGCGTCGTCGGCGTGAGCAGCACGTCGGTCTTCGCGAAGGCCTCGTCGAAGTCGCGCTTGATCAGCGCGCGGATCTGCTGCGCCTTCTTGTAGTACGCGTCGTAGTAGCCCGAGCGCAGCGCGTACGTGCCGAGCATGATGCGCCGCTTGACCTCGGGCCCGAAGCCGGCGCCGCGCGTCTTCATGTAGAGCTCGAGCAGATCGCTCGCCTCGGCGCGCGTGCCGTATCGGATGCCGTCGTACCGCGCGAGGTTCGACGACGCCTCCGCCGGCGCGACGATGTAGTACGCCGGCAGCGCGAGCTCGGTGTGCGGCAGAGAGACCTCGACGAGCTCGGCGCCCCCGTCCTTCAGCGCGGCGATCGTCGCGTCGAGCGAGGCGCGGACCTCGGCATCGAGCTCGCCCGCGAAGTACTCCTTCGGCAGACCGACGCGCAGGCCCTTCACGTCGCCCGTGATCGCGGCCGCGAAGTCGGGCACGTCCTTCACGAGCGAGGTCGAGTCGTGCGCGTCGTGGCCGGCGATCACCTGGAGGACCGCCGCTGCATCGGCGACGCTGCGCGCGAGCGGCCCGACCTGATCGAGCGACGACGCGAACGCGACGATGCCCCACCGCGACACGCGGCCGTACGTCGGCTTGATCCCGACGACGCCGCAGAACGCCGCCGGCTGGCGGATCGAGCCGCCGGTGTCGGTGCCGAGGCTCGCGGTGCACAGCGCCGCCGCGACCGCCGCCGAGCTGCCTCCCGACGATCCGCCGGGCACGCGCGTCGCATCCCACGGGTTCTTCGTCGGCTTGTAGGCCGAGCGCTCCGTCGAGCTGCCCATGCCGAACTCGTCGCAGTTGACCTTGCCGAGGATCACCGCACCCGCGGCCTTCAGCCGGTCGACGACCGTCGCGTCGTACGGCGGGATCCAGCCTTCGAGGATCTTCGACCCCGCGGTCGTCGCGACGCCCTTGGTGACGATCATGTCCTTCAGCGCGATCGGCACGCCCGCGAGCGGACCGAGCGCCACGCCGGCGGTGCGCAGCAGATCGACGCCCGCGGCGGCCGAGCGCGCGCCGGCGGCATCGACCGCGAGGAACGCGTCGAGCTCGCCGTCGATCTTCTCGATCCGCGCGAGTGCGTCCTCGGTGATCTGCGCCGCGGTGACCTCGCCGGCCGCGATGCGCCGCGTGATCTCCGCGATCGACCACCGCTCCATCCCGCTCGCACTCACTCGCCGCCTCCGATCACCGCGGGCACGACGATCAGGTCGCCCTCGCGCTTGGGCGCGCCCGCGAGGCCCTGCTCCGCGTCGGTCCAGGTCACGACGTCATCGGAGCGCAGCGGACACTCGATCGGCACCGCGTGCGTCATCGGCGCGACGCCCTCGGTCGAGACCGCCGCGATCGAGCTGAAGTGCTCGAGGATCGCGCCGAGCTCGGTCTCCATCCGCGCGAGCTCGTCCTCGCCGAGGTGCAGCCGCGCGAGCAGCGCGATCTCCTCGACCTCCTTCCGCGTCAGTGCCGGCATCGCATCGCTCGTCTTCGCTGCCTCAGTCGGGGAGCGGCTGCGGCTGCAGCTCCGGCTTCCCACCCATCCGTCCCGCGAGCTCCGCGCCCATCCGCAGGTAGTCATCGGCGACCTTGCCGGCCGTCGTGACGTCGCCCTTCTCGAGCGCCGCGATCAGCTCCCGGTGGTGCTTGCGCACGGTGTCGCCCGTGCCCGCGAGGTTCGCGAGCAGCGGCATGAAGCGCCGCACACCGTCGCGCACGGTGTTGAGCAGGAGCAGCATCACCTGGTTCCCGCACATCGCCGCCAGCGCGACGTAGAAGTCGAAGTCGAGCTCGAACAGCTCGAGCGCGGTGCCGGCGCGGTCGGCCTTGTCGGCGAGCGCCTTGAGGCGGCCGAGGCCTTCCTTGTCGCCCCGCGCCCGTGCCGCCACGAGGCGCGCGAGCTCGCGCCCGAAGATCCGGCGGAACTCCAGCAGGTCCCGGATCAGCTCCGGCTTGCCGCCCGCGAGCGGCAAGAGGTGCTGCACGAGCTCGAGGCCGCCCGTCTCCATGAAGTTCTGCACGCGCGTGCCGTCACCCTGGCGGATCCGCACGAGGCCGAGGTGCTCGAGCTTCTTCAGCGCCTCGCGGAGCGAAGCGCGATTCACCCGAAGCCGCTTCGACAGCTCGCGCTCCGGCGGCAACTTGGACCCCGGCGGGTACTGACCGTTGAGGATCAGCGCACGCAGCTGTTCGGCGATCTCTTCAGCAACGCGTTGCTTTTCGACCGGTTTGAGCATCCGCGCCGCCAGGTTACCCCAGCGGTCGGGCCGCCTGGAAGGCTTGGCGGCGCAATGCGGGGCATGGTATCCGCGGAGGATGTCGGGAGGGGTCTTGCTCGTCGTCGATGGCGACCAGGCCCACGACGTGTTCGAGGTGCTCGGCATCGTCGACGGTGTCGCCCGGGTCCGGTCCCCGCTCCTGTTCGAGGTCGGCGAGGAGCTCGCCGTCCGCCTCGACCAGGACGGCACGACCAAGGATCTCACCGCGCGGGTCCGGGGCCACGTCGGCCCGACCGACGCCCGGGTCACCGAGCTCGTGCTCGAGCCCCGCGCCTGACTCGATCGCGCCGCGCCTGCGCGTGCCGGGCCCCGGGGGACCGTCCCCCATTTGCCTGTCCGACACCACGAGCCGCACCTCGCTGCGTCCGGGTGCGCGCGGAACGGGGGCCCGTCCCCATTTGCCTGTCCGGCACCACGAGCAGCACCTCGTTGCGTCCGGGTGCGCGCACG
>JAEUJX010000289.1 GCA_016794545.1 Myxococcales bacterium
AGGAGCGGTGCGCGCGAGCTCGGTGATCGGCTTGTGGACGAACGAGCCCTCGCCGCCGAGCGCGGCGAACTGGCCCGCCGCGTCGATCGCGAGCTCGTCGATCACGAACGGCGTGTCGAGCTCGGCGGTCACGCGCCCGTAGCGCAGATCGACCGAGATCAACGGCCCGCCCTCGAGCGCGAGCAGCGCGGTGCCGCGCTGCTCGGCGACCGCCCACGCGCGCACGTCCGGCAGCGCGATGCGGTGGATCACGGCGCCCTGTGGCGTGAGCACGAGGAACGCGCCCTCGCACAGCACGGCGAGCGCACGGCCGCCGAACAGGTACGACGCCGCGAGGACGCCCCGGTCCCGGCAGGGGATCCGCGCGACCTCGCCGCGCCCGCCCTCCACGAGCCGCAGCGGCGAGCCGCCCACGAGCACGCGACGGCCGCCGAGGTGGCACAGCGGCTCCGATCCGACCGGCAGCTCAAACGTCTGCACGGGCTCGCGCGACACATCCACGATCAGGGCGCGCTCGCCGGTGACGAGCACGCTCGCGACCGCCTCGCCCGGAGCGGCGGACAGCCGCCGCGCGCCCGCGCCGACGTCGATCGCGGGCGTGATCGGCCGCAGGCCGTCGATCGCGAAGCGCTCGAGCGTTCCCGCGCCGAGCACCCATAGCGCCGGACCGGCGATCGCGAAGTCGTCCGCGGAGCGCTCGACCGTGCGCCGCGGAGATGCGCCGAGCGCGTCGATCACCTCGATCGCCTGCGCTCGCCGCACCGCCACGAACCGACCGCTGCTGCTCATCGCGAGGGCACGAGGGCGTGTCATGCCGGTACGACGCGCCGTCGTCCGGATCTTCCGCAGCCGCCTAACGCGCCGTAACCACGCTAGTAGTCGTTGCCCTCCTCACGCCACTGGGCGATGCGGTCCTCGTAGTTGTCCGCGAGCGGGACGTGCTGCATCACGCGGCGGTACTCGATGATCAGCCAGCCGACGTTGGGCTCGAGCTCGCGGTTGCGCCTCTCGCCGGGCCCGGTCGAGACCTGCCACTCCGCCTCCGGAGTCCCCGCCTGGGAGTACGCCTGCCGGAGGTCCTGGACCTGCTGGATCCAGGTGCGGTGCAGATCGTGAACCTGGGTGCAGAGCGACGCGGCCTCGGTGGTCGATCCGGTGCCGAACAGCACGTCCTCGGGGAGGTCGCGCATCTCCGCCTGCACCCGCTGCAGCATCTCGGTCTCGCGCGTGTGATTGCCCTGCAGCACGCGGATCCCCGCGCGCACGTAGGCGCGCGAGCGCTCGGCCGTGATGTCCGCACCCGAGGCGCGGGTCGCGTCGATCTCCGCGTCGGTCGGCACCTCGCCGCCGCACTCGGTGTGCAGCTCGGCCCAGCGACGCTCGAAGTCGCGGAACCGCACGAACACGTCCGCGCGGTGCTGCTCGACCTCGCGGATCAGCTCGGACCGGCGCGACTCGGAGACGAAGTCGGTGCTCGCGCGGATCTCCGACAGCACGCGCTCGAGGCCAGCCTTCACCGAGTTGAAGTGGGACCGCGCCTCGGTGTTGCCGGCCGGTCGCGCGAGTGCCGCCTCGAACCGATCGCGGATGCCCTCGCACTGCGAGACGAGCCCGTCGTAGCGCGTGTGCGTGTCGCGCAGCTCCACCGGCCACTCGTACCCGACGCCGAGCCGCTCCGCGTCGACCTCGTGGGTCATCGACTCGCCCCAGCGCCGCAGCACGTGCTCGATGCACTCGGCGCCATGGCCGTCCGCGTGCTGCATCCACGTCGAGAGCGCGCGAATGCGCGCGATGTTGATCGCGGCCGCCTCGTCGACCCGCGCCTCCGCAGCGTCGGGCCGCGGGTGTGCCAGCGCGCCGCGCAGCGCACGCCACGCGCCGAGCACGTCCGCATCGGCGACGATGCAACACCCGCCCCAGTTGCGCGTATCGCGGGCGCGTTCGCTCATCACCTCGAGGTCGTGCTCGCCGAGGTGATAGCCCCACGTGTGGCTGAACTGACGGAACGCGTTCTGGAGGTGCTCGGCGGGCGTGTGGGCCAGCACCAGCGCGGCGCGGTCACGCGCGCCGTCGGCCTCGGCGAGCGCATCGATACCGTCGGACGCCGCCGCCAGGGGATCGATGTGCTCCTCGCGGGCCTCGATGTCGACGCGCGCGCCGTGATCGGCGTCGACCGTCCCGTGCGCGCTCTCGGAGTGGCCGATGACGTCGACGTCGTGGCCGCCGGCGCGCACGCGCAGGTCGGAGTCGGTGCCGCCCGAGATGTCGGCCTCGAGGCCGGTGGCGTTGCCGTCGCCGTCCATCACCGTCGTGACATCGTCGCTGTGGGTGGTGCGCGAGTGCGCGCCCACCATGAGCGAGCTGGTCGGCCCGAGCTCGTACTCGCTCTCGGTCGCACCGGTGTCGGCATGGCGCGAGCGGCGCACGTCCTCGGCGTACTCGCGCTCGAGCGCGCGCAGCTGCGTGCGATCGGTGGTGCCGACGATCGCGTGGTACCGCGAGTCGTAGTCATCGGCGGCGGGATCGATCACGAACTGGACGGAGTCCGTCGCGCCCGCCTCGCGCTCGAGCCGACCGCGCGCCGCGCCGACCTCGGCGAGCGCCGCGCTCGCCTCGACGTGAGCCTCGGTCTCGTCGTGGTAGGTGACGGTCAGCCGCACGCGCGGGAGACCGTTGACGGTGATGCGCTCGACCTGGACGGTCCGGCGCCACCGCGCGTCGCCGCCCGCGCCGACGTCCGCGCCGAAGCCACCGCGCGTGCCTCCGAGCGCGATGTCGCCGCCGACGCCGACCTCCATGTCGAGCGTGATCGAGTCGCCGTCGGCCATCGCCGAGGCGGCGTTGGAGTCGCCGAACACCGCGCCGCTCTGGAGCAGCGCATCGGCCTCCCCGCCCGCGGCGCGCAGGCGCGCCAGGCGACCGAACTCGGGCGGGTCGCTCACCTCCTCGCCACGCTCGGCGCGATCGGCGGCGTCGAGGTAGCGCTGCGCATCGGCCTCGCTGATCACGCGCGAGCTGATCAGATCGCTGCTCGCGGAGGCGCGGCCCGAGATCGAGCTGCGGGCGCGATCGCCCGAGCCCGCATCGTGGCTCGCCCCGAGCGTGCCGCCCGCGCCGAGGTGGATCGTGAACGTCATGCGGAACCGCCCGCTGCCGTCCTCGATCGGCTCGACGTCGATCGAGAAGCTGCCGTCCGCGGAGACCCGCGCCGTGCCTCGCGTGGCACCGTCGCGGATCTCTCCGCCGCGGCTCGCCGACAGGCCGACCCGGCGGTCGGTGATCTCGGCGGCCGCCGAGGACTCGCTCGCGCTCGTCACGCCGTCCGCGGTCCGCTCGGTCCGATCGGTGGCCCCGAAGCGGATGCCGGTCTCGTCCTCGGTGACGATCGCGCCCGCGCTCGAGGACGTCTCCCGCGCGGTGTGTCCGCCCTCGCCCTCGGGGCGTTCGCTCTCGACGCGCGACCGGCGCCCGTACTCGGCGCGCCCGCCGCCGATCGAGCCGCGGTGCGAGCTCGACGTGCGCGTCGCCCTCGTCGTGCCCTCGGCATCGGTCTCCGACTCCTCGGTGTCGTGCGTGGACTCGATCGCACCTTCGCCGAGATCGAGCCGCGTGCTGCGGCGATCCGAGGAGCTGCTGCCGCTCCCGTCGAGCTCCCGCACGCTGCGCTCCTCGTGGGTGCTGCGTCCCACGCTGCCATCGAGCGGATTCGCGTCGCGCACCGTCGTCGTGGTCGAGACGTCCTCCTCGGCGAGGACCGTGATGTCGTGGCGCTCCGCGATCGCGGTCGCTCGCTCGCGCGACACGTCGGGCTCCGACAGCGTCGCGATGTCCTCGCGGAGCCGGGTCCGCCGGCTGCGGATCCGACGCAGCTCCTCGACGCTGGTCGCGCGGCGCTCCGCACCGTCGAGCGTCGCGAGCTCCGCGACCAGGCGATCGTGGACGTCGACCACGAGCGTCGGACCGTGAAGTGCCTCGGCGCGCCGGCCGCGCTCGCGGCGCTCGACGCGCTCGCCGTGGTGATCGTGCCTGCGGGTCTCGCGGATCCGGTCCACGCGCGCCGTCGTGCCGTCCTCGAGCGTCTCGGTCGTGCGGATCCGGCCGCCGGTGGCGGAGTCGTGATCGCCGCCGTGGCGCCGCCCCGGGCGCCGGCTGGTCCCGGTCTCGTCGGCGTCGCGCTCGCGATCCTCGTCGAGCTCGGTGCGCGGGATCTCCCCCTCGACGTGCTCCGTCTCGAGCCGCTCGTGCCGCTCCACGCCCTCCGGCCGGTCGGTCGGCGCCCTGCGCGCCGCGCCGCCGTCGCGCTCGTTCAGCACGCGGCGCAGCCGGCGCCGTTCGGGCCCGGTCAGCGGCGTGCCATCCATGTGCGTGTAGTGCCCCTCGGCATCGCGGCCGAGGCTCGCGAGCCACCGGCGATCGTCCTCGAGATCGCGCTGGATCGCCGGACCGCCGGCCGCTCCGCGGTGCGCGCGCTCGTCGAGCAGCGTCTGCGCCGACTCGCCGCGCACGACGAGCTCGGCGACCGCGTCCGCGTGCCGCTCGTACTCGTCGCCGGCGCTGCCGACGCCGCCCGACAGCCGCACGCCACCGCGCTGCTGCACGACGTGCGCGGCCTCGTGCGCCGCGAGGCGCAGGTCCGGCGCCGACGCGAACGCGACGTCGTCGCCATACGCGTAGCCGCGGGCGCCCATCGCTCCGGTGGCCGCGGTCGCCGCGCCACCGACGTGCGCGCGCACGCCGCTGACGTCGTGGTGGCCGAACGCCGCCTGGATCTGGGCCAGGTGCGGCAGCGACGCGCCGCCGCCGCTCGTGCCGGTGCGGGCGAGCTGGTGCAGCTCGCCCGGGCCGTCGTGATCGTCGCTGTCGCGGTCGAACTGCAGCTCGAGGCTGGCGCCGCCCGAGACGCTCCGCTCGCCGGTGCGCAGGTCGGTGTCGACGGTCAGGAACAGGCGCAGCAGCGGCTCGCGCGCGGCGTTGCCCTCGGGGAGCCGGCGGACGCGGCGCAGCAGATCGGCGCCGGCCTCCACGCGCAGGTGGCCATCGTCGGTGATGACCATCGCCTCGCGCAGCGCCGCGTGATCGCCGACGGGAACGCGGAGCTCGAGCCGGCCCGAGCCGCGCACGTCGACGCCCCCACCTTCCCCGCTGCCGACGCTGACCGCGGCCTCGCCGCTCATCGTCGGGCCATCCTCGCCGGCCGGCGCCAGCTCGCCCGACACCGATGCGCGGCCACGCCCGGCCTCGAGATCGGCGGCCACCTCGAGCTCGCCCGAGGCCTCGCCACCGCGCGTGGCATCGCTGACCACCACGCGCACCTCGCGCAGGACCGGACTGGTCTCGCCCGCGCCGACGGTCGCCTCGATCGTGCTGTGGTCGTCGGGGCGGGCGGTCGCGGTGATGCTGTCGCTCCCGCCGGAGAGTTCGACCGGCGGCGGAGCGCTCTCGCGAGGCGGTGCCTCGGGCCCGAGCCCACCGGTCCCATCGGTGGCGCCGGTGCCGCGCCCGACCGGCGAGGTGCCACGCGCGCGGGGGCTGCCGAGCACGGGCACGAGCTCCGGCGCGGTCGCGCCGACCTCGACCTCGACCTGCAGCGCGACCGCGTCGCCGAGCCGCTCGCGGACGCGCGCGAGGATCGCTCTCGCGTCGCCGGAGTGCCGCCGCATGCACGCGACGATCTGACGGGGCGTCGGGCGGCCGCGGAGCATCAGCCGATCGAAGTCCTGGACGCCGGCGTTCGTACCCTCGTGCTCCTGGCGCTGCACGGCCGAGCCACCGGCGGAGCCGCGGTGCGAGAACGGATCGAGGAGGTCCTGGGCGGACTCGCCGCGGACGACGCGATCGGCGACCGCGTCGGCGTTGACCTCGTACTCGTCACCGGCGCGCCCGAGGCCGCCCGACAGCCGCACGCCGCCGCGCTGCTGCACGACGTGCGCGGCCTCGTGGGCCGCGAGGTGGAGATCGGGCGACGACGCGAACGCGACGGAGTCTCCCGAGGCGTACGCCGATGCGCCGAGCGCGGACGACGCGTCCCGCGCGGCGCCGCCGACGAACGCGCGCACGCCGCTGAGGTCGTGGTGCCCGAACGCGCGCTGGATCTGATCGAGGAACGGCAGCGAACCGCCGGCGCCGGTCATGCCGTGCGCGGCGACCTCGTGCGCGTCGGGTCCGGCGAGGTCCCCCTTCGCCTGGAGCTGCCGCGTCACCTCGCTCGCGATCGAGCGGGCCGTCGGTGGCAGCCGCGAGGTCAGCGTCGCTCGCCCCGGTGTGCCGCGGAGCTGGTCGTGATCGTCGTCGAGCTCGCGCGCGCGCTTCGTATCGAGGACCCGCATCGCATGGACGACGCAGGCCCCACCGGATCTTCCGGCGACTGGTTACAGCTTCAGCGGGCCTGCCGCCTTCGCGGCGAACTCCGCGTCATCGATCGCACGCAGCGACACCTCGAGCAGGTTGCGCGCCATCCAGTTGTTGACCAGCGCCTGGTCACAGCACGTGCGGCACGCGCACGGCGGCGGACGCGGCTGGTCGCTGAGCCGCGGCCGGTTCCCGCTGGCAGCCCGGAACGAGCCGAGCTTGCCGTCGGGGATCGTCGCGCCCCACGCGAACTTGCCCGTGGCGGGAACGGCCAGCACCGCGACGTGAAACCCGACGCCGGTGCTCTGCGTGTTCGGCCGCCAGTCGGCGACCTCGATCCAGATCTGACCCGACGACGCGGTGGGCGGCGTGGCCCCCGTCCACAGCGGCAGCGCCGGCAGCGTCTTGCCCGTGTAGTTCCCACCTCCCACGCAATCCTGCGTGATCGCCGCCTGCTCCACCGTCTCCGTCTCCTCCACGGGCCCTTCGATCTGGCACGCCGCGGCCAACATCAACGTCAGAGCTGTGATCCACCGGTTCATCGTCGACTCCTTGGTTTATGGTCCGGACTAGTACACGACCTCGACGTACGACCGCTAACGATCTTCCGGCCCCATGTCGAAACGCCACCTAGTACGGGAAGAAGCTGCCGGGGCTTCCGTCGACCCGAGTGTCAGGCAGATCGAGCGCCTCCGCACCCTCCACGGGGACTACCTCCGTGGCCTGGCACGCAAGTTATGTGGCCGACACTACGATCCGGACGACCTCCTCCAGGACACGTACGTACGTGCGCTGGCGACGGCGATTCCGGAGGGGGCCAACGAACGGGCCTGGATCTCGCGCGTGATGCACAACCTCTTCATCGACTGGATCCGCCGGCGCGATGCCCGGCGCGAGGACGAGCTGAAGGAGGCTCCGGCCGTGGCTCCAACCCCCGACGAGGCCTGGTGGCTCTCCCTGACGTCCGACGACGTGTTGCGGGTGATCGCCCGACTCCCCGACGAGCAAGGAAGCGCCTTCAGGATGTTCGCCTTCGACGGCAAGAGCTACGACGAGATCGCCGCGGCCCAGGGCATCGCCAAGGCCACGGTCGGCACCCGCATCCTCCGGGCGCGGCTGCGCATCCGGGAGATCCTCGTCGAGGAGCGTGGTCATGACTGAGTGCGAGCACCTGGGCCGAACGTCGGCGTACTTCGACGGCGAGCTTGCCGACGCGGAGCACGCCGACGCGCTGGCGCACCTCGCGGACTGCGCCGAGTGCCAGCGCCTGCTCGGCGGCTCCGTCGCGCTCCACGCCGCCACCTCCCAGCGCAGCCGCACCATGGACGAAGCACGGCCGCGCGACGCACTCGCGGAGCGGCGTGCGCGCAAGCGCTGGCCCGTGGTCGCGATCTCCGCGGGCGTGCTCGCCGCGGCCGCCGTGCTCCTGTTCTGGCTCGTTCGCCCGAAGGCCCCGGGAGAGCGACCGCTCGAGCTGCCGGCGGAGCGCGCCGTCGCGGTCCGGTTCACCGGTGACGCGTTCGCGAAGCACCGGCCCTACGCGGCGATGCGCAGCGGATCCACCGGCCGCGAGGCGATCTCGCTCGAGACGCTCGCGGAACTCGAGAAGCGCGGCGATCAGAAGAACCTCGTCGCGGCGCTCGCGTCGAGCGGCGATCTCGCCCGCGCCCAGCAGATCGCCGCGAAGCTGCCGCCAGGTGCCACCACCGCGAGCGACCTCGCCGCGATCGCGTTCGCGCAGCGCGACTACGAGGCGGCGCTCGCGCACGCCTTCCGCGCGACCGATCGCGATCCCGAGCTGCTCCCCGCGTGGTGGAACCTCGGGCTCGTCGCACACGAGCTCGGCCTGCCGCGCGTCGCGAAGGATGCGTTCACCCGGATCGCGGCGAGCGGCGAGCCCGGATGGTCCGCCGAGGCGAAGACGGAGATCGCCGGGCTCGATCGCGCGATCGCCGCGGAGGACACGACGGACGTCGATCGCCGCGGGCGCGCGATGCTCGCGGGTGGCCCCCTGCTCTCGGCGACCGATGTCGCGCAGTTCCCCGCCCCGGCGCGGACGCACTTCTACGACGCGCTGCACGTCGCGACCTCGCGCGCTGCCGTCGAACGCCTGCGGCCGCTCGCGAAGCTGCTCGACGACGCGAGCGGGCTGCCCACCGCGACCGCGGCGCTCGAGCGCGTCGCCGCCAGCGACTTCGCGGTGCGCGCCAAGGTCGCGCCGCGCTACCTCGAGCTCGTCACCGCGAACCCGAGCGACGCCGAGGTCGAGCAGCTGTTCGCCGATCTGAAGGCGCTCGGTGCGCCGGTCGCCGACATCTTCGTCGATGCGGTCGTGAGCAATCAGTACGGACCCGCGCACGCGGACGCGCTCGTCCGGCTCACCCGGCCATGGGCCGATCCGTGGTTCGATCTGGTGGTCGAGCGCGACCGGATCGCCGCCGCGTATCCCGGCGGTGACCTGCGCGCCGAACCGGCTCTCACCGCGGCGCTCGCCCGCTGCACCAATCCGGCGTTCGGGATGCGCTGCGGTCAGCTGTCCTTCGCGCTCGGGGCGCTCCTCTTGGACACGGGACGGGTCGAGGAGGCGGAGCAGCGCGTGCGAGCCGCCGTGGATGCGTTTGCCCGCGCGCGTGCGAGCACGAAGCTCCCCTCGGCGCGCACGTTCCTCGGCGAGATCCACCGGCGGCGAGGTCACTTCGCACTCGCCCGCGCGGAGCTGTTCGAGCAGGTGCTCGCCGCGCGGGCCGCCGGCAACTGCTACCACGAGCGCTACAGCCAGATCGGCCTCGCCGACGTCGCCCTCATGGCGCGCGACCTCGAGGCCGCGCGTTCGCAGCTGCCGCCGGCCGCGCCGCCGGAGGCGTGTCCGCAGGTCGCCGACGACATCGGCCTCATGACCGCGATCAACCTCGCGCGCCTGACCGACGACCCGCGCGATCACGAGGTCGCGCGGGCCTGGGTCGCCGACACCCGTGTGCGCGAGCCCGGACCGGCCCACACGGTCGGGGCCGCGCGGCTGCTGCCGCCCGATCCGTCCGCGATCGCGGCGTTGCGCGAGTGGCTCGCCACGAACGATCGCAGCTTCGCGAACGACGCGATGCGCAGGCTCGGCTACGCGACGGTGATCTCGGATGCGGGTGCGCGTGGCGCGTGGACCGAGGTGATCGAGGCGGCGAAGGCCGAGTACGAGATCACGAAGGATCCGCCGTGCCTGGTCGTCGCGAGCCTCGACGGTGACCGGTTCACCGTCGCGTACCGCGCGGGCACCGACGTCGGCGGAGAGACCAAGGTCGTGCCCGCGCCCGCGCCCGCGACGATCTCGCCCGCGCTCCACGGCAAGCTCGCCGCGTGCTCGGGCATCGCCGTGCTCGGTCGCGGCGGGATGCACGGTCGAGCGGATCTGCTGCCGGCCGCCTCTCCGTGGTGGTTCGCCGGCGATGGCGAGCGCGCCGCTCCCGGGTCGGTGCCACCACGCGCGGTCCAGGTGATCGACGTGCAACCACCCGCCGGCGCCGCCCTCCAGCGCCTCGCGGCGGTCGTGGCGTCCCGCGAGACGTTCGAGGTCACGCTCGCCGGCGCCGAGGCGACCCCCGCGCGCGTGCTCGCCTCCCTCGGGACCGCGACGTACGCCGAGATCCACGCGCACGGTGTGGTGTCCGCGGTGAATCAGGACGCCGCGTTCCTCGCGCTGTCGCCCGATCCGGTGGGTTCGTTCGCGCTCGACGCCGGCACGATCCGCAAGGCGAAGCTGCCATCGGCACCGCTCGTCGTGCTCGCCGCGTGCCGCGCCGCGGCGGTCGCCTCGGTGTACCGCGAGCGGTGGAGCCTGCCGGATGCGTTCCTCGTCGCTGGCGCGCGCGGCGTGATCGCGGCGGACGAGCCGATCCCCGACGCCGAGGCGCGGCCCGTGCTCGACGAGCTCCATCACCGGATCGCGGCGGGCGAGGATCCCGCGGCGGCGCTCGCCGCCGTTCGCACGGCGCGCGGCGGCTGGACCGAGCACCTGATGCTGTTCCGCTGATCGCTACGGTGATCGCTACGGTGTGGCGCCCGGAGAGGACGACCACCCGACGTGCGTGGCGCTGTCGTCGGCAAACTCGTTCGCCTCCGGCACGGTCTGCTCCCGGAACACGGGCGGCGCGCTGCCGCGAGCCATCCGCGAGCGCGGCGGCAGCGGCGGCGGTCCCGACGGCGCCCGGCGCGCCACCGAGGCGGGTGGCACCACCTGCGCGACCTGGGCCGCGACCGCGCGCCGGTACTGATCCTCGACGGCGAACACCGCCTCCGGCCGGTAGGTCGCTCCGGAGCCCTTCGGCACGATGTACTCGGGAACGCCCGAGCTGGCGCGCGGGACGGCGACGACGCGGGCGCCCTTGCTCGGCCCGTACAGGATCCAGACGATGCTCGAGGACACCACCAGCGACCCGATGCAGAGGAGGGCAAACCCTGCTGACATACCTTCCGGTCCTGCACGGGTCGTTCCCGGACGTGGCCGCAATAACCCCGCGGCATCACACGCCTCGGGGGCGGAGACCCTGGTGACTGGAGAACCCGACCCCCGTCGCGCATACTCCAGCCATGCGCTCCCTCCTCCTCGCCGTCCTCGTCCTCGGGGCGCCGTTCGTCGGTTCGGCGGCCTCGGCGGAGACCAAGCCCGAGTCCACCGCGGCGCAGAGCAAGCAGTGCAAGAAGGTGATCGTCGGCAAGGGCGCCGACAAGAAGCTGGTCTGCGAGATCCAGACCGAGATCACCGTCGGAGAGAAGGCGCCGAAGCCCGCCGTGCTGATCGTCAACAAGGGCGGCAAGGAGGTCGTCGGTCGTCCGAAGTCGGGCGATCGCCTCCAGGGCCTCTCGCAGCGCCGCCGCTGAGCGTGAGCTTCTCGCCGGGCAGCAGGAACCGGCTGACCGAGCGCGACCTGCCGCGCTTTCCGGGCGAGTCGCTGTTCGACAAGGTCGCGCGCGCGGTGTGCCGCGCCGGCTGCTTGCCGCGCAAGGAGCTCTACGAGGCGTGGGAGGTCGCGCGGCGCGTGCGGCGGAAGCACCGCGGCGGCCGCGTCGTCGATGTCGCGTGCGGCCACGCGCTCGCCGCGCACCTCATGCTGCTGCTCGACGACAGCTCGCCGCACGCGATCGCGATCGATCCGGATCCGCCGCCGAGCTCCGCGCGGATCGCCGAGGTGCTCGTCGAGACCTGGCCGCGGCTCGCCGATCGCGTGACGATCCGCACCGCGCGGCTCGCCGAGGTGACGCTCGAGCCCGCCGATGTCGTGATCTCGATCCACGCGTGCGGCTCGCTGACCGATGACGTGCTCGCCGCGGCGATCGCCGCGCGCGCGCGGGTCGCGGTGCTGCCGTGCTGTCACGAGCACGTCTCGCTCCCGCTCGCGGGCTGGCTCGGCGACGCGCTCGCGCTCGACGTCCGGCGCGCGCCCCGGCTGGAGGCCGCGGGCTACGCGGTCGTCACGCAGACGATCGATCCGGCGATCACGCCGAAGCACCGCCTGCTGATCGGCACGCCGGATCAGTACCAGTAGGTGCCGCGCGGCTGCGGCTGCTGGTACTTCGCGACCATCACCTTCGCGGGGCGGAGCAGCCGGCCGCCGAACGCATAGCCCGGCTCGTACTGTTGCGCGACCATCCCGTTCGCGCGCGGCTCGTGGACCGGCTGGAGACCGACCGCCTCGTGCTGCGCCGGATCGAACGGCTTCCCGGTCGCGTCGATCTTCTCGACGCCGAAGCGGACGAGCACGGCCTCGAGCTGCGAGCGCACCATGCGCACGCCCTCGAGCATCGCCGGATCGCGGCCGTGCTGGCGCGCCGCCTCGATCGTGCGGTCGAGGTTGTCGAGCACGGGCAGGATCTCCATGACGAGCTTGCCCTTCGCCTCGTCGGTCTCGCGCCGGATCTGCTTGTGCGCGCGCTCCTGCGCGGCCTCGAGGCTGCGAAGAGCTCGCAGCGCGGCGACACGCCCGTCGCCTTCCGGCGCGGTGGGCACCTCGGGAGGTGCGACCCCGTCGTCGGGAACGTGGAGCTCGTCGTGATCCGCCATACGTATCCTCCGTAAGGCCCTGCTCGTTCAAGACAAGTGCCTGAACGGGGAGGATGCGGTGCGTCTCGGCGAAGGTCGCGCAGGCCTTGCGCGTCCCGCGGCTACGGCGGGCTCCAGGCGCCGCCGGTCTCGCAGTTGACGTGCGCGAGCCGTACGCCGGTGGCCGTCACGTCGATCGTGCCGAACACGATCGGCAGCAAGAACCGCCGCGGTCCGATCGAGCCCGGATTGAACACCGTCAGCCCGCGGTCTCGCCCGATGAACGGGACGTGCGAGTGCCCGCACAGGATCAAGCTCGCTCCCACCTCGCGCGCGAGCTTCGCGACCTCCGCGCGGATCTTCGGTCCGTACACCGCGATGTGCGTCATCAGCACCTTCATCGCGCGGCCTCCGCCCGCCAGCTCGATCGTCAGCACGTCCGGCAGCTCGCGCGCCCGCGTGTCGATGTTGCCGCGCACCGCGTACAGCGGCGCGAGCGCGCCGAGCTCCTCCAGCACGGTCAGCTCGCCGATGTCGCCAGCGTGAAAGATCGCATCGGGCGCGAGCGCCGCGACGTGCTCCGCGATCCGCGCGTGCGGCGCCGAGTGCGTGTCGGCCACCGCGACGAAGCGCGCCGTGCCATCCGCGCGCAGCGGCACGGCGATCGTGCGGTGGACCAGGCGCGGCGCCATCCCGCCTCGTAGCACGCTCAGGGCTTGCCGAGGATCTTCAGGCGGCGCTGCGCCAGGTCCCAGCCGGCCCCGAAGATCTGGGGCCGCGACGGCGGCTTGATGCGCTTGTAGGCCGCGACCGCGTCGTCGCGAAGGCCGAGCTGCTCGAGGATGCGGCCGATCACGTACCAGTCGTCGTTCTCGGGGACCTCGACACCGTCGACCTCCATCGACCGCCACTCGTCGGTCTTCGCGGGCCCGACGTCTCCGATCTCCGCCTCGATGGTGGCGAGCGTGTTGAGCACCCGGCCCTGCTTGTCCTGCTCCTGTTGCACCGCGATGCGCGCGAGCTCCAGGGCGCGCGGCAGCTCCTTCCCGAGGACGACGTAGTACCAGGCGACGTTGTTGCGCTCGAGCCCGGTCACGCCGGGATCCGAAACGTAGGCCTCCATCAGCTTCACGGCCGCCTCGACCTCGCCGGCGAGCGCCGCGATCTCGATCTGGGCGTGCTTGGCGGATCGATCGTTCGGGTACCGGACCAGGTGATCGGCGGCGAGCTTCCGCGCCTCGTCGAACTTGCGCTGGAACGCCAGCGCCTCGCACTGCATCTCGAGCGCGAGCGCGTTGGTGGTGTCGCTCGCATACCAGGTCGCCGCCGCCTTCTCGAGCTCGCGCCAGTCCTTCGCGCTGTAGTGGGAGATCACCAGCCCGGTCTCGCAGATCGGCTTCGCGTCCTTCGCGGTGGTCGCGCACTTCGTCAGCGCCGGAATCCCCGCCGGGTCGTCGCCGGCGATGTACGCGGCGGCGAGGGCGGCAGCGGATGCGTCGCGCGCCAGCCCCTGGCCCCAGAGCTGGGCGAAGCGCGTCTTCAGCGTCGCGCCTGCCTGGCTGGCCTGGAGATCCGCCGCGAACCAGTCGAGGAGCCTGCGCGCGCCCTCGACGTCCTTGGCCGCGAGGCGCGCGAGGACGAAGCGCCCGAGGCGGGGGAAGTCCTCGGGCGATCCGACGACCTTCGCGGCGTTGCCCTCGAGAGCCACGTAGACGTGGTACTTGAACGCGAACACCTCGCCCTCGACGCGCCACGGTCCCGCGCCGGAGCCCTCGACCCGCGTGTCGATCGATGACCGCACGAGGTCGTTCAGGAATCCATCGCCGAGCT
>JAEUJX010000153.1 GCA_016794545.1 Myxococcales bacterium
GTCGGCTCGTCCCGCGGCAGCGCCGGGGGATCACTCAGCGCCGGGGAGACGCCGGTCTCGGCATGACAGCCCGCGCACGCGACACCGAGTCGCGCGACGCGCCGGCACCCCTCGTCGACGGTGGTGGCACGGCCGAGGGCAGCGGCGAGCTCGCGCACGCGCGCCGCGTGAGGGGCATACGCGCCGAGCCCCGGTTCGTCGGGAGCCACGGCGATCGCGCGCGCGAGCGCCGTCGCCTCCGCGAGCCGGCCCCGGATCAACAGCTTCTCGACCGCGCGCAGGAGGCCGAGGTTCTCGTGCATGTGGAAGCGCACCATCATGTCGCGCTCGAACCGCTCCTTCGGATCGTCGGCCCGGGCCGTGGTGCAACCGGCGACGGCGACGGCGAGGGCAGGAAAGAGCGCTGAGGTCCGCACGATCCCCACAGCTGCATCGCGCGTTCCATGCAGAGACATTCGCGTCCACGCAAGCCCTGCGCGAAATCCGAGCGCCGAGCCGTGCACGCCGCTTGCTCGACATGTCCGTGTGGCGGTGACCGGCGCATTCCACGACGCGGGGTACGGGTTCGACGTCTTCGGGCTGAGCCCGCCGATCGTGCGGCGCGCCGCGGCCCTCGGGGCGCCGCTGTACGAGCGCTATTTCCGCGTGGATTCGCGCGGCGCCGAGCACATCCCCCTGGAGGGTCCCGCGATCATCGTCGCGAACCACGGCGGCGTGCTCCCGGTGGATGCCGCGATGCTGTGCCTCGACGTGCTCCGCAACACACCGCGCATTCCTCGCGCGATCGCGGACCACTTCGTCCCGAGGCTGCCCCTCGTCAGCGCGCTGTTCGCGCGGCTCGGCGTGGTCAGCGGCACGGCCGCGAACGTGCGGCGCCTGCTCGAGGATGGCGAGCTCGTCGCGATCTGGCCGGAGGGTGTCGCCGGCCCGGCGAAGCGGTTCGGGCTGCGCTACGAGCTGCAGCGCTGGCGCGTCGGCTTCGCGGAGCATGCGATCCGCCATCGCGTGCCGATCATCCCCGCCGCGATCGTGGGCGCCGAGGAGAGCTGGCCGCTCGCGCTGCGCCTGCCGCTCCGCGTGTTCGGCTCGCCGTACCTGCCGGTCCCGATGTCGCCGCTGCCGCTGCCGGCGCGCTACTTCATTCGCTACGGCCCGCCGATCGTCGGCGAGCCGACCCAGGTCTACCGCGACGCCGAGGATCCGAGCGCCGTCGCGGCCCTCGCCGAACGCGCGCGCCTCGCGGTCGCGCACCTGATGTCGCAAACCCTCGCCGAACGCCACGGAGTCTTCCGATGAAAGTCATGGTGACAGGCGCCTCGACGCCCCTCGGACTCGCGATCGTCGAGCACCTGCTCGCGCTCCCCGACGTCTCCTTCGTGCTCGCCGTCGGCAAGGACCGCCGGCCGGTCGGGCTCGTCGACACCGGCCGGCTGCGCTACCTCGCGGTCGATCTGTCACACGCGCGCGTGGCGCACGACCTCGTGTGGGGCGACGCGCGCCTGCACCTGATCAACACGGTGATCCACGCGGCGCAGCACCGCGGCGCGCACGACACCGGCCGCGGCGTCCACCTGCAGAACGTCGAGTCCACGCGGGCCCTGCTCGCGGCCTGCGAGGACCATCCGAGCATCCGCCGGTTCCTGCTGCGCAGCTTCGCGGAGGTCTACGCGACGCCGCACACCACGACGCAGCTGCTCGTCGAGGACGATCCTCTCGAGCTCTCGCCCGGCGCGCCGCAATGGGTTCGCGATCGCGTCGAGGCGGACTTCACGGCGTGCGCCCACGTCGGCGGCACGCTGAAGGTCGCCGTGCTGCGCCTCGCGGAGCTCGTGGCGCCCGACAGCGGGAGTCAGCTGTGGGACTACCTCGGGTCGCGCGTGTGTCTCCGCCCGCTCGGCTACGACCCGATGATCAACGTGCTGTCGCTCGAGGACGCCGCCGAGGCGTTCCGCGCCGCCGCGCAGAGCACCGCGATCGGTCCGTTCAACATCCCGGGCGCTGACACGCTGCCGCTGACCCGCGCGATCGAGGAGTCCCAGCGGTTCAGCATCCCCGTGCCCGGCCCCTTGATGTCGCCGATGTACCGCTTGCGCCGCCGGGTCGCAGGGTTCGACTTCCGGTACGACATGAACTTCGCCCGGTTTCATTTCGGCGGCGTCCTCGACGGGACGCGGGCCCGCGAGCAGCTCGGTTACGCGCCGCGACATCCCGTCCACTGGCCGCACCCGTGGTGGCGCGAGCTCCTCGACCGGCTCGCCGCCGACCGCGCAACCGTCGACGGCGCCCGGCACTGAAGTGCAAATCCTGCGTGGCAGCACCCGCGCGATGCGCCCTCTGCGCTGGCACCTGACGTGCAACCTCCTCTCGGTGGAGGTAACCCATGACCGCAGAGAATCGCCATATCCAGGTCGTCGTCGCCTACGACTTCACCACCACCGCCGAGCAGGCCCTGCTGCGCGCCGTCGAGGTCGCGTGTCGCGCGCCGCAACACGCGCTGCACGTGATCACCACGATCGATCCGCGCGAGGGCGTCACCGCCATGCCGACCAAGAAGGTCGACTGGGAGTACGCCGAGCAGGTCCAGAACACGCTCGCGGAGCGGATCAAGCTCGCGTTCGCGGGCCGGCCGAGCGTCAGCGAGGTCCAGTTCTTCGCCCACGCGCGCATCGGCAAGAAGCCCGCCGAGGAGATCCTCACCCTGTGCAAGGAGGTCGGTGCCGACCTCGTGTTCATCGGCTCGCACGGCTCGACCGGTCTCGAGCGCCTGATGCTCGGCTCGGTCAGCGAGCGCGTCGTTCGCGAGGCGAAGTGTCCGGTCATGGTCGTGCGCGCGAAGACGTACGAGGACGTCGACCTCATGAACGTCTTCAAGTACGAGCACGAGCGCAAGCCGTACACCGGTCCGCACAAGTACTCGTACGCCGGCCGCGCGGAGGTCACTCGCCCGAACGACTGGCCGATCAGCTAAGGAGCTCGTCATGCGTGTTCTCGTCACCTGGGGCTCCAAGCTCGGCGGGACGGCAGGGATCGCCGAGATGATCGCGGCGGAGCTGCGGTCGTGCGGCGTCGATGTCGTGAGCGTCCCGGCGTCGCGGGCGTGGTCGCCCGCGGTGTTCGATGCCGTGATCGTCGGCGGTGCGCTCTACGCGAACCGCTGGCACGCGGAGGCGCGCCGGTACGTCGAGCGCTACGCGACCGAGCTCGCGCGCGTCCCGACGTGGCTGTTCTCCAGCGGTCCGCTCGACGACACCGCTGACCGCATGTCGCTGGATCCGCCGCGTCCGCTGCAGGCGCTCGCCGCGCGCATCGGCGCGCAGGCCCACGTCACGTTCGGCGGCCGGCTCGACGAGCACGCACCCGGCTTCATCGCGGGATCGATGGCGAAGAAGCTCCACGGTGACTGGCGTAACCCCGATCGCATTCGAAGCTGGGCGCGGCAGGTCGCGGCCGCGTTGCCGACCGCACATCCGCGGCCACCGGTCGAGCCGCTCGGCCGACCGGCGCTCCGCGCCGTCGAGTACGGTGCCGTGGCGTGGGCGCTGCCGGCGTCGCTGCTCGTGGTGCTCGCGTTCCTCGGGCCGCTCTGGCTCGCGCTCCTCGTCCACGCGATCGTGATGCCTCTGTGGTTCGGGCTCCTCGCGGGGCGCTACCACCAGATGCTCGGCGCACGCGCGCCGCTCCCCGTCGCCCTCGTGTGGTCCGCGATGTCCTATGTCCTCTATCTCGTGCTCCTGACCTCGCCGCTGCGCGATCAGGGCGTGTGGATCCCGACGAGCGTCCTCGGTCTCTGGGTACCGCTCGGACTCGCGTTTCTCGCGAGCTGGGCGGCCGGCACCATCTCGGCCATGCTGCCGATTCGGTTACCTCCGCCGGCCGCCCAGCCATCGCACTGAGGAGTCATCGGGCGAAGGGAGAACACCATGTTGAGATCGATCCTGGTTGCGGCAGCGCTGGCGACAGGCTGCTACGCCGGTGAGGTTCGCTACGCGAACACCACACCGGACCTCGTGGCCGTCGGCCCCGGTGTGCAGGTGATCGCCGACTACGACGAGCCGATCTTCTTCGCGGAAGGGGCGTACTGGTGGTTCTACGAGGGCCTGTGGTACCGCTCGTCCGCGTACACCGGTGGCTGGGTCTACGTCTCCTCGCCGCCCCTCGCCGTCGTGAACATCGCGGCGCCGTTCCGGTACGTCCGCTACCGCCCGCATGACTACGTCGTGCGCCACCGGCCCGTGCCGTCGCACCGGATCCTGCGGCCGACCCACCGGTCGCCGCGGGCGGACCGGCCGCACATCCGCGACCACCGGCGCTGAGTCAGGCCGCCGCGAGGTTCGCGCTCTCGGACTCTCGCCCGCGCACGACGCGCTGGCCGCGGGCGCGCCCGCGGTACTCGGTCACGACGGTGGCGCGCTCCTCGGCCTCGTCGTCGCGCCGGTAGTAGATCACGACCCAGTCGCGGGTGTGCCCGAGCTGATGCGCGAGCGCGGTGTTCGAGAACAGCGCGGTGAACGTCCAGCCATCGCGGACACCGTGCATCACCGGGAGCCACGCCTCGCGGCGCGGGTTGAACCGCTTCGGCGCGATCGTCCGGAGCTCGCCGGCGGCGGCCGCGCGCCGGTAGTCGGCGTCGATCGCGAGCAGCACCTCGACGGGGATCCGGGTGTCCGTGTGCCGGTGCCGATGCGCGAGGCGCGTCGCCAGCTGGTCGCGCACGGCGGCGATGCGCCGCGGACCGAAGCCCTGGACGTGCGCGAGCCGGCCGTCGGCCGCCGCGGCTTCGAGATCCTCGAGGGTCTCGATCCCGAGCTGGGCGTGCAGGCGCGCCGCCAGGCACCGCCCGATGCCGGGCACGGCCTCGAGCAGCCCCGGGGCGTCGCCGCGCAGCCGGTCCAGCGCCGACGAGGCTCCGGTGCGCACGAGCTCGATGATCGCGTTGGTCAACCGCGGGCCGATGTGCGGCAGTGCCAGCAGGCCGGTGCGGCCGTGATCGCGGAACACCTCGGCCAGCTCCCGCGGGTGCGTCCGCACCGACTGCGCACCGTCACGCCACGCGCGCACGCGGTGCGGGGAGGCTCCGTGCAGCTCGAGCAGTCCGGCGATCTGCTCGAACACCTGCGCGATCCGCGCGTTCGTCATCCTTCCTCCTGCCCGCCGCCGCGCTTCTCGAGCTTCTCGGGCGGCTCGGTCATCGTGGCGTCGGTCAACAGCAGGACGCTGGCGACCGAGACCGCGTTCTCGAGGGCCATGCGCACCACCTTCGTGGGGTCGATGATCCCGGCCGACACGAGGTCGCCGTACACCCCACGGGCCGCGTCGAACCCGAAGTCGCCGGTCCCCGTTCGCATCCGCTCGACGACGACTCCGTCGTCGTAGCTGGAGTTCTCGGCGATCGTGCGGGTCGGTGCCTCGAGCGCGCGTGCGAGGATCCGGAGCCCGGTGCGCTCGTCGCCGTCGCAGGTGCTGGCTTCGAGGTTGACCGCGTCGATCGCTCGGAGCAGCGCGAGGCCGCAGCCCGGCACGATGCCCTCGGCGACGGCCGCCTTGGTGGCGCTGACGGCGTCCTCGAGTGCTTCCTTTCGCGACTTCGCCTCCGCCTCCGTCGCTGCGCCGACGCGAATCACCGCGACGCCTCCGGTCAGCTTCGCGAGGCGCTCCTGGAGCTTCTCGCGGTCGTAGTCGCTCTTCGACTCGCGGATCTCGCGGCGCAGTCGTTCGATCCGGTCCGCGATCGCGCGCTTGTCGCCGGCGCCGCCGATGATCGCCGTGCTGTCCTTGTCGACGCTCACCTTCGCAGCGGTGCCGAGCTCGTCGATCTTGACGTTCTCGAGCTTCGTGCCGAGCTCCGGCGAGATCACCCGGCCACCCGTCAGCGTCGCGATGTCCCCGAGGAGCTCCTTGCGGCGGTCGCCGAAGCCCGGTGCCTTGACCGCGACCGACGACAAGGCACCGCGCACGCGGTTGACGATCAGCGTCGCGAGCGCCTCGGCCTCGACATCCTCGGCGACGATCAGGAACGATCGTCCGCTCTGGGCCACGCTCTCGAGCAGCGGCACGAACGTCTGCATCGCCGAGAGCCTTCCGTCGTAGAGCAAGATGTAGGGTCGCTCGAGCGTGCACTCCATCCGCGCGGTGTCGGTGACGAAGTACGGCGAGAGGAAGCCGCGATCGAACGACATGCCCTCGACGACCTCCAGCGCCGTCTCGATCCCCTTCGCCTCCTCGAGCGACACGACGCCATCGGCTCCGACGCGCTCCACCGCATCGGCGACGAGCTTGCCGAGCTGCTCGTCGTTGTGCGCCGAGATCGTCGCGATCTGCGCCTTCTCCTTCTTGCCGGTGACCGGACGCGAGATCCGCTGGATCGCGGCGACGGCCGCCTTCAGGCCGCGATCGAGGCCGCGCTTGAGATCGATCGCGCTGGCGCCGGCCTCGACGTTGCGCACTCCCTCGGCGTAGATCGCGTGCGCGAGCAGCGTGGACGTGCTCGTGCCATCTCCGACCGCGTCGCCGGTGCGCTCCGCGGCCTGGCGGATCGTCTTCACCCCGAGATCCTCCTCGAGGTCGGCGAGCTCGAGCTCCTTCGCGATCGTGACGCCGTCGTTGCACACGATCGGAGGGCCCCACTTCCTGGCGATCAACACGGACTTCGAGCGGGGGCCGAGCGTGATGCGGACGGCGTCCGCCAGGGCGGTCGCACCGCGAAGCAACTTCGCCCGGGCTTCGTTCCGGAACAGAAGCTTTCGTGCGGACATGCCTCCTCGAACAGCAAGGGGCGTGCCCCCTCCGGTCACACGCCGAGCGTCAGGTGGTCGACCACCGATTCGACCCCACGCGTGCCGCGTACGACACCGACGATCGCCTTGCGGTCGTCCCACGAGTCGACGCGACCGCTCAGCGTCACGCGGCCGCGATCGATCGCGATCTCGAGCTTGTCGGCTTCTCGTGTCGCATGACGTGCGAGGGCCGCCCGGATCGCGGTGCGCAGCGCCTCCGCGTCGATCGAGAGCCGGGCGACCACGAGCTGGTTGTCGACGCCGCAGACGCCGGCGAGGTTACCCACCGCGCGGGAGGCCTCGTCGCGCTGCGACGCGTGTCGACCTCGCCCTCGAGCAGCACGATCCCGTGCGTCACCGTGGTCTGGATCTTGTCGTCGGGTACGAACACGTCCCAGGTCAGGGCGTGGCGGGCCGCGGCGGCGATCTCGGCATCGCTGCGCAGGTGGTTGGACTTCGGAGCCACCACCAGCTCGTTCGCGACGTCGAGCACGCCGTCGACCCGGTGCGCCGCGTCCTGCGCGGCGAGCTTCGCGGCCCAGCTGTCGACGGTGCCGTGGAGCGTGACGACGGCGCCCTGCACGGTCACGCCGATCTGCGTGCAGTCGACGCGGCTGTCCCACTCGAGCTCGTGGAGGACGTCCTGCTGGAGCTTCCCATCCTGAAACGAGGCCTTCATACCGTCAGGTCGAGCAAGTCACGCGCCACGCGCATCGCCGACGGAGGAGCGGGTCGGCGCAGCGCCTGCGCGGCCCTCAGCTGGCGACGCCGACCTTGCGCGTTGGCCAGCCGAACGGCAGGACGCGGAAGTCGGCGCGGCGCGGCGCGGCGCGGATGAGCGGCACCAGCTCCTCGACAAACGCCGAGATCTTCGACCAGTCCAACGTGGGCGCGGCGGGCGCGGCCTGATCGCGCAGCTCGCGCATCAGGCGCCGGACCAGCGGTTCGTGGACCGCCGTCAGGACGAGGACCCGGGTCGGCCGCCAGTGCGTGTGCGCGAACAGGGCCGGCGTGTGATCGCCGCGTTCGATCGACACCAGGGCGGTCAGGCGCTCGTCGAGGGCCTCGCGATTCTCCTCGATCCAGGTCGCGAGAGCCTCCGAGTGGTGGCCGTGGTGCACCGCGCCGCCAAGGACGATCGCGTCGTAGCGCTCCGGGTGCCGCGTGCACAGCTCCAGGTCGGCGACGTCCACCTCGAGCCCCGCGCCGCGCAACCGCTGCGCGATCGCCTTCGCGACGAGCCGCGTGTAGCCGGAGCGCGTGATGAACGCGACCAGGACGCGGCGGGTTTCCATGAACCGAGGTGGAGCACGTAGTGTGCCGGCGCACCTCGAAGGAGGCATGCGAGTTGCTGTGCTCGCGGGTATGGACACCTCTCCGGAGCTCGTCGATCTGACCCCGTCGCTCGGCATCGCGATCCGCGAGCGCGTCCCGCTCGGCGAGCTGCCGGCGTTCTTCGGCGCCGCGTTTGCGGAGCTCGGCCGTATCGGAGGGCCTCACATGGCCGGGCCACCGTTCGCGATCTATCACGCGTTCGCGGAGGACGCGATCGACGTCTCGGCGGCGATGCCGGTGCGGACCAAGCTCGCCGCGACCGGGCGCGCGGTTCCGATCGAGCTCGCCGGCGGCCCCGCGGTCCAGGTCGAGCACGTCGGTCCCTACGAGGAGCTCACCGCCACCTACGGCGCGATCGAGAAGTGGATCGCCGAACATCACCGGGCGCGTGCCGGCGCCCCGCGCGAGATCTACATGACCATGCCGACGGAGCCGGCGAGCCAGCAAGTCACGGTGGTCGTGCAACCTCTGGTGCAGCCATGACGGCCGCGTCCGCCCGCCAGACGATGGTCGAGCGCCACCTGCGCGCGCGCGGGCTCCGCGACGAGCGCGTGCTCGCCGCGATGGGCAGCGTCGCCCGCGAGGCGTTCCTGCCGCCCGATCTCGAGGCCGTGGCCTACGACGACCGGCCGCTGCCGATCGCCGGAGGGCAGACGATCTCGCAGCCGTACATCGTGGCGCTGATGACGGAGGCGCTCGCACTCCGGCCGCACGAGCGCGCGCTCGAGATCGGGACCGGGTCCGGCTACGCCGCCGCGATCCTCGGCCGCGTCGCGAAGGAGGTCGACACGGTCGAGCGGATCGAGGAGCTCGCGGCCTCGGCGGCGGAGAAGCTCGCCGAGCAGGGCTTCACGAACGTGCGCGTCCATCATGCGGACGGCACGCTCGGCTGGCCCGGGGGCGCGCCGTACGACGCGATCATCGTCGCCGCGGGTGGTCCCGAGCTGCCGCGGGCACTGCTCGACCAGCTCGCCGTCGGCGGGCGGCTCGTGATGCCCGTCGGTGATGGCCGCGATCAGCAGCTCGTGCGCGTGACGCGCGTGGACGAGGCCGACTACCGGCGCGAGGATCTCGGCGCGGTGCGGTTCGTCCCGCTGATCGGGGCCCAGGGCTGGGCCGACCCCGACGATCCGGTGAAGCGTGCGCCGCGCGGGACGATCCCGCGGCGCACCGGCGGCCCGCTCGTCGCGCCGAGCCCGGCGACGCGGGCGAGCACGGTGGCGCGGCTGATCGCCGAGTGCGCGGTGCCGATCGCGGCGATCGACAGCGCGCCGCTGGATGGCCTGATCGATCGGATCGGCGACGCGCGCGTCGTGCTCCTCGGCGAGGCCACCCATGGCACGTCGGAGTTCTACCGGATGCGCGCGAAGATCACGCAGGAGCTCGTCCTGCGGCACGGCTTCACCGCGATCGCGGTCGAAGCGGACTGGCCCGACGCCGCGGCGATCGACCGCTACATCCGTCCCGGCCGGCCGACGGCACGTCCGTGGGCACCGTTCGCGCGGTTTCCGACGTGGATGTGGCGCAACACGGAGACCGCGGAGCTCGTCGAGTGGCTGCGCGCCTACAACGCCGAGGCGCGCGGCGCGGTCAGCTTCTCGGGCCTCGATCTCTACAGCATGTACACCTCGGCGTACGAGGTGGTGCGCTACCTCGACCGCGTCGATCCGACCGCCGCGCAGGTGGCGCGCGAGCGCTACGGCCGCCTGACGCCGTGGCAGCACGACCCCGCCGCGTACGGGAAGGCCGCGCTCGTCGACCGCATGCGCTCGTGCGAGCGCGACGTCGTGGCGATGCTGCGCGAGCTGCTCGCGAAGCGGCTCGACTACGCGGCGCAGGACGGCGACGAGTTCTTCGATGCCTCCCAGAACGCACGCGTGGTCGCCGGGGCCGAGAACTATTACCGCGCGATGTACTACGGCTCCGTCGAATCGTGGAACCTGCGCGATCAGCACATGTTCGACACGATCGCGAGGCTGCTCTCGCATCGCGGCCCCGACACCAAGCTGATCGTGTGGGAGCACAACTCGCACGTCGGCGATGCCGCCGCGACCGAGATGGCGGTGCGCGGCGAGCACAACGTGGGCCACCTGTGCCGCAAGGCGTTCGGCGACGACGCCTACATCGTCGGCTTCGGCACGGATCACGGCACCGTCGCGGCGGCATCGCAGTGGGACGATCCCATGGAGATCATGCGCGTGCGACCGGCGCGCTCCGACAGCTACGAGCGCCTGTGCCACGACTCCGCCGTGCGGGCCTTCCTGCTCCACCTGCGCGAGCCCGTGCGCGAGGTCCTGCGCGAGGAGCTCGTCGAGCCGCGCCTCGAGCGGGCGATCGGCGTGATCTACCGGCCGCAGACGGAGCTCCAGAGCCACTACTTTCAGGCCGTGTTGCCGGAGCAGTTCGACGAGTACATCTGGTTCGACGAGACCGAGGCCGTGCACGCGCTCGCACCGCTGCCCGACCGCGGCGAGCTGCGCGGAGGACATCCCCTGCTGCTGTGACCCTCAGGTCGCGACGATCGCCTCGAGCTCGGCCTCGAGCTCGGCGGCCCGCGCTTCGATCGAGTCCGCCGCGAGCGCGAGCGCGGTAGCGTCGGCGATCTGACGCCCCACCAGCCCGGCGCCGAGGGCCTCGATCGAGGCACGCGCGTGCTCCAGCCGAGCGAGCGTGCGGGCGTGCGAGCGAGCGAGCTCCGACACGACGGCGGCCTGGCGCTCGCGCGCGAGGGCCGCGCCTTCGAGAGCGGCTCGCGTGTCGTCGTCGACACAGTCCGCGGCGCGGGCGTGGAGCTGCCGGGCTTGATCTCCGAGCGGGTCACCGGCGTGGAGCGCCAGGTAGCGCTCGCCACGACTCGCGATCCGGGCGATCTTGCCGCACAGGACGACCGTGTCGCGACTGCGGTCGAGGAGCGCGCGCGTCTGCGGGGAGTGATCGTCGCTGGCGGTGAGCGCCCGCGCCAGCTCGTCGTGGGCGGCGAGCAGCGCGCGATAGGAGGCATTGAGCTCCACGCCCTCGACCTCCGACGGGTGCGTCGCGGTCGCACCGCGGTCGCCGGTCAACAGCAGCACGGTGGTCGCGAGGCCGAGCGCGAACAGCGACAGCACCAGGAACGCCGCGAGCGGCACGGTCGTCATCACGGCGGCGAGCGCGACCAGCGAACCGGACCCGAGCCCGAGGGCGAGGGCGCGATCGATCGCCGCGGGTGGCAGGCAGCACGACGCGTCGTGGATCGGGACGAGGGCGAGCGTGGGATCGCGCATGACACGACTCGCTGCACGTGGCGCGCCGGAGCTCACGGCGAGGCGACGAGGAAGTCCGGGAGCGCGTCGGGCCAGTCCCGCTGGAGTGCGACACGCAAGCGGTGCGCCGAGCGCACGAAGCTGCGCGACATCTCGTCGCGCGCGGCGTCGGGGTCGTCCGCGGCGATCTGCTCGACGCCCGCGAACGCGATGATCGCGAGGTGAGCCGCTGGCCGCAGCAGCGGCTCGAGCTCGGCATGGAGCTCGGCGTAGCGAGGGGAGGCGCGGGGGATCGAGGAGCGTGCGCGCGTGATCAGCGCGACCTCTGCGAGACCGATGTGATAGACGGCGCGGAGCGCGACGGACGCGTCCCCGAACCGCGCGGCGCCGAGATAGAACTGCATCGCGACCTGGAGCCGCGCGGACAGGCGATCGACGAGCGGGACGAGGTCCTCGGACCTCTCGACGCGACCGAGGTGAGCGTCCTCCATGCAGCCGCCGAACGAGATCAGCTGGTTCCACATCGCCGGCGAGTCGTCGGGTCCGGGGACCTTCCAGAACTGCTCGCACGCGAGGGGGACGACGAACAGCTCGGCTCGCTGCGGCCGCGGATCGGCGCGGACCGGCAGCGCGGCCGCCGTGGCGGCCAGGAGCGCCAGCGCTCGCGTCGGGAAGCTCATACCCCGAGGACCAGCAAGCGGCGTACCGTGCGTGATCAGACCACGTTCAGTGCGATCGCGATGTGGAGCAGCATCGTGACGAGCAAGGCCAGCGAGAACGGGATGTGGACGCGCTTCCAGGACCGCAGCAGCGCCTTGCCGCGCGGCGCGAGCTCCTTGCGCCGCTCGTAGAACACGACGCGGTCGATGCGCCGCGACAGCTGGCGAGCGGTGCGCCGGTCGGCGAGCTTGGCGAGCACCCGCCGATCGCGCCGGCGAGTCCACGTCCGCCGCAGGTCATCGGCCATCACCCAGACGAGGAGCGGCACGAGCCCGATCTCCCACGAGCGTTCGGCCCGCGCCGCCTCGCGCTCCATCACCTGATACGCGTAGTCGCCGGCGCGCGGGTGCGCGGCGGTCAGCTCCGTGATCGCCCGGCGGTGCTCGAGGATCGCGAGGTCGTGGCGGCTCGTCAGGCTCGGGACCAAGGTGTAGAGGTAGCGGCCGATCACGCCGGAGATCACGACCGCGACCATGCTCCAGAACGGGATCGAGACCCAGGTGGTGAGGCGCATCGCCGAGTGCAGCACGATGAACAGCGGTCCGACGATCCCGGTCATCAGGTGGACGTCGAGCCAGAACTGGTTGGTGGCGGTCTTGCCGAACCAGCCGAACCGGCGCTGCAGCGGATACGCCATCGACAGCACCATCAGGGCCGTGCCGACGTAGCCGCACGTGAGTGCCAGCTTGGTGCCCGCGAGGTAGCTGACGTTCATCTCGGCGATCGCGGGGTCGAGGCCATCGGCGAGCAGCAGCCGATAGCTCGCGGACCACGCCGGGTGGAACCAGCGCAGCAGCACCTCCGCGAGCACGACGCCGAACGCGCCGAGACCGAGCACCCACAGGAGGCGCGAGAGCCGGCGGGCTCGCACGCGGGCCTCGCCGGAGTCACGGATCGCGAGGCTCTCCGTGAACGGCGAGGTCGGGAGGACGCGCAGCCGGCGGCGCTTGCCGGTCGGCTCGGGCGCGGGCCGCTCGCGGAACAGCTGCGCCGGCGCCAGCTCGACGAGAGACCCCGTGGGACACGCCGACACGCACGCCTGATCCGCGTAGCCCGCGCAGTGATCGCACTTGTTCGCGATCCGCCGCGCGAGCGCCTTGCGTCCCTTGCCGGCGCCGAACGCGAGCTTGTGCCCCTTCTCGAGCCGCGCCTTGAAGGCCGGGCTGTAGCTCGGCATCTCGGGCTCGGCGACGTTGACCATCGCGATCGCGCTGTACGGGCACGACAGCGCGCACAGGCTGCACCCGATGCAGCGATCTTCGACGATCTGGATCTCGCCGCTCCGCGGATCGCGCTTGATCGCGTCGTGCTCGCACGGCGACAGGCAGCGCGCGTCCTCGCAGGTCCGGCAGGTGTAGACGAAGTCGAGCAGGCCGAGCTCGTAGCCGCCGAGCGTGAGGCGGCGTGCGCCGTGGCGGTCCTCGCACGCGTCCTCGCACTGCTTGCAGTCGATGCACAGGTCGAGCTGGCGGACCCGCACCGTCGGGCCGGCCACCGACAGGCCGTGCCGCACGTAGAAGTCGAGCAGCTCGTGCCGGATGCCGGTGATCGAGCGCAGGCGCGCGGCGGTCAACGCCAGCCGCTCGCGGAGCGCGGCCTCGACGGGGGGCGCGGCCGCGGCGAGGTGCGCGAGCACGCGCGCCGGGAGAAACACCACGGTCGCTCCCGACAGCGAGAACGCGGACATCACCTCGTCGCTGGTCGGCGGTGGGAGCGCCGCGGGATTGAACACCTCTCCCGGCCCGAACAGCGCCAGGTTCTGCTTGGCGGTGCGCGCGAGCGGCCCCGGAGGCAACAGGGTGCCGTCCTGCTCGCCGCGCGCGGCATCGCGCTGCGGCCTGCTGCGCGCGGTGAGCGCGGCGCGATCGAACACGCCGATCGAGACCTGCCCGGCCGCGACCAGGAACAGCGTGTCGGCGGGGACGCCCGGCGGCGGAGCGAGCAGCTGATCGCGCGGGGTGGTGACGACGTGCAGCCACCCCTCGCCGATCAGGCGTCCCATCAGTGCGTCGTCGCACGCGGCGAGCACGTCGAGGCCGCGCAGGAGCGCGACGACGTCGGTCGCCACCGGGATGGCGATCGCGGCCGCGGTCGCCATCACGCACCCCCGAGCCGTCCTCGGTCCACCGAGGTCGTGCCGTCGTCGGGGGCGAACGGATTCGGTCGCTGCGCGGGCCGCGTGGGCGGCGCCGCGGCCGGTCCGCCGAACACGCGCGAGAAGGCGCTGTCGAGCTCGTCCTCGACGAGGAGCGGATTCTCGGTGATCCGCGTCCGGTCCTGTGGCAGCGCCCTGAACGCCGGATACGAGCCCGTGCCGTCGTCGCGCCTGACGCGCGGCCGCAACGCCGTGCCATCCACGCTCGTGCGCTCGGCGACGTCCTCGCCGAACGGATTCTTCGTGACGACGGTGGGCTCGGGCGCGAACGCGCGCGAGGTCAGCCGGTCGGGCGGGATCAAGCGCGTCGGCGTCTTGCGCACCACCGGCACCCCGCTCACCGGCGTTCGCGTGCGCGCGCTCCGCAGCACGGCCGCATTCGACTCGAGATCCGAGAGGCGGAACGCGTGGCTCACGCTCGTCGCGACGTGCGTGACCTCGTCGCGCAGGTGCTCGACCACCGACCGCATGCGACTCCCCGCGCGGCGCGTGACCTGCTTGCCGAGCACGACCTGGATCGCCTCCTCGGCGGAGCGCGCGCACGGCTCGGCCTCCGGCGCGATGCGGCGGACCACCTCCTCGGTCGAACCGAGCGTGTAGAGGTGCGGGCGCTCGACGAACCGGACGTTGTTCGCCTCGAGCCACGCCACCGGCGTATCCGCGCCGATCAGCACGAACGCGTGCTGGTTCGGCAGCGTCGTCGTCGAGCCGTCCTTCAACGTGATCGTCACGGCGTCGGCGGTGAACTCCTTGACGTTGGACTCGAGCAGGACCGTCAGCTGGTTCGCGGCGGTCATCTCGCCGAGCTTCTTCTGGTTGCCCTGCTTGCACCGCTTGAAGCCGTCGCCGCGATACGACAGCGTGACCGTGGCGCCGACCTCCGCGAGGGAGAGGGCGCCTTCGACGGCCGAGTCGCCGCCGCCGACGACGAGCACGTGGCATCCGGCGAAGTCCGCCGGATCGTCGAGCAGCGAGTGTACCTTCTCGAGGTTCGCGCCCGGCACGGCGAGCAGGCGCGGCTTGCCGCGGAGGCCCGTCGCGAGCACGACGCGGCGCGCGCGGTACGTGGCCACGGTGGTCTTCACGACGAACACCGCGTCCTCGCCGCGCTTCACGCTCTCCACCGCCTCGCCGAGCTTGATCGGCAGCTTCACGCCCTCCACGACCTTCTGCCAGGCGGCGACCAGCTCCTCCTTCGTCGCGTCGAACACCGGGAGGAACGACACGTTGTGCGTGTCGTGCGGCTCCGCCATGAAGTGCTTGCCCTTGGGGTACCGCGAGACCGTCGAGGAGATCACGTGCTCCTTCTCGAGGATCGTGCAGCGCAGCCCGTAGCGCGCGCACGTGAGTCCGGCCGAGAGCCCGGAGGGACCCGAGCCGACGATCACGACGTCGAGCGTGTCGGCGCGCGGGCCCTCCGCCGCGAGCTCGCGCCGGATCTGCTCGATCACCGCGCGGCCGAGGTTCGCCGCGTTCTTGACGAGCGGCTTGCCGGCGACCTCTCCGATCAGGTACTGGCCGGGCACGCCGGTCTGGAAGTTCTCGTCGAGCTCCGGCACGGTCAGCATGCGTGGGCTCGTGCCCTCGCGATACATCACGAGCGCCTGCGTCGGGCACGAGCTCGCGCACTGCTCGCACTGCACGCAGTCGGAGAACCGGGACACCGCGACCTTGTGGTTGACGAGGTCGAGCACCTCGGTCGGGCACACGTCGATGCACGCCTCGCAGCCGATGCAGCGGTCGTCGTTGATCGAGTGCAGCAGCGGCAGCACGGTCTCGACCTCGAGACCGGCCGCCTGCTCGCGGCGCTTGACGCGCGCGCGCCGGTCGTCGAGCACCGCGCCGAACGCGAGGAACACGACCGCGACGATCGCGACGAGGATCGGGACCGCGGGATCCATCAGGGCAGGTGCACCCGGAAGCCGCGGGTGTGGCAGCCCGACGTGTTGCAGTTCGCTCCGGTCTCGGCGTCGACCGGGCTGATCATCTCGACCACGTCGGGGCAGATCGAGACGAACGCCTTCGCCGGGTACATCACGTACCCGTCGGCGACGTGGAAGTTGCCGGTGCCGGGATGGCTGATCGCGGTCGCGACGTTGCCGACCGAGTCCTGGAGCGTGATCGTCGCGCCGCCGACCGGCATCGTGCCGGAGGAGTCGTAGAGCGTTCCGGCGAACGTGTAGGGCGTCGCCGCCCCGCCCTGCCGGTGGCACATGAGGCAGTCGTCGCCCGGCTGCCCGCCGCCGCTGCACGCCGCCGGGCCAGCGGGCGTCGCGGGCGCGGAGCACGGGGGCGCGGGGATCGTCGTCAGGACCGAGGCGTCGGCGCTGGACTCTCCGACCTTCTCCCGCAACGTACCCGTGCACGCGCCGACGCTCAGGACGATCAAGAGGCCTCGCCGGAGCACGGAGCGCTGCGGTGCAACGGCCGTACCCTCGCCGCGTCGCGGATCTGCGCCGCGCACCGCCATCGATCGCGATGTGCGTGTACCACGCTGGTACTCGCCGAGTACCAAACCTGCGCGAGCCCTGCACACCTGACACGCCGGCACGACGGGGCATCGGATGTATGCGTCTGGTACATCGCTTGCTCGCCCGAGCCCGGGCCCGATGCGCAGGTTTTTCATGCTGCTCGGGGTCCTCGTTCCGCTGGGCGCGGCGGCGGAGACCCGCACGACGACGGTGCAAGTCACCGTCCGGAAGCGCGCGGGCGAGAAGGCCGCCGCGGTCGTGATCGTCCCCGCCGGAACCGCGGTCGAGGTCGTACGCGAGGACGGTCGCTGGGTCGTCGTCCGCGTGAAGGGCGGGGAGGGCTACGTCCCGCGCACGACGTTGACCGCTCCGCCGTCCGCGCCGACCAGCGCGCCGGTGTGGAGCGCACCGCGGCGCGCGGGTGGAGCACTCGACGCGTCGCTCCACGTCCTCGTCACGGCAGCGACCGCGAGCCTGCGTGCCGTACCCGAGGCGGGTGGCGGCGCCGCCGTGACCTCCCTCTCGCGCGGGGCGCGCCTCGCCGTCCTCGACGCGAGCACGCGGCCCGGATGGCTGCGCGTGCGCGACGAGACCGGGCGCGAGGGCTGGATCGCGCGCGGGGACGTCGGCGATGGCGCGGGCGCGATCGCGGACGTCCCCGCGCGCGTGGCACCCGAGGCACCGCGCGAGCGA
>JAEUJX010000317.1 GCA_016794545.1 Myxococcales bacterium
GCGCCGTGCAGCGCCTGGATCGTCACGGGGACCGCGGTCTGATGCTCGGGCAGCAGGGTGCCGCCTCGCAGCACGATCGTGACGAGCTTCAGCGCGGGCTCGTCGACGAGCACCTTCATCTCGCGCGGCTGCCCCGCCCCCGCGGTGGCAGGCACCTCGACGGAGCGAACCGGGTCGCCCCCGATCGTGGCGGGCGGCGGTGCCGCGTGCGAGTGCGCCGCGGATCGCACCTCCGGTGCGCGGGGTGCGCTCGTCGCACAACCGGCGAACGCGAACACGGGGATCGTGACGACGAGAACCTCGAGGAGCTTCATGGCGACGCTCGCTTTCGGGCGCGCCTGGTGGGGGCGGCCGTGACGGGTTGGAGCAACGTGAACAGACCTTCTCGCACGCGACGCGACTCGAGCCCGCGCTGCTCGGCGCTCGCCCTGGACAGCGCGAGCACCTGCATCGTGCCCATCACGATCGGTGCGAGCACGTCGGGGGCGAGGTCCCCGCGGACCGCCCCGGCGCGCTGGGCGTCGCGAAGGCACTCGACCACGTACGCGCGCGACTTCTTGACGCAGGCCGCGAGGCGCTCCGAGCCACGCGCCGGCAGGGCGAGCAGGAACTGCTCCGAGACGACCAGCCGCAGGATGCCGAGCTGACCGCCGATCGCCCGGCTGCGCGCGTCGATGAACGCCTGGAGCCGTTCGACCGGCGGCAACGTCGCCGGCGGGTACGAGGCCTCGAGGACCGCCTCGACGCGCACGACCACGGCCTCGAGCAGATCCTGCAGCGTGGCGAAGTGCCGGAAGATCGCACCGGTGCTGAGATCGACCTGCTCGGCGAGGCTGCGCGTGCTGAGGGCGGTGATGCCCCGCGTCGCGATGATGTGCAGGGCCGCGTCGACCAGCTCGACTCGTCGAACGCGCGAGGGCCGGCGGAGCTCGCCCATACCCGAGGAGAGTAAGCACTTACTTGCATCTCGTCAACCGGATCTCCAGGCCGGCGTCACGATCCTCTGGAACATCGCGGCGGTCCGACGTGAGATACGCTCCCGCGATGAGGTGTTCGAGGCTCGCGTGCGTGGTCGGTCTGGCGATCATCCTGGTGTTCGGCGGGTGCGGCGACGACAGCAGCACGACGCCGTCGGACGGGTCGGTCGGCGATCCGGTGCTCGAGGTGTCGCCTCCGTTCGCGACGATCGCGCCGGGAACGACCCGGACGTTCACCGCGGCCCGCGGGGGCGCCGCGGTGACCGGGGTGACGTGGAGCGCGAGCGACGGGACGATCGCCGCGAGCGGCGCGTACACGGCGCCGATGGCGCAGGGCACGTACACGGTCACCGCCACCGATCCGAGCGACGGGCTGACCGGCGAGGCGACGGTCAACGTCGTCGATCTCGTCGCGACCACGCACGGCATGGCCATCCCGGTCGGTCATCCGCGCCTGTGGTTCACGCCCGATCGCCTCGCCCGCGCGCGCACGTGGTTCCAGACCCACCCGTTCACGCCGCCGACCCACGAGGACACCGCGGGCGGCTTCGGCGACACGGCGCTGCACGGGCTGCTCGGCGACAACGCGTCGGGCTCCTGCACCGCGGCGATCACCTGGGGCCTCTCGCGGCTCGGCGACGTCCGCGACACCGGCGGGGTCGCCTGCGATCCGTGCCGGTGGAGCGGCGAGCAGCTGATCCTCATCTACGACTGGTGCCACGCGCACATGACCCCGCAGCAGCGGACCACGTACATCACCGCGATGAACGCGGGGCTCACCGCGTGGAGCCAGAACCAGTGGGGCGGTCCGAGCATGTACCAGAGCAACTACTACTGGGGTTACCTGCGCAACGAGCTCGAGTGGGCGATCACCTCGTACGAGGACAACATGGCGTGGGCCGAGGCGATGCTCGATCGCGTGTTCGACGACCGGCTCGCCGGCGGGTTCAACCCGTCGACGCAGCCGGCCGGCAACAGCCGTGGCGGGATCGCCTACGAGGGGTCGGAGTACGGGCCCGTCGTCGCGACCTACCCGCTCATCCCGTTCACGACCGCGGGGCTGCTCGGGCGCGACATCTACACGGAGACCGACTACTGGCGCGAGGCCGTCTACGCGATCATCTACTCGAGCACGCCGGCGCCGACCACGATCCCGGACGGCACGGGCACCGGCTACACGGTGTTCCCGTTCTCCGACGACGAGTCGTGGCACTACCGCTTCCAGGCGCAGACGCACTGGTTCCCCGACTTCATGACCGCGATGGCGTCGTACTGGCCGGCGGCGAACGTCGGCCGCCACGCGCGGCAGTGGGCCACGATGGTCGGCGTCGCGCCGTGGCGGCACGTCCAGGCCGTCGACGTGCCGACGACGCCTCTGCCGTTCGACAACCTGCCGCTCGACTTCTACGCGGCGGGCCCGCGCTACCTCTACGGTCGCGATCAGTGGGGCCCGAGCTCGACGACCTTCATGCTCCAGCTCGGAGACGCGGCCGAGAACACGATCGGTCATCAGCACGGCGATTACGGCACGTTCCAGATCTGGCGCAAGGGCCGGTTCGTGTCGCGCGAGACCACCGCCTATGCCGGGGCGTCGACGACCAACGTCGTTGGCTACGCGGGGACGGGCTCCGTCGACGGCGCGCTGCCGATCGCGCACAACACCGTGCTCGTGAACGGCCAGAACCCGGGCCCGCAGTACGGCGGTCCGAGCGCGGTCGTCGAGCGGCTCGAGTCGCGCGCCGGCTACACGTACGCCGCGGTCAACCTCGTGCCGCCGGCGACGCGCATGCAGGTGTGGCGCCGCGAGCTCGTGTGGGTCCGCTCGCTGTCGACGCTCGTCGTGCTCGATCGGCTGCAGACCAGTGACGCGAACGCGACCAAGACGTTCCTCAACCACTGCGAGACGCAGCCGACGGTCTCCGGCACCAGCGGCGCGACGTGCACCGTCGGCGGCCAGGCGCTGGTGATGACCACGCTGCTCCCCGCACAGCGCACGTACCGGGTCGTCGACGAGGGCCCGAACCCGAACCACCAGTACCGGATCGAGGTCGATACCACCCCCGGCACCGCGCAGAGCTACATCCTCACCGTGCTGCAGGCCAAGGATGCCGCGGGCCCCGCGCTCGCGCCGACGGTGGCCGACCAGGGCACCACGTACGACGTCACGCTCGGGACGACCACGATCTCGTTCGCGAAGGGCATGACGTCGACCGGGGGCTCGATCACGCTCGACGGGACGACCACGCCGTTCCGCGCCGACGTGCAGACGATGTCGGTGTCGGCGTCCGGTCCGGTCTGGGCCCCGTAGACGCTCGTAGGACGGACACGGACAGCAGGATCCGACGAGAGCGGACAGGAAGACCACGCCGCTCCCGCGTCTACTGATCATGATGAAGATCATCGTGGTCGAGCCCACCGCGAACCGCCGCGCCGAGCTCGTCGACTGGACGTGCGAGCTGCCGGGATACGTGGTCGTCGCCGCCGTGCCCGGATACGTCGAGGCCGTGGTGCAGATCGCCAGGACCCAGGTCGACGTGATCGTGCTCGGCGAGGTCCCGTCGTGGGACCTCGCCGCGCTCGCGCGCCTGGCCGACCGGTACAGCAAGGAGCTCGTCGAAGCCGGTGGCTCGATGGCAGACCTCGCCGCCGTGCTGGCCGAGTACCGCGCCCGCCGGAAGGCCGCCGAGGTCGAGGCGAGCGTGCGCTCGGCGAGCCTCCGCCGGCTCGCGTACGAGGGCGAGGTTCAGCACGCGAGCGCGCAGACGCTTCAGTACCGGCTGCGCGACGAGCCGCGCACGGAGCACGCGGTGACCATCGATCTGCGCGAGTGGATCCCGCGCGCGATCGCGCGGCTGCGCACCGTGGTGCCGCCGCACATCGAGCTGGTCGCGATGGTCGCGGTCGACACGGCCCCGGTGCGGTGCCTGCCGACCGCGCTCGAGCACGTCGTCTCCGACACGGTGCTCCGCGCGTGCGAGCACCTGCCGTGGGGCGGCACGGTGTGGCTGACCGCGGCGCCGGGTGCCGACGGCGAGGTCGTCCTCGACGTGCTCGAGGACGGTCGCGGAGAGATCCGTGACGTTCGCCTGCCCGCCTCGGCCACTACGAGCTCGTGAGGCTCACTTCCCGCCGGGGACCTTGCGGGTCACCGACTGGCCGTTCTTGGAGACGGTGGTCGTGCCGTCGGCGTCGATCGTCATCAGCTGGGTGAACGGCTGGCTCGGAACCGGCTTCTCGGCGCCGCCGTTGACCTTGTAGTGCTGCGGGATGTCCCACTGCAGCTTGCTCTTCTCCTTCACCACCACGTCCGACCTCCACTCGGCCTTGTCGGTGGCCTTGTTCTTGTCGTCGAGGTAGCCGCCGGCCCCCTTGATGTGCTTGAGCTTGTTCGCGGGCTGCTTCGTGAACCAGCCCTCGACGGCGCTCGGTTCGACGTCCTTCTCCTGCCAGTCGAGGTTCCGGAACGACACGGTGAACGGCAGGAACGCGACCTTGACCTTCATGCCGGCCGCGGACACGTTGCCGTAGCTGAGCTCGGTCTTGTCCTGGAACTCGACCTTCTCCGGCTCGATCACGTTGATCTCGACGGTCGACGGCGTCGCGCCCTTCTCCTCCGGCGTGAACGTGATGACCGCCTTCGTCGCGGTGTCGGGCGCGTCCCACGTGTAGAGCGTGCTCTCGTCCTTCCCGGTGCCGACCGGGCAGCTGAACTTGCCGTCGGTCACCGGCTCGTTCGTCACGAAGATGCGCTCGCCGACGCCGACCGTCTTGCGCGCGTTGCTCCCGGAGGGGGACTTCTTGTCGTTCTCGACCTTCAGCTTCACCGGTCCGGTCGAGGCGGCGACGGGCTCGTCGGCGGGCATGGCCCCCGCCGGGTTGCCGGGCGCGCCGGCACTCTTCAGGTTCGACGTCAGGGTCGACTTGCCGGGTTCGGGCGCGCCGCCCGCTTCTCCCTTCCCCGATCCCGAGGGCGTCTTGCCACCGATCCCGTGAGTCTTCGACATCGTGCCTCCGCGCCGACGTTATACGGTCCCGAGGACCATCGCCTCCCCCGCGCAGTACCTCGCCCCGCGCTGATACGCTCCCTGCGTGCGCCGCCTGCTCGTCCTTCTGGCCTGCTGCTGTAGCAGTTCGCCTCCCACCCGGCCTCCGGGCGGGCTCCCCCTGCAGGCGCGGCGCGGCCTCCCCGGGTATCCCGGCGTTGTAGAGCCTTCGAACATCGACTGCCGGTTCGTCGGTCCGTGGGGGCCGGAGCAGCCGACCCAGCTGCGCTTCGGTGACGAGGGTCCGGTCTATGCGACGGCGTTTCAGACCGAGAAGGCGCAGCTCGAGATCTCCGGCACGAGCGCGTTCGTCGAGATCGAGGTCGAGGGCTATCGGTTCTGGGGTCACGTCGATCGCCCCGTGCTGCACCCGGCGCGCGCCTTCGTGCTGGGCGGATACCTGGTCCCGGGGTTCCATGCCACGTTGCGCCCCGTCGGCGCCCGGCCGCACGAGCTCGCCGTCGAGATCACCCCGCCGCGCTTCGTGAAGCCGCTCTCGCCGCCGCGCGAGTGGCGTCCGTGCACGGACCTCGGGCTCGCGTACGGCGAGTTCCACGCCTCGAGCGCACTCGGTGACGCGAGCGGCGACGGCTACAAGCTCCCGGCGAGCACACCGATCGCGCTCGCCGCCGCGCACGGAGGCCCTCCGGTCGCCGAGCTGACGTTCGGCGAGGAGGCGGTCGTCAGCGTGATCGAGCAGCGCGGCGAGCACGCGCGGATCTTCGTCGGCGACTCGTATGACCACGAGGCGGGCATCTGGGTCGTGGGCTGGGTGGCGCGATCGCTGCTCGTCGCCGCCGGTGGATTCGGTCAGTCGGGGAACTGGTCGATGGGATCGGGACCGCCGGTCAGCTCGGGGCTGTCGCGCGCCAGGCGCCACGTGCGCTGCACGCACGAGGTGCCGCTGATCGTGGAGCTCGCAGGCGAGCGTCACCTTGCCGGCGCGATCCGCCCCGGTACGACGTTCGGCGTGACCGACGGTCCCGGAGACACGCTCGACATCGTGCTCGATCGCGTCTCGATCCAGCTGGCGCCCGGAGCGCGGCCGATGGTCAAGCAGAGCGCGATCGCCGCCTGCACCGACATCCCCCGCTGAGCTCCGTCACTCCGGCACGGGGTCCGCGGCCTCCACGCGGAAGCGGTGGCGATAGGTCGTCGTCTGCACCCCGACCTTGAGGTCTACGACGATCTCGTACGTCCCGACGCCGGCGAACACCATCGGCGCGTACGCGAAGATGAAGTTGTGCTCGTCGGCACCCGGCGCGTGGCTCTCGTACGACATCGCGCGCTCGCTGGGACCGGTGCTCGAGACATCGCGCACCTCGGCGCGGAAGCCGACGCGGTCGTAGCCGGAGAGGCCGCTGACCACGACGAGGAACGCGAGGTGCTCGAGCACGAACGGCCCCTCCGCGGGCGGCCGGACGCGCAGGCGATCGTTGCGGACGCCGAACAGCGTGAGCGTGCCGTCGACTTCGACGCGGACATCCTCGCAGAGGAGCAGGGCACGTAAGTTCACGACGTCACACCATGCTACCCCACGGCGGCGTTGCGCCCGTAAGCCACGCCACGCTGTTATCGCGTCGCGCTGGGCCCGTAGGACGGAGATGGACAGCGGTATCCGTCAGAGGCGGACAGGAAGGATGCCTCGCTCTCGCGTCTACTGGGCGAGATGAGGATCATCGTGGTGGAGCCCGAAGGTGACCGGCGCAGACTGCTCGTCGACGGAGCGCGCGCGCTTCCCGGCATCGTCGTGATCGCGGCGGTGCCGGGATACGTCGAGGCCGTGGCGCTGGTCGCGAAGACGAAGCCCGACGTGATCGTCCTCGGTGAGGTCCCCGTGGGCGACCTCACCGCGCTCGCCCGGCTGGCGCAGCGCTATGACACGGCGCTCGTCGACGCCACGGTGCTCGCGGGCCGCGGCTCGTCCAGCTCCGCCCTGCGAGAGCGTCTGCCTGCGTTCGCGTGACCACGAGCGCGCTCAGCGCGCCAGGACATCGCCGTGCAGCGCCGGGAACACCCGCGAGACCTTGCGCACGAGGTACTCGCCGTAGGTGCCGGTGAACGCGCCGACGCTCTGACCGTCCCACCGCGCGACGGTGTCGTCGACGAAGTCCGCGGGCGCCGGGACGACGGCGTCGAAGCTGGGATCGAAGAAGAACGGCATCGAGATCCGGTCGCGCCCCGAGCGATTGCGCACCCGGTGCGGAGTCGAGCGGTAGCGGCCGGCCGACAGGCGCTCGAGCATGTCGCCGAGGTTGCAGACGAGCGCGCCGGGGATCGGAGGCGCCGGGACCCAGCCATCGCGCGAGCGGACCTCGAGCCCGCCGCAGTCGTCCTGCGCGAGGATCGTGAGCATGCCGTAGTCGGTGTGCTCTCCGACGCCCCACGCATGCTCCTGCTCGGGCGGCGGGGCCGGATAGTGAAAGATCCGGAACAGGACCAGCGGATCCGCGAGGTAGCGCGCGCGGAGCTCGCCCTCCGCGAAGCCGAGCGCCGTGCCGAGCGCGCCCATCACGAGGTGGCCGAGCCGCGTGCACGCCGCGATGTGCGCGAGCACCGCCGGGCCGAGCTCCGGCG
>JAEUJX010000340.1 GCA_016794545.1 Myxococcales bacterium
GGACCAGGTGCTCGGCAACGGGCGCAGCGGCGACCTCCGCGCGCGCGTCGCGGACCTGCGGCGCCGGGCGGCCCAGCTGCGCCGCTTCCTCGCACCCCAGCGCGAGGCGCTCGGCAAGCTCGCGCAGGTCGCCCTGCCCTGGTTCCACGACGCGCACCACGAGCGCGTCGCCGAGGCGGCTGGCCGGATGACGCGCACGATCGAGGAGCTCGATGCGGCCCGCGAGAGCGCGTCGATCACGCAGGAGGAGCTCTCCTCGATGGTCTCGGAGATCACGAACCGCCGGCTCTACATGCTCTCGATCATCACGGCCGTGTTCCTGCCCCTGGGCTTCGTGTGCTCGCTGCTCGGCGTCAACGTCGGGGGCGTGCCGCTGCAGACCGAGGAGTGGGCGTTCTGGGCCCTGATCGCGCTGTTCGCCGTCGGCGTCGCGATCCAGCTCTACATCTTCAGGAAGCGCGGCTGGATCAACAAGGACTGATCGGCGTCAGAAGAACGAGCAGCCGATCGCGCGCGTCGACACCCCGGCGGCGCCGGCATTGCCGACGGAGGGCCCACCGTCGCCGCCGGTCCCACCGTTGACCGTGGACTGCGGGATCGCGATCGTCGCGGTGCCGAGGCAGACGAGGCCCGCCGACGGACCGCCGCCGCCACCGCCGCCGTGACCGCCGTTGCCACCTTTGCCGCCGGCGCCACCCGCCGCGCCGTTGCCGCCGTCGTCCTGCTCCGCGGATCCGCCGTAGGGACCACCCGGTCCACCGCCGCCGCCCGAGCCGCCGTTGCCGCCGCGCCCGCCGCGCCCGCCCGCGCCACCGCGGTTCGCGGTCACCGTCGACGACTTCAGCGTCACCGCGGAGTCGAGCGCGATGATCCCGAACGATCCGCCACCGCCCGTGCCGGCGGTGCCCGACGTGCCGCCGCAACCGCCCGCACCACCGCCGCCGCCCGAGCTGCCCGTCGAGTCGCAGTCCGTCGTGCCGCCACCGCCGCCACCACCGCCACCACCGCCGTTGCCGTTGCCGCCGCTCGTGCCGTTCGCGCCGCTCGACGGGTTGTAGCTGACGCCGGCGAACATCCCGACCTCCATGCCCGCGCTGCCGGAGGAGCCGTTGCCGCCGGGCGCGCCGGTCCCGCCGGTGCTGCCGTTCTGCGACTCGCCGGGCGCCCCCGGGCCGCCGGCCGTGCCGCCCGTGCCCGTCCCGCCGCCGGAGCCACCGCTGCCGCCGACGCCGGGCGAACCGCCCGCTCCGCCGGTGCGTCCGCACGACGACGTGCCGCCGGCGCCGGGTGGCGGGATCCCGTTCTCGTCGCAGAACAGCGCGCTCGAGTGCTCGCGGCCCGGATTGCCGGGCTGCCCCGGGTTGCCGTTCGCGCCGACGTTGCCGTCGATCCCGTCGGTGCCGGCCGCGCCGATGCCGGGGAGCACCTCGAGATCACGCAGCTCGATCATCTTGCTGCTCGTGATCGAGATCGCGATCGAGCTCGAGCCGGGCGTCGTCGCGTCCGGGCTCTTGATCGTCATGCCGACGAGCGCCGTCGGGATCATGATGTTGTCGATCGTCACCGTCGGCGACGTCATGCCGACGACCTCGGTCTCCACCGAGGCGTTCGGCATCCACTGGTCGTCGAGACCGCCGTACACCGACACCCCCGCCTTCATCGCGAAGTTCTCCGGATACGAGCCGGCCTTCACGAACACGGCGAGCGGAGGTGTCGCGGTCGACGCCTTCGTGATCGCCGCGGCGATCGAGCGCATCGGCGCGGCCTTCGTGCCCGCCGCCGAGTCGTTGCCCGAGCGCGAGACGTAGAGGCCCTCGCACGGCAGCGCGCCGCAGCCGGCGTCGGGCATCACGAACGCATCGGCGGAGCCTCCGCCCTCGGCGTCCGGGGCGGCGGTGTTGCCACTGGCGCAGCCCCAGGCCGCGAGCACGAACAGAACACGGCGGCGCACGAACGTGATTCTAGCGCACGGGCGGCGCCGCGAGGGTGCGGAAACTCACTCCCCCCCGCTTCGCGGGGCTCACCGCCCGCTGGCGTCGACGATCGGCGGCTCTCCCGATAGGCCGTGCAGGTACATGGCCTGCGCGCCGTAGGCGAGGAACCGCCCCTCGTCGTCCCACACCTCGCAGTCGGCGATCGCCCAGCCGAGGTGCGCGCGGCGGACCGTCGACGTGACGAGCATCCACTCGCGGGTGGTGTCGTCGACCACATAGGTCGTGAGATCGAGGCTGGGCGCGTAGAACCGGTAGGGTCCGGGGCCGATCGCGCGGTGCAGCGCCGTCGGCATCGTGTCGATCAGCGGCGGCAGCGCGAGTCGATCGAGCCGGCCCTGCGCGTCGCGCTGCGGGGTCCTGTAGCGGATCCACCGGGCGTACCGCGCCGGGCCCGCTACGAGATCCGGCGTCCAGAACGCCTCCCCCTCGGCGATCCGGCACTCGAGCTGCCGGTAGATGCGAAACCGCGTGTGCGGGTTGTTCGGCTTGCCGTCGTCGACCGGCAGCGCGTCCGCGAGCGGACGCACCGTGCGCGGATACGCGACGCCCTTCACGTCGGGTCCCTTGCGGTCGCGGAGGAATGTCGCGAGCAGCTCGAGCCCGCGCGAGTTGTCGGTCTCGTCCTCGGGATCCGGCGAGGCCTCGCGGTGACGGAGCGCGACGCGCAGCTGGCAGGTGCTCTTGCCGCGGCGCAGCTCGGTGACGTCGGCGACCAGCTCGGCCGCGCGCAGCGGCGTCGCGAAGATCGTGGTCGCCGAGCCCAGCCGCAGCAGCGGCTCGTTCAGGAACGCCTGGGCCGCGCGGAGCGCGCACGTCATCACCACGCCGCCGGACGGCAGGAGGTAGTCCCAGTGATCCGGCAGCGCGACGTGATAGCGGCCGGGCACCTCGGGATCCGGGCGCACCGCCGTGTCCGCGGCGAGGTCTGCGTACATCGCGGCCACTCTACTTC
>JAEUJX010000349.1 GCA_016794545.1 Myxococcales bacterium
CGATCGCCTCGAGCGTCGCCGCGTCGCCGACCGGCCGGTCGAGCTCGCTACCGCCCTCGCGCACGAGGAAGATGTCCGTCGCGTCGACCTGGCGCCCCGCGATCGTGGCGCGGCCCTCGAGCCGGTACACGCCCGGAACCAGCGTCGCGTTCGACGCGAGCTCCTGGACGGCCGTGCCGTCGTCCCCGACGTTGAGGGTCAGCGTCGCGACCTGCTCCGCCTTCGCGGGATCGGCGCCGCGCTTGACCACGATCGTCACCACGCCGCCGGGCAGCGGCTTGTAGTCCCGGCCGAGCAGGCGCACCGACACGCGCACCGGCTGGCCCGGCGTGTACTCGACGCCGTCGCTGTCGACGTGCAGGTTGTGGAGCGCGGGATCCTGGATCAGCCAGCCCATCGCGTTCTCCCAGAACTTCGTGTACTGGCGCCCGCTGTCGCCGCCGCGCGCGGCCGCGACGAAGCCCCAGCGCCACACGCTGTCGGTGGTCACCGCGAGCGAGCGCCCCTTGCCGTAGTCTCCGGCGACGATCACCGGCATCGGTTTGCCGGCCTTCGTCCTCAGCTTCGGGTGTGTCGCGAGCACCGTCGCGTCGGGCTTCGCGAGCGCGACGAGGTTCACGCCCTCGAGCGGCGGCAGGGCCTTCCACGCCGCGAGGTTGTCCTCGGCGGAGTAGCGCAGCGAGGTCACCGGGTGCATCACGCCGGCCTCGGTGAGCACGGGCGAGAACTTCTGCGTGTCGAGCACCGCGCCGGAGTCGAACGGGCCGTAGAGCTCGACCGGCAGCGCGGTCGCGACCGGCGTGCCGTAGTAGCCGCCCGAGGTGAAGCTCGCCGCGCCGCCGAGCATCGCGAGCCCGCCGCCGCCATCGACATAGCTGCGGATGTTCTCGAGGTAGTCGCCGATGCCGTACGGCATGAACTCGAAGTTCTGGAGGATGATGAGGTCGAAGCTCGGCAGCTCCTGCTCGAACAGCTCGCGCGTCGGGAACGGGATCAGCGACATCTCGTCGTTGGCGACGAGCGAGATCGAGTCCTGCGTGCGCAGGATGAAGAAGCTGATGAGGTCGACGTTGCTGTTGGACTTCAGCATCTGCCGGAGCGCGCGGACGTCCCAGCTCGGCTGCCCGGCGACCTGGAGCACGCGGATCTTTTCGCGGATCACGCGGATCACGAACGACCGCGCGTTGTTCGTGGTCACCGCCTCGCCGGCGGCGACCGGCACCGCGATCTCGTAGACGTACCGGCCGACGCGCGGCGGCGTGACCTCGAACGTCACCTTGACCTCGCCGTCACCCGCCGGGAGATCCACCATCTTCTGGCGCAGCGGCTGACCGTCCGTCGACAGCGTCACGGGGACCTGGCGCGCCGGCAGCCCGGTCGTGCGGATCACGGCGTCGATCCGCACGACGGTGCGTACGAACGCGAACTCGTCCGCCATCACCTTCGCGACGGCGACGTCCTTCAGCCCCGGCCGCGCGGCCCACACCGTGTGGACGCGGGTGTCGAGCGAGCGCAGGAAGTCGCGCACCGCGCCGTCGCCGGAGTCCTCGTCGAACCCGCCGGTCGAGGCGCCGTCGGAGATCAGCACGATCCCGGCGAGGTCGCGGCCCTCGTAGCGCGCGCGGATCGTCTCGAGCGCCTTGCGGATGAGCGTCGCCTTGCCGCGCGCGTCGTTCGCCGCGAGCCCCGCGATCGTCGTCGGCGAGACGGTCTCGGAGAACGTGTAGTAGTCGATCTTGTGGTTCTGCTCCCACGCGGTGATCGTCGCCTGCGATCCCGCGAGCAGGCGCACCGCGCGCTCGATGCGCGACGGCCCGCCGGGCTTCTCGACGAGCGCCATCGACTTCGAGTCGTCGATCAGGATCGCGATCCGGTTCGGCTCGCGCGCGACCTGGCGCAGCTCGACGGCGGGCTCGAGGAACACGACGAGCGCGCCGACGGCCGCGCCCGCGCGGAGGCCGATCATCGTCGCCCGCCGCCACGCCGGCGCCCCGCGCGACGCGCGCCACGACAGCGCGACGATGCCGATCACGGCCGCCCCGCCGAGCGCGAGCCCGAGCCGGCCCCACGGGGCGAGCATCACCCAGCGGTACTCGTTGAAGTCGGCGGCGCCAGGCGCCGCGAGCCGCACGGTCAGCGCGACGAGCGCCTCCGCCGCGAGCGCACCGCCGCTCAGCAGCGCGGCGACGCCGAGCGCCGCGCCGAGACCGCCCCGGCCGCGGCGCACCGCGAGGACGGTCGCGACCATCAGCACGACGAACGCCGCGGCGAGGCCGTAGCGGACCCACGTCGAGAACAAGACGATGTTCACGGCTTGCCGCCCGGTGGCTTCTCGAGGAGCCTGCCGGGCGCGATCGCCCCGTCGTCGGGCCGCCAGCGCCGGCGCTTCATGATGAACGGCACGTGCACCTGGTCGGACTTGTAGTCGAGGCAGAGCGCGTACATCACGAGGTTGATGCCCATGCGGAACGACAGCTCGCGCTGGCGCTCCCCGCCGGGCTCGCACCGGAAGTCGTAGTTGCCGAAGTCGTCGCGCGTCCACGCGCCGCCCATGTCGTTCGCGACGTACGCGGCGACGATGCGGCCATCGCGGAAGATGCCCTCCATCGCGGGCGCGATCGCGAGGCGGCCGAGCGGCTTGTCGAGCAGGTAGAACGACTTGTAGACGACGTGATCGGCCGGGACGATCTCCAGCGACTTCTGCGCGCCGACCGCGGGGAACACCGCGCTCATCAGCTTGCGGACCGAGCCGTCGAACGCGCCGTCGGTCGAGCCCTCGGCGCTGTCGATGAGCAGGAACCCGCCGAACGTGAGGAACCGCCGCAGCGCCTCGATGCCGGCCGCGCTCGGCAGCTCGATCTCGCGATCCCCCGCGAGGTAGAGGAACGGCGTCTCGTGGAGGTTCTCGCTGGTCGGCGTGACATGCGCCGGCTCGAGCTCGACATCGATCGACGTGCGCTTCTGGAGCTCCCAGCCCATGCGCCGGAGCGCACTCGGCCGCGGGTTCCATGAAGGCCCGAGCTGGAGCTGACCGATCCGGAACTTGCTCCCGGGCCCGATCGCCTCGGCGCGCCGGCTCGCGAGCGCGAGCGCCGCCGCCGCAAGGCCTCCACCGAGCAGGCGTCGGCGCGAGATGCCGGGACGATCTTCCACCCGCGGAAGGTAGCGCCGGCGCCCCGCCGAGGCCACCACCTGCGTCGGGCGTGTTAGCGTGGCGGTATGCGCCTGGGTGGGGCCCTGCTCCTGGTCGCGGCCGTACCCTTCGCGGCCGCCGCCGACACCGTCGCGCCCGCCAAGGACCCGGCCCCCGGCTCCAGGACGGTGCGCCCCCCGTCCTCGCCACCGCCGTCGGCGCCGGCCGGCGGCTACTCGCACCAGGGGATGTTCATGGCGTCGCTCCGCCTGGGCGTCGGCCTGCGCGCGATCATCCCGTACGACAAGACCGACTTCTGCGGTGAGGCCGACTCCTCGACGTCGACCGGCAACGCCCCGGTGTGCAGCGGCCGGGCGCCGTTCTCGTTCGACCTCGAGCTCGGCTACGGCCTGTCCCGCCGGATCGACCTGTTCGCCGAGGTGCGCCTCGGCATCGAGGCCGACTTCGCGCCGACCGCGCTGACCACGAGCAAGGACGGCCCCCACCCGCTCCACATCTCGCCCGGCGCGCGGTTCTTCTTCTCCGACGCGAAGAGCACGAAGCTGTTCACCACCGCGCAGATCGTCCTCGACTTCACCGGCTACGAGGACGCCGCCGGCAATCGCCGCGGCACGGACTTCGGCCTCAAGAACCTGTCGGGCATCTGGCTCGACCTCGATCAGGGCTACGGCTTCTACGCGTACCTCGGCGAGACCGCGACGTTCTCGCGCTGGTGGATGTTCGAGCTCGACGTCGGTGTCGGCGTGCAGGCGCGCTACCACTGACCGCCGTCGCGCATCACAGCGTCACCGGCCATGGCTCCCTCCTCGTTCGCGGACCACTACTCGACCATCTCGGCGCGCTACGCGGCGTACCGGCCGACCTACCCGCCCGCGCTCGTCGACGTGCTCGCCGATCGCGCACCCGCCGGCACCGCGTGGGACATCGGCTGCGGGACCGGCCAGCTCTCGGTCGAGCTCGCGCGACGCTTCGCGCGCGTGATCGCGACCGACCCCGCGCAGGCGCAGCTCGACGCCGCGACCGCCGCGCCGCGCGTCGAGTACCGGTGCGCTCCCGCCGAGGCGAGCGGCCTGCCCGACGCGAGCATCGCGCTCGCCGTGGCCGCGCAGGCCGCGCACTGGTTCGACTGGCCGCGCTTCCTCGCGGAGGTCGCCCGCGTGACCGTCCCCGGCGCGCTGGTCGCGCTCGTCAGCTACGGGATCCTCGAGGTCGACGGCGCCGGCGCGAACGAGATCGTCCAGCGCTACTACACCGACGACGCCGGCCCCGACTGGCCTCCCGGGCGCGCGCACGTCGAGAATCACTACCGGGACCTCCACCTGCCGTGGCCGCCCGTCGACGCGCCTCCGCTCGCGATGACCGCGCGGTGGACGCGCGACGAGCTCGTCGGCTACCTGACGACGTGGTCCGCGACCGTGAAGCTCGTCGCCGCGCGCGGCACCGGGCCGCTCGAAGCCGCGGCCTCCGCGCTGGCCGCGGTCTGGCCCGACGGCGAGGTGCGCGAGATCCGCTGGCCGTTGACGGTGAAGCTCGCGCGGCGCTGACGGGGTATAACGCGGCGATGTCGTACCGGCTGCTCGCGCTGGATCTCGATGGAACGCTGCTCCGCAGCGATCACTCCGTCGACGATCGAGACCGCGCGGCCATCGCCGAGCTGCAGCGCGCCGGCGTGACCGTCACGATCATCACCGGCCGGCTCCAGTCGGGCTCGGTCGCCGCGGCGCGCGCGTGCGGGATCGAGGGTGCGATCGCCTGCGTCGAGGGCAGCCACCTCGTCGAGCTCGCCTCGAACACCACGCTCGCGCACCACCCGATGGACGTCGAGCTCCGCCGCGTGCTGCGCGACACCACCGGCGATCACGGCCTCGCGACGTTCGTGTTCGACGCGCAGGCGATCCACCACGATGACGCCGGCGCGCCGTACGCGGGCTACGTGCGCACCTGGTCGCCCGACCTCCGGCTCGTCGAGGAGGAGCTCGCGTGGCAGACCGAGCCGATCGCCGCGGTCGCGATCGGCGATCCGGATCGCGTCGCCGCCGCGCACGAGGTGCTGCGCGGCCACGCGGACCGGCTGTTCTCGGTGTCGTTCGCGGTCAGCCAGATGCCCGGGAAGCACGCGGTGCTCGTGCGCGCCGCCGGCCCCTCGAAGGGCACCGCGCTCCGTGAGCTGTGCCGGCTCGTCGGCTGCTCGACGGACGAGGCGGTCGCGATCGGCGACTGGGTCAACGACGTGCCGATGTTCGAGGTCGCCGGCCGCTCGTTCGCGATGGGCGGTGCTCCCGATCACGTCAGCTCGAAGGCCACCGATCGACTGGAGACCATCGCGGGGAGCGGCGGTGGGATCGCCGAAGCGATCCGCCGCGCATGGGGCGCGTGATCGAGAGCAACCTCGACCGATTGGCGGGAGGGCGCTTCAACGACAACCCCGACACGGCGCCGGCGAAGACCGCGGTCGCCGCGCGGTCGAGCTAAGGCGACAGCTCGCCGCCGACGACGAGACCGACCTGCACGCCGAACGACGGCGCCGCGAACACCTGCGTGCCTTCGGGCGACCGGAACGTCCGCGCGCTCGGAGAGGCGCCGAGCTCGAGCGCCGCACCGAAGCGCAGCATCGCGAGCTTGGCGGTCCACGCGCACCCCGCGCGCAGCGCGAGCCCGGTCTGGTGCTCGCTGCGAGCCGTGCCGCGCTGATCGCCGGAGAGCGTGCCGCGCCCGAGCCCCGCGCCGACCCACGGCTCGATCTCGAACATCCCGCGATCGAACGTCCAGCTCGTCGTCGCGATCGCGGACCAGTCGCGCCACCGGCCGGTGAAGCCGGCGCTGTCGACGGACCACGCGCTGCCGACATCACCGCGCACGCCGAAGCCCAGGCCGAGCTCCGGCCACGGACGCAGCGTCGCCCCCAGCGCGGCGCGCGTGCTCGCGCCGCCATCGGAGCCGGGTGCGAGGCGCACGCCTACGCCGCCGTCGAATCGCAGGCGCGGGCCGCCGCCGGACGGCGGCAGCTCGAGCTCGCGCGTGATCGAGGCCGCGGCGGCGGTGGTCGTGCCGACCGCCGGTGCGCTGGGCGCGGGGGTCTCGGCCGGCAGCCGCATCAGCGTCTTCAGCGTCAGCGCGACCGACGTGGCGCCGACGGGATCCATCGGCCCCATCGCCGCGGGCCGGCGCTCGACCGAGTCGCGCGAGCGGTCGAAGATCACGAGCTCGCCGGAGTCGCGCCACACCACGTACGTGGCGCCCTCCGCGGTGGCCTGCGTGCGGGCGGAGTCGACGTCGAACGGCACCGCCTCGGCCACGACGATCGGGATCGACCACGGCGACAGCGAGGTCTCGACCGCGCGTGCGAGCTGCGGATCGGGGTCGGCCAGCAGCACGCGATCGCTCGTCCCCGCCACGGCCGAACCGACCCCCAGCGAGAGCGCGACCGCGACGAACTGCAGCGAGACCAGGCGCATGCCGTCCCTCCGATGGTCTCACGATTTTCGTACAAGGGGCGGACTGTTCAGCGGGCCAGCCGGATCAGCTCGGGGGCCTCGACCCAGCTACGAAAGGTCCAGAACGCGGCCCGTGCTCCCGAGACCACGCGGTCCTCGAGGTGAGTCGTCCGGGCGATGCGCGCGATCGCGGTGCTCAGTCGTCGGGCTCGATCACGAGCTCGGTGTCCTCGTCCTCGGGCGCGACGCGTTCGGACGGCCCCGTGACCTCGGCGTCGGGCGCGGTTGCGCTCTCCTCGCCGCCGCCGGCGCTCCAGTGCTGGTCGAGCATGTGCTCGACGAGGAGGTTCAGCGCGGCGGTGGTCTCCGGGCCCAGATCGATGAACCGCACCGCGATCTGGTCGGTCATGAGATCCGCCGTGTCGACGCGCACGACCTCGGCGCTGACATCGATGCGGTGGTCCTCGGCGGTGAACACGACCGCGATCGTCTCCTTCATCGCGAGCGCGAGCGGACCGATGAGCCGCGCCCCCGTCGTCGACAGCGAGTCGATCACGAACGGGACGGTGCGCTTGCCCGCGGTGACCGTGGCCCGGATCGAGGTGTCGACGCGCGGTGCACGCCTCCGCTCGTCGGGCTTGTCCGTGGTCACGTTTCCCACTCTATCCGAGCCGCCACGAACCGGCTATCCCCGCGAAACTGCCCGTATCCCGATGAGCCACAAAAACCGGTGACCAAATCGAACGACGGGCCCTCTATACCGATCGATGGACACCGCCCGACGCATGCTCGCCGAACGGCTCCGCGACGCCCGTGAAACCCGTGGCCTCTCCCAGGAGGCCGTCGCCCGCCAGCTGGGACTCCCCCGGCCGGCGATCTCCCACATCGAGAACGGCCACCGCCGGGTCGAGGCGCTCGAGCTCACCGAGCTCGCCCGCATCTACGACCGCCCGCTGTCCTACTTCACGACCGATGCCCGCGAGGCGCAGCTCGAGCGCGTCGTCCGCGTCACCAGCGAGCTCACCGAGGCCGACCGCGACGAGGTGATCAAGTACGCGGAGGAGCTCAAGCGCCGCCGCTACGGCACGTAGATCGTGTCTCCCGGCAGCACGTAGATGTTCATGTCGACCCGCTTGCCCGAGGCGAGCAGGTCGTAGTCGAAGGGGATGCGGCGGACCTGCTTGGTCTTGGCGTCGGTGCGCATGAGGACGATCCCGTCCCGGCGCGCGAAGCGGGTCGGCCCGCCCGCGAGCGCCAGCGCGTCCGCGATGGTGACGAACTGGTCGGTGGTGAACACGCCGGTCTTCACCACCTCGCCCTGGATCGTGAACCGGTAGCTGCGCCAGGTCTTGAGCGCGACGGTGATCTCGCTGCCCTGCAGCGTCTTCACGAAGTCGCCGAGCTTGGCCTTGATCTGCCCCTTCAGCTCGGTCGGCGTCTGGCCCGCGGCCTTGAGATCACCGACGAGCGGCATCGTGATCGTGCCGTCGGGGCGGATCGTGGCCTCGGTGTTCAGGTCCTTGTTGCCCTCGCCCCACACGTTGATCGCGACCACGTCACCGACGCCGAGGACGACCTCGCTGGTCCTCGGGTCGGGCTCGGCCGCGTAGTTGTACTTCGGCAGGTTCGAGCCACAGGCAGCCGCGAGAACGAGGACAACAAGCCAGCGCATGGCGGGAAGTTTGACCCGAGTTTCTCGGGCGGCGCCAGACCACGCGGCCTATTGCGGTGAGCCGAGCGTTAGAACGGTTCGCGACCGAAACGTCACTCGGAGCGCAGCCACAGGTTGCGCGACATCTGCGGCGCGGACTCGAGGTCGACCTTCTCGCCGCCGCTCTGATTCGTCGGGGCGGCGCTCAGCTGCTCCTGGCTGTTGCGCGACGACGAGTAGAGCTGGTTGGTGCCGGAGCTGTACGCGAGGCTGGTCGCACCCGACGTGATCACCGCCGTCGTCGGCGTCCCTCCGGTCGTGATGTCGAACGTCGTGAGGCGACCGGTCTGTGCGGTGCTCGTGCCGTAGGTCGCGAGGTTGATGTCGGACGAGTCGCTCGTCAGGAACAGCTGCGTCCCGACGACCAGCGCCTGCGAGAACGTGCGGTCACCGCTGGTCAGCGCGGTGTTGATCCCGACGGGCCCGGTCGTCGAGGCCGTCGTGGCCTCGGTGAGCGTCGTCGAGCTCCGATACGAGAGCTTCACGCCGATCAGGTACTGGGTGGTCGACGTCCACGACGTCGAGACCGGATCGGTGTAGCCGCCCGATGCGGCCGCCGCGTAGAGCGTGCCGTTCCGGCTGTAGATCGCCGGCGGCGAGCCGAACGGGTGCCGGTTCGTCGTGAACGAGAACAGCGGCGTGCTCGTGCCGTTCCTGCTCGTCCCGTCGACGGCGTTCAGCTGCCAGAGCCGGCCCATGATGTCGCCCATCACGAAGTCGCTGATGTAGTTCTGCCCGTCGGAGTCGACGCCGACGGCACCACCGGGGATCGCCGTGGTCGGCATCGGTCCATCCGCCGCGACGCCGCGGGGAGCCACCGGGTAGATGTCGCTGAACTGCCAGATCTTGGTGCCGGTCTCCTGCGACAGCGCGGTGGCGACGATGCCCGCGGTGCCGGAGCCGCCGTTGTTCGTCTGCACGACCGCCATGTTCGTGAGCACGCCCTTGATGTACGGCGAGGCCATCGCGGTGATCAGGCCCGTGCCGACCTCCGCCGTGGCGGGCGACGTCGGCACGGTGTACTCCCAGAGCAGCGTCGGGTTCGCCGGGTCGGTGATGTCGAACGCGTAGACCGCGGGCTTGCTGCCGATCGCGAACCCGGTCTGGAACGTGAGGATGGTGTGCCAGCTCTTGGTCCCCGTCGCGGGGTTGTTCGTGAAGTCACCGAACACGTCGGCGACGCGCACCGAGCCATCGATGCGCGCGGTGTTGAGCCCGATCAGCGGCAGCTGGACGCGGGGGATGAACGCCCACAGCTCGGTGCCGGCCGCCGGGCAGATGTCCGCCGACGGGGACGAGGCGGTGCGGCCGCCCGCCTGCGCGCACACCGCGTGGAGCATGCCGTCGGTCCCGCCGAAGTAGGCCATCGCCGGGCGCGTGGACGCGCCCGCGAACTGGCTCGCCTCGATCACGGCGACGGTGGAGCGGTCGACGCCACCGAGCTTCGCGTCGAGGACCTTGTGGATGATCGCCTGGTAGTTCGTGGTGGTCAGCCCGGTGACGGTGGGCACGATCAGGGCGCCGATCGCGTCGGCGGTCGTGTCACTCAGGACGGCGGTGGTCGGGTGGAACGTCGTCCCGTTCGCCGCGTCGCTGTTCGTGTTGGTGAAGACGTGACGACACGAGCCGTTGAACGACGTGCAGCCCGTGTAGTCCGCATCCGGGATCATGCCGGTCGCGCCCGCATCGAAGTACACCGTGCCGGCCGAGAACGAGCTCGCGGTCGTCGTGACCGTCGACGCGACGCGCGCGCGCATGTGACCCAGCTGGTACGGGAACGTCCACGTCGCGATCGTGGCGGCGCTGGTGATCGTCGTGATCGCGGCGGTGGGCGGCTCGAACGAGCCCTGCACGAGGTGCTCGGTGCCACCGTTCAGCAGCGCGATCACCGGCGCGGCGCGCGAGACCTCGCCCGTACAGGCGAAGCCGCCGCCACCCAGGGCGCCGAGGGCGATGTCGTAGTGGACGTTGCCGTTGCCCTGGAGGTCGGCGCTCCGGCACACGATCGCGCCGTAGATGTCGGCGTTACCCTGCACGGTGCAGGTCGCGGTCGGCGCGTACAGCGCGAAGTACGCGTCGACACCGCCCTGGACCCCGGCGGTGGAGGCGGCCGACGTGCCGAAGAAGATCAGGTTGCCGGGAACGCCGGTCGTGTTGACGATCTCGCCGCCGTGGAGGTCGAGCGACGAGGTGAAGTAGAACTCGATCTGCCCGCCGGACACCCGGAGCTCGCAGTTGGAGGTGAGCGACAGCGTGCTGACGACGTACTTGCCGGACGACAGCGTCAGGCTGCCGTTCTTGCACGAGACGTCGCCGTACGTGAAGCCGGGCGCGAGCGTCGCGTGGGTGTTCGTCCACGACGGGCTGAACGGCGAGGCGTTCGGCAGTGCGGGCGTCGGCAGATCCGGCGGCGTCAGCGTCGTGTTCGTCGACTGCGCGCCCTTCGTGCCGGTGACGTTCGCGTTGGCGTGCTGGTCGATCACGGTGCCGGCCGTTCCGCCCGCGCCGACGTAGACGTCGCCGCACACGTTGATCGAGGCCGACAAGAGCTCGACCTCGTCCGCGGCGGTCGAGTTCGTGCCGAGATCGCCGTTGGTCCCGCACGTGGCCGTCTGCGAGTACGTTCCCGCCGACGAGTTGAAGCTGTCGACCGTCGAGCCGCCCTGGATGTGGATCGCATCGTCGGCGAACACCGCGTAGTCGAACCCCGGAATGCACGAGGCATCCGCGATCCGTGGCGTCGCCAGCAAGGCGAACGTGGCCGTCAACAGCAGACAGCTGGTCGAGCTCCGCATGCGCCCATTGTACCCGGAACCCCGCCAGGATCCTCGTCGGAGAATGGGGCCGTACGAAGACCGCACGCCCGTCGCTACCCCGGCGCTGCCCACATCGGCGCAGAGGTGGGCAGAGCGCGCCCGGTCAGTTGTCGTTGCCGTTGCCGGCGTTGCCGCCGGCCTGGGCCTTGTACTTCTGGCCGCCGCCCGAGTACCGGACCAGCTCCATGACCTGCTTGGGCGTGTCGGGGAACAGGTTGCAGGTCGAGATCACGAAGATCCGCAGGTCCTGGTCGACCGTGGTGTCGTTCGTGCCCGACAGCTCGTCGTCGTTGTCCTTGAGCGTGATCGTGTAGTCGTGCGCCGTCGCGCCGTCGTTGTCGACATCGAAGTCGAGGCTCGCCAGCCAGGTCGGCTCGACCCCGGTCCCGAGGTTGCCGGCCCAGTTGAGGTAGTTCGCGACGACGACCGGGCGGGCCGCCGCCAGGCCGGCCTCCGCGCAGTACAGCGCCGTCACACCGGTGTTCGTGACCTCGGCGCCGCGGTTCGAGCTCATCTGCATCGACACCAGCACGGCGCCGCCGGCGATCAGCGCCGACACGATGATCAGGGTCACGAGCATGGCGCTGCCGCGCTGGCCCCTCGGGGTCCGTCGGGTCATGGCGATGCCTCCACGTTGCGGACCTCGACCGTCGTGCGCAGCACGCGCCGGCGGTACTTGTCCGCGGAGCCGGCGGCGCGATCCTCGGCGGCGGCCCGCGCGAACGTGCTCGCGGTGCCTTCGACCGGCGTCGACGCGCGCGCGACGATCGTGATGCGGACGGCGCGCACCGTTCCGGTGCCGACGGCGTAGGCCGTATCGCTGGCGTGATTGCCGACCCACTCGTCGGCATTGGCGGCCGTGGCGTTCTCGGTCGCGAGCTGGAAGTTGTTGTCGGCGTCGACGCCGAGCGCGACCTGGAAGTCCTCGACGCCCTCGGCGAGCGGCTCGCCGGCGAGCGAACCCTGTGGGCCGTCGGGATCCATCATGAGCGTCGGGATGTTGTCCACGCTGTCGACGTAGAACTCGGCGTGCTGCGCGCGGACGACGATCGAGCCCGTCGGGAAGTCGGTCGTCCAGCCGGTGATCGGCGACGAGCACAGCGTCGTGAACGTGATCTCGCCCGTGCCGGTGTTGACCGTGTCGATCTTGTAGAGCACGCCGTGCCCGGTGTCGGAGATCACGATGTAGTCGTTCTCCGCGAGCTGCGACGCATCGGTGACGGTGACGCCGGTGTCGGTCCCCGTCACGACCGTGCGGGTCGTGGTGACGATCGCGCCGGACGCGTAGATCACGTCGAGCCGGTCGGGCGCGGTGCTGCTGTTCGTCACGTGGATCGCCCCGTCGGTGCAGGTCGCGCCCGACGCGTCGATCATCGCGCTGACCGCGCTGTTCGGCACCGCCGGGCTCGCCTGCCGGAGCGCGTCCGCCATGAAGTCCATCGGCACGCGCACCGCGCTCTCGGCGTTGATCGCCTGGCGCTGCTCGCGGTACCCGACGGTGAGCGACACCGCGATGCCGAGCACGCCCGCGATCGCGAACGAGAACATCACGAGCGACACCATCAGCTCGATCAGCGTGAAGCCGGACTGGCGGCGCCGCCGGCGGATGCGAGGGAGTCGGGTCCTCACTGGTTCCTCCGGCCGTTGAGCACGACGGAGCGGGCCACTCCGTCCTCGTCCCAGGTCACCACCACGCGAAGGTCGTAGTATGCGGACGGCGCCGTGCCGACGAGCGCGGACACCGTCGCGGTGCGCGTGAAGATGCCGCCGGTGACGCCGCGCTCGTCGACGCCCGTCAGCGTCGGGAGCGACGGCGGCGAGGTCGGCGAGACGCGAAGCGCCTCGAGCCCATCGGTGGCGAGCACCGACGCCTCGGACGTGTGGCGCGAGTACGCGCCCGCCCGGCTCTGCGCCATGTACAGCGCGAGGATGCCGATGATCGCGATCGCGGTCAGCAGGATCGCGACCATCACCTCGATCATCGTGAAGCCGCCCTGGCGGCCCCCGCGTCGGAAGGCCCTAGAGCCCTTCACGTGCATACGCACTCCCCGTGTAGCGGTAGACGAGCACGCGCCAGAACTTCACCTGCTCGCGGTCGGTGAGCATGATCGTGCCGCCGTCGGACGAGCCATCCGGCTTGAACTTGATCTCGAAGTTCCGGGTGTCGTCGTAGACGTCCGTCGAGCCGCCGTTGACGTAGACCGTGCTCGAGGCGTTCCACAGGTCGACGCCGTTCGGGATCGTGATCTGCTGGATCGCTTGCCAGCAGTTCACGTCCGGCGGCGTACACGTGCCGGCGGGCGTCGCGAGGCCGACCTCGCTCCACTGCCACAGCGTGATCGTCGACGGCGTCGCCGGCGACGCCGCGGCGGCCCCCGCGACCTCGACCTTGTGCCACTTGCGCGTGTTGACCGCGCGCAGCTTCGCCAGGTTCACCATCTGGACGACCTGGTCGGAGAACACGCGCGGGTTCGCGCCGTAGGTCTTGCCGCTGACGCTGATGAGCAGACCCGCGAGGATCGCGATGATCGCGACGACGACCATCATCTCGACGAGGGTGAACCCTCGCTGGGGAACGCGGCGGCGGCTCACAGTCCCTCGTTCTGGACCTGGACCTTGGTGTCGACGCTCGAGATGAACCAGGTCGAGTTCGTGCCGCCCGAGGCGTCGGAGTCGCACTCGGCGACCGCGTACCACCAGCCGCCGGCCGGCGTCGTCATCGTGAACCCGGTCGGGGGCGACGGCGCGGCGCTGCTGTCGCCGGCGGTGATCGCGTACGAGCAGCGGACCGTCGCCTCCGGCGGGTTGACGCGGAGGTTGTCCCACGCCGACGAGCCGCTCAGGCACGTGCTCGCGAAGCTCACGCCGCTCGGGCTCGGCGCCGTCGGGCACGCGGTGGCGGTCAGGTAGACGTGGTTCTCGAGCTTGTACTGCTCTTCCTTGATCGTGAGCTCGGCGAACATCGCGTTGACCTCGGTCTTCGCCTTCGCCTTGCTCGACTCCCTGAACCAGCCGGGCACGACGATCGCCGCGAGCACCGCGATGATCACGACCACGATCATGATCTCGAGGATCGTGAAGCCTCGCTGCCGGTCGGCGCTGCTCATCACGCACCAGGGTATCACGCGGCTCGCGTCCGGCAGTACTTCCCGATCGGTGGGTACGGTTAGCGCACGGGCTTCCCGTCGGAGTCGAGCTCGACGAGCCCACCCTTTCCTACATCGCCGCGGGCGGCGAGCTCGGCGAGTGCCTCGCGCAGCGTGAGCGGCTTCCCGTCCTTCTCGAGCGGGACGTCCTTGCCGCCCTGGCGCACGATCACCTTCGCGTCGCCGTCGCCGACCACGAGGAACACGGCCTTGGCCGGCTGGAGCTGCTTGGCGGCCGCGGCCTTCACCTGCCCCTCCGTGACCTTGCCGACGGAGGCGACGTAGGAGTTGTAGTAGTCGAGCGGCAGACCGTAGTAGACGAGGCCGCGGTACTGACCGAGCGCCGCCTGGGCGGTCGCGAAGCGGCCCGGGAGTCCGAGGATCGCGCCCTGCTTCTCGCGCTCGAGCTCCTCGGCGCTGGCCGGGCGGGTGCCCTTCTGGAGGTCCTTCACCTCGCGGTCGATCTCGAGCAGCGTCTGGTAGGTCGCATCGGTGCGGACCGACGCGCTCGCCTGGAACGTGCCGTACGCCTTCGTGTAGGAGAAGCCGCCCCGCGCGCCGTACGAGTATCCCTTGTCCTCGCGCAGGTTCATGTTGATGCGGCTCGAGAACCCGCCGCCGAAGATCGCGGCCATCATCGAGCTCGCGAAGTACCCCGGGTCGTTGCGCCTGGGACCGAAGTGCAGCATCGACACCTGCGACTGCGCCGCGCCCGGCACGTGCACGAAGAACAGGCGGCCCGCCGGACCCTTCGGCGCCGGCAGCGCGGGCACCTTCGGAGCCGCGCCCTTCCAGTCCGCGAGCGCGGGACCCTCGAAGTACGAGCGGACCTGGGCCTCCGTCAGATCGCCGACGACGAACAGCCGCGCGTTCGCGGGCTTCAGGTACTTCGCCGCGTAGCCCTTGCAGTCGTCGAGGGTGATCGCCCCGAGCGACGCCTCGGTCGTGATCGTTCCGTACGGGTGCGCGGCGCCGTAGAGCACCGGGCCCGAGACGCGTCCGGCGACCGAGGCCGGGTTGCCCTTGCTCTGCTTCACGCCCTCGATGCGGCGCTTGACCATGCGATCGAAGTCCGACTGCCGGAACCCCGGCGTCTTCAACGAGTCGACGAACAGCGCGAACGTGGTGTCGAGGTGCTTCGTGAGGCTGCCGAGCGTGACGCCGATCGAGTCCTCGGCCGCGTAGCTGCCGACGTTCGACGCGACGTCCGCGAGCGCCTCGGCGAACTGCAGCTTGTCGAGCTTCTGCGTGCCCTCGGTGAGCATCGACATGCAGACGCTCGCGAGGCCTTCCTTGCCCTTCGGATCGACGGCCGAGCCGCCGTCGAAGTTGAGGTCCATCGAGACCAGCGGCAGCGTGTGCTGCTCGACCAGATAGACCTGGATGCCGCTCTTCAGCTTGAACGGCTTCACCGCCGGGAGCTTGAACGGCCGCGGCGCCCCGGCCTTCGGCTGCTCGGCGCGGAAGGGCTCCTCGGGGAACGCGAGCTCCTGCGGCGTCGCGATCTGGGCGACCTTGGGCGTTTCCACGGGCTTCTCCTCCGGCGGCGGGACGGGCTGAGCGGGCGGAGCCGGCGGGGCCGGCTCGGTGGTGGTGACGGTGGTGGCCGCCTTCTTCGGCGGACAGCAGCTGGCGACGAACACGAGCGATGCGACGAGAGCGGTGCGCTTCACTTGGCACCTCCCTTCCCCGGGTTGGTGGTGACGATGACGACGCTGCCGGGCGTGAGGTACTTCGCGGCGACCTGCCGCACCTTCTCCGCAGTCGTCTTGCGATAGCGATCGAGGTCCCACGAGATGCGGTCCGGATCGCCGAGGTAGTGGTTGTAGGCCTGCAGCGTCTCGGCGCGGCCGAACGCGGTCTCGAGCCGGCGGATCGCGCCGGCCTCGTTCGACGCGATCACGCGGTTCAGGTCCTTGTCGGTCAGCGGTTCCTTCGTCAGGCGCGCCACCTCCGCCATCACGACCTCCTTGACCTTCGCGGGATCCGAGTCGCCGCGCAGCGTGACGGTGATCTGGAACGCGCCGTTGAAGCCGGAGCCGCCCTGGAACGCGGACACCGACTGCGCCAGGTTCTTGTAGACCAGCTCCTTGTACAGGCGGCCCGGGCCCTCTTGCGAGAGCGCGTTCGCCGCGATGTCGAGCTCGGCGTCGCCCTCGGCGAAGTTCGCCGGTGTCAGCCACACGAACTGGATCTGGCGCAGCTTCGCGAAGTCGTCGTCGATCGACACCTCGGTGGTCTTGACGGTCGGCGGCGGCACGGTGACGACCATGGGCTTCTGTGACCTCGGGAACTTGCCGAACCACTTGTCGACGAGCGCCTTCGCCTCGGCGACCTCGAAGTCACCGGCGATCGCGAGCGTCGCGTTGGCCGGCACGTACCAGGTCTTGAAGAAGTTCTTCACGTCGTCGAGCGACGCCGCCGTCAGATCCTCGTGCTTGCCGATCGTGAGGTAGCGGTACGGGTGTCCCTCGGGATAGAGCGCCGCGTTCACGGCGAACCGCGTCTTGCCGTACGGCACGTTGTCGTAGCGCTGGCGCCGCTCGTTGCGGACCACGTCGATCTGGTTGTCGAGGCTCGGCTTCGTGACCTTCTCGAGCAGGTAGCCCATGCGATCGCTCTCGAGCCACAGCGCGGTCTCGATCTGGTTCGACGGGACGACCTCGTAGTAGTTCGTGCGATCGGGGTTCGTCGTGCCGTTGACGTCGGTCACGCCGATCTTCTTCAGGATGTCGAAGTGCTTGTCGTCGGGCACGTGCTTGCTGCCCTGGAACATCATGTGCTCGAACAGGTGCGCGAAGCCGCTGCGCCCGTAGGTCTCGTTGCCCGAGCCCACGTGGTACCAGACGCTCACGGCCACGAGCGGCACCGTCTTGTCGGGCACGAGCATCACCTCGAGCCCGTTCGGCAGCGTGTACTTCTCGAAGTCGATCTTGGGATCGCCCGCGCGCGCTGTCGTCGGCGCGGCGAACAGTGCTACCGCGGCGACGGCGGCGGCGGTGATGAGGTTCCTCGTCATGAGGCGGGGAACGTACACCGTCGACGATGCCGCGGGGAGATGCGTCACCTCGCGTGTCGCAGACGTCCCGCGTTACGCTCGTAGCGTGCGGGCGTATTTGATCTGGATCGGGTGTGCGAATGCGATGGGCTTCTTCCTCTTGCTCGGCGCGATGTCGGACTCGTTCGCCGACGGCCTGCTCCGCCGGTGGACGAAGATCATCCCCGACGACACGCCGTTCCAGCACAGCGCCTACAGCCGCGTCTGGCTGTGGTGGGCGGTGATCGGGACCGGGTTCTACGCGGCGATCAACCTGGTCGCGCTCGACTGGCCGTGGGAGTACGCCCGCTGGGTGGTCTACGGAAATATCTACGCCTACGGCTGCTTCGAGGTGCTCGCGATCGCGGCGACGATCAACCGCAAGCGCTGGGGGGTGGGCATCTACACGACCCATGTGCTTTGGATCGCGCAGGGAGGATGGGGCGTGGTGACCGCACTGCGCGGGCCCTGATACGCTACCGGGTGGGCGTGAGCACGAGCATCACAGGGCCGTCGACCGCGGGAGGCGGCGGGGATCGGGACCTCGAGGCGGGCACAGCCGTCGGCGAGTACGAGATCCAGGCGAAGCTGGGTGCCGGCGGCTTCGGCACCGTCTACCGCGCCGCGCACCCGGTGATCGGCAAGCAGGTCGCGATCAAGGTGCTCGCGCGCAAGTACTCCGCCGACGAGGACATGGTGTCGCGGTTCATCGCGGAGGCGCGCGCCGTCAACCAGATCCGGCACCGCAACATCATCGACATCTTCTCGTTCGGCACGCTCGACGACGGCCGCGCTTACTACATGATGGAGCTGCTCGAGGGCGAGCCGCTCGATCAGGTGCTCGACGCCCGCGGCCGGATCCCGCTCGACGAGGCCGTGCCGATCCTGAAGGCGATCGCGAAGGCGCTCGACGCCGCGCACGCGAAGTCGATCGCGCACCGCGACCTCAAGCCCGAGAACATCTTCCTCGCGCAGGACAGCGAAGGAGAGCGCTATCCGAAGCTGCTCGACTTCGGCATCGCGAAGCTGATGGGGCCGGAGAACACGACCAAGCACAAGACCGCGACGGGCGCGCCGATCGGAACGCCGTACTACATGTCGCCCGAGCAGTGCCGCGGCAAGGACGTCGATCACCGGACCGACATCTACTCGCTCGGCGTCGTCGCGTACCGGCTGCTCACCGGCGCGTATCCGTTCGACGCCGACGGCTACCTCGAGATCATGATGAAGCAGATCGGCGAGGAGCCCGTGCCGCCCTCGTCGATCGCGCCGGAGCTGCCGCCGAGCGTGGACGCCGCGATCGCGCGGATGATGCGCAAGGATCCCGCGCAGCGGCCCGCGAGCTGCGCCGCCGGCATCGCCGCCCTCGTCGCGGGCGCCGCGATCACGCCGAGCATCCCGAGCACCCCCCTCCCGGCGACGTCGCGCCCCGGCGGCCGGGCGATCTCGGGCATGGCCGCCACCCAGCTCTCCGACGCCGGGCTCGCCGCGACGATGGTGCCGACCACGCAGCCGCCGGGCGCCCCGGTGAAGCGCACCGGGCTCTGGGTCGCGCTCGGAGCGATCGGCGTCGGTGGCGCCGCCGTCGCGGCCGTGCTCGCCATTCGCGGCGACGAGCCGACGCGGCCGACGCCCGCCCCGAAACCGCAGATCGCCGTGCCACCTCCCCCGATCGACGCGGCCGTCGCACCGCCGGTGATCGATGCCGCGTCGAAGGACGTCGTGGTCACCGTCGAGGGTGCGCCCGAGGGGACCGAGGTCCGGATCGGCGCGAGCCCGATCGGCGTGGTGCCGGCGATCTCGGTGCCGCGCGGCGGGAGCCCGGTCGTCCTGTCGTTCTACGCCGACGGCTACCTGCCGATGTCGAAGACGGTGACGCCGGATCGCGATCAGCGCCTCGAGATCACGCTCAAGAAGAAGAAGACCCCCGCCGTCCCCGTGCGGCCGGCGCAGCCGGATCCCGACGATCGCGATGCGATTCCGGATCCGTTTGGAGCGAACAAGAGATGACGACGCGGCAGCTCTTCCTGTACGCGTGCGCGTGCGCACTCCTCGCGGCGTGCTCCGATCTGCGTGACCTCGGCGAGCCGACCTGCGGCAACGGGTTGATCGAGCCCGGCGAGGACTGCGACTCGCCGCTCGAGCACTGCGATCGCTGCAGCATCGTGTGTGCCGCGAGCGACGACTGCAACGCGATCACCGGCGGCGGCTACGTGTGCGGCCCCGACCTGCGCTGCCACGCCCCCGCCGGCACGTTCCTGCGTACGCAGCCCGTCCACATCAACGTCGACGCGGTCCGGATCGCCGACGTCTCGCAGCCGCCCGACGGGTTCGGCGACCTGCTCGCGAAGTCGAGCTCGGCCGTCACCGTCGCGTACGGCGCCGCCGACGGCCTCTCGACGGCGCGCGTCAGCGTACAGGCGCCGACCTCGCAGGGGCCGGTGACGTTCGCGAAGCTCGACGGCGACGAGACTCCCGACGTGCTGGTGCCGACGCCGGACGGGATCGCCGCGTTCACGTTCGGCTTCGGCACGCCCGCGCCGTACACCTGGCCGCAGCTGCTCGAGGGCGGCATGAATGCCGGGCAGCCGCTGATGGCGTTCTCGCTCGACGACAGCCACGTCGTCGCGATCGGCAACAACACGACCGGGCTCGGGGTCGTCGTGATGTACGTCGCGGGCGGCGGTCAGGAGGTCGTGGCGCAAGCGCCGCTGTGCGGTGCGCAGGCCTCCGACTTCTCGGAGGCCCGGACCGCGGTCGCGTTCGCGCCCTCGGCGTTCGGAGGCACGCACGTGATGCTCGCCGCGGGGCTCGGCACCGGTGCCTCGTCGACCGGCTGCGTGATCGCGATCGACTCGACGGGCAGCGCGCAGACGCCGTTCGTGATCAACGAGGTCGCGCGCCAGGGCGGCTTCGCGGCGAACACCAAGCCGGTGTTCGCGCATCTCGACGGGGAGGCGATCTGCCCGTCGCTGATCGCGCAGCCCGCCGTCGGCATGAACCTGCTGCGCTTCCCCGGCGCGTCGACCGGCAGCGCGAACAAGCCGTGCCGCCTGAACCCATCGGTGCCGCTCGTCCGCAAGGACACGACGGGCCAGGTGCTGACGACCGGCTCGCCGCTCGGCACGGCGCCCCTCGGTGGGGGCGATCACGCGATCGTGCTCACGAACGGCGTGTTCGTCTATCGCCCGGGTGCGAGCGGCGAGCTCGCGCAGATCTACATCTCCGACCGCGTGCTCGATCGCACGGCCCACGCCGATCTCGATGCGGACGGCCTCATGGACCTCGTGGCGCTCGGCGACTCGGCGAGCGATCTGGATCTGCTCTACCAGATCGCGCCGGCCCCGGGCCTGTACTCGTTCCTCCGGGTGCGCGTCCCGACGGCCGCGCCGGTGTCGCGCATGCTGACCGGCGACTTCGACGGCAACGGGCGCGTCGACATCGCCTACGTCGAGCGGGTCGACGCAGTCGATCGCCTGATGATCGCCTACGGCACCGCCGACCGTCCGCTCGAGGGGCAGCTCGCGGGCTCGTTCACGAACGTGTTCTCGGTGCTCGCGGTCTCGATCCCGGACTCCGGTGATCCGTTCAGCGTGATCGACGACCTGGCCGTGCTCTACACGAGCGCGGCCGGCGAACAGCTCGCGATCCTCCACGGCTCGCCGCAGCGCACGATGCAGGCGTACTACGATCCGTTCCAGATCGACGCGCAGGGTGCGCGCACCACGCTGTCGGCGACGATCCCCGGCTCGTTCGGCGGCGGCCGCGGCGGACACGACCTGATGTCGCTCGGCACCGTGCCCGATCCGCTCGACCCGAACTTCGCCCCGGTCGGCGTCATGTACGTCACGCCGACGTCGCAGGACGGTGCGATCGCGATGACCGGCGGTCGCTGCGCGGTCGCGCCCGGCCTCATGGAGTGCGACGGGGTCGCCAACGTACCAGGCGACGTGGGGGGCGGCACGAGCGCCCAGCTCTGCCTCTCGAACTCGTCGTATACGGCGTGGTCCGTCGGTGGGCACGACGTCGTGATCGGCGTCGACGGCCGCGGCCACGCGGTGACGATCGACTCCGCGAAGCTCGGCGCGTGCAGCGAGAACACATTTCCACCGGCGCTGACGCTGCCGACCTGGGGCGACAAGCTCGTGCTGGCGCCGACCGCCAAGCCCCGTCGCGTGCGCTCGCTCGACGTGTTCGCGTCCGACGTGCCGGAGCTCGGCATCACGTTCGAGCCCGGCACCGGGCAGCCGGCGAGCCTGGCGGCGGTCCGCACCTGCGAACTCCCGGGTGGAGTCGCGACGACGAAGTGTTCGGATCCCGCCACCGTGATCGCCGAGCAGGAGGGCGCCGTCGTGTGTACGGACCTCGCGTCTGGCAACGTGTTTCCGCGCTCGCGCTTCGACCCGACGACGCCACCGATCAAGCGCGACCTGCTCGCGGTGTGCGGCGCGTCGAGCGATCAGCGCGCGGTGTTCCGGATCTCGCGATTCTCGGATCGCTCGACCGCGACGAAGCTGTTCGACGTGGCGACCGCCAGCGACGTCGAGGTCGGGGACATCAGCGGGGACGGCATCGACGACATCGTGGTGATCGATCACGGTGCGGGCGGCGCGGGCGCGAACGTCACGGTGTACGTGCAGTGCACGTCGCGCAACCCAGGGGACTGCGTGCAGCTCGCCGCGCTGCCCGAGGAAGGAACGAAGCCGTGAAGCTCGCGGTGATCCTCGTGGCCGCCCTCGCGGCGCGCGCCGCGGCCGATGATCCGAAGGCGGCGGAGCGCTACTTCCGCGCCGGCGAGAAGGCGTACAAGGCGCAGAACTTCGCGGCGGCGGCCGGGCTGTTCGAGTCCGCGTACAAGGAGCTGCCGCTGCCCGAGATCGCGTTCTCGGCGGCGCAGGCCTACCGCCGCCAGTACCGCGTCGATCCGAAGCCCGCGTACGTCACGCGCGCCGTCGAGCTGTACGCCGTGTACCTCGACAAGGTGAAGACCGGCGGCCGGGTCGGGGTCGCCGCCGACAGCCTCGGCGAGATGAAGCGCGAGCTCGATCGCCTGGGGACCTCGGCCGCGCCCGTCCCGCAGCCCGTCGTCGTCGAGGAGCGCACGCAGCTCGGCATCAACCCGGAGCTCGAGGGCGAGGCCGGCGCGCGCGGCATGAGCGAGGTCGGCGACCTGCCGGATGCCGGCAGCGCGAAGATCGTGACCACGATCGACGGCAAGCCGGTCGCGCCGTACGAGCTCGTCGACGTGACGCCCGGGCCGCACCAGATCCACGTCGAGGCCGAGGGCTACCTGCCGGCGGACCGCACCGAGCGCGCGATCAAGGGCGCCCAGTCGCTGGTCGACGTCAAGCTGTCGCCGAAGCCGGCGAAGGTCACCGTGAAGGTCGCCGGCGGCGCGCGCGTGCGGATCGACGGCCGCGCGGCCGGGACCGCGCCGGGCACGTTCGAGGTCGCGGCGGGCAAGCACGTCGTCACGATCTCGCGCTCGGGCCGCGTGCCCGTCGCTCGCGAGGTCACGCTCGGCCGCGGACAGGAGATCGCGATCGCCGAGCAGCTCGAGGCGACGTCCCGGCGCCGCGCCGTGCCGTGGGTCCTCGGCGTCGGCGGCGGCCTCGCGGTGGTCTCGATCACCACGGGCCTCACCGGCCTCGTGTTCGACGGCCGCGCCTCCGACACGCTGCACCGGATCGACACGGTCGGCGACGCGACCGGCGGTGACCGCGCGACCTACGACCGCCAGGTCAGGAACCGCGACCGGTTCGTCACCGCGGCGTGGATCACCGGCGGCGCCGCGCTCGTCGCCGGCGGCATCGCCGCCGCGCTCTACTTCGGCGACGACCCGTCCGACGAGCGCGCGCGGATCGTCCCGGTGGCCCCGGGCGGCGGCGCCGGCGCGGCGGTGGTCGGGAGGTTCTGACGGCGATGGGGCTGGACGAGACCACGCAGCAGAGCGAGCGCGGTCCGCTCGTGCTCGAGATCGTCCTGCCCTCGGGAACCCGCGTGATGCCGCTCCCCGAGAGCGGCTCTCTCGTCGTCGGTCGCTCCTCGACTGCGGACGTGACGATCGACGACGAGTCCCTGTCGCGCGCGCACGCGCGGCTCGACCTCGGTCCGCAGCTCGCGATCAGCGATCTCGGCTCCAAGAACGGAACGTTCGTGCGCGGCCGGCGCGTCGCGAGCGACGATCGCGTGCTCGTCGGCGTCGAGGAGCCGATCGAGGTCGGGCGCGTGCTGATCCGGATCGCGCGCGCCCCGAACCCGGCCGTGGATCGCGTCGAGCGCCGCGCCAGCGGAACCGGGCGGGCGCTGCTCGACGCTCCCGAGGGTTGGTTCGACGCGCCATCGGCTGCGATGCGCGCCGTGCTCGACGCGATCGCCCAGGTCGCACCGACGGATCTGAGCGTGCTGCTGCTCGGCGAGACCGGCGTGGGCAAGGAGGTCTGCGCCGAGCAGATCCACCGGAGCTCGAAGCGCGCGACAGGCACGCTGCTCCGGCTCAACTGCGCCGCGATCCCCGACACGTTGCTCGAGAGCGAGCTGTTCGGATACGAGCGCGGCGCGTTCACGGGCGCGACGGCCGCGAAGCCGGGCCTGATCGAATCGGCGGACGGAGGGACGGTGTTCCTCGACGAGATCGGCGAGCTCCCGGCGGCCGTGCAGGTCAAGCTCCTGCGCGTGCTCGACCGCCGGGAGGTGATGCGGATCGGCGCGATGAAGCCCCGGACCGTGGACGTCCGGTTCGTCGCGGCGACGCACCGCAGCCTCGACGCGGAGATCGCCGCCGGGCGGTTCCGCGCGGATCTGCTCTATCGACTCGCCGGGATGACGATCCGGATCCCCCCGCTGCGCGAACGGCCCGACGAGATCCACGCGCTCGCCCGGCGGTTCGCCGCGGATACCGCGAGGCGGCTCGAGAGCCCGGTCCCGGCCCTGTCACCGCAGGCGCTGGAGGTGCTCGTGGCGCACACGTGGCCCGGCAACATCCGCGAGCTCCGGAACGTGATCGAGCGTGCCGCGATCGTCTCCCGCGGAGCGGCGACCATGGAGCCGGAGCACCTCGCCATCCTGGCGTCGCGCGACACCGCGCCCTTCGAGCGGCCGTCGTCGACCCTGCGGGAGCAGGTCGACACGCTCGAGCGGACGCGCGTGCTGGAGACGCTCGAGGCGTGCGGTGGCAACCGCTCCGAGGCCGCGCGCCGGCTCGGGATGTCTCGCGGCGCTCTGCTCGCGCGCCTGCGCGCCTGGGGCGTGGGGCCGGAGAAGTAGCGCGGCCCAGGTGGTTCAGGGAGCGCCGCCGCGCTCCGCGCGCTCCTGCTCGGCGATCGCCTGGCGCAGCGAGGCCAGCGCGACCGAGCGCTCCTCGCTGTCCCACGGATCCGGTGAGAGCTCGTCGAGCGCGATCCGCCGCGTCGAGAACGACCGCGGATCGCTCCACCACATGGCGACATCGCGCTCGTCCCCGCGGCGCTCGGCGTGCAGGTTCGCGATCACGAACGGTCCGCCGATGCCCTGGTCGCGGATCACCTTGCCGAACAGCACGAGCTCGGCGCGGGTCCGTCCCGCCGCGAGCTCCTGCCAGTGCGTGGTGATCCAGCCGATCCTCGTCGTGCCGTCGCTCGCCAGCACGTCCGCGTCGAACTGGTACGCGCCGGGCTCCACGACCTGGAGGTCGAGCGTCACCACGAGCGAGCCGTCGCGGACGTCGCCGGTCACGCCGGCCAGCTCGAGCAACGGGCGCGGCGTGTAGGTGAAGTCGAGGTGGATCAGCCGCTCGACGCCGCCCGCCTCCAGATCGACCTGCAGGCGCACGGAGCGGGCTCGCGCGAGCGCGGGCTCCGCCCCCGGCACGAACCGGTTCGTGTAGATGCGGTCGCCGGCCACCGCATCGCCGTCGCGGCCGTCGTCGCGATAGACGAGCTCGATGCCGGTCCGACCGGTCCCCGCGGCCTCGACGATGGCCGAGCGAAGCTCGATCGGCAGGCGCTCCGTGCGGCGTGCGACCGACACGACCTCGATCATGGACGTCAGCGACTGACCGTGCTCGACATGATGGCGATCGGCGACGAACCGCACCGCGGTCTCCTGGCCCGCGCGATCATCGAGCAGGTGCTCGACGGGGAACGGCTGGTTCCACGGCTGCCGCTCGCCCGCGCGCTCCGCGCTCCACCGGTGCGAGGTCGGCGGGTAGATCGACTCGGCCTCGTACGTCGCGAGGGACTCGCGCAGCGAGCGCGACGAGAGCATGTCCGGATCGAGCGGGTCGATCGTGGGGCGCGAGGTCACGGACGAGGTGGCCGGGGGAGACGCGCGGCCGGGCGGCGCCGGGGGCGGCTGCGTGCCGGCGGCCGTCGCCGCCTGGTTCGTGCCGGCGGCCCAGATCCCGACGATGCCGCCGGCGATCAGGAGCCCGCCACCGATCCAGCGAAGGGTACGACGCGAGGAGGCCGACATCGCGTTACCAGATCTTCACGTTCTGGCAGTTGGACGTCGTCGCGTAGTCGGCGCAGCAATCGCCACCCGACGCGCAGGCCCCGTCGCACTGGCACGCGCGGCCGGGCTGGTACAGACCGCAGCGCCCCGTGCACGACGTCGCGGATCCGGTGTTGCCGGTCGCCGGTGACGACACCGAGTCCGTGTTGGGCGCGACCGTGATCGACGACCCCGACGAGGTCTTCAGCGTCGCCTGGTCCGCCGAGCTGTTCGCGAACGCCTGGCTACAGGTCGAGGTGTCGCTGCAGACCGACTGGCTCGTGGTGTCGGACCAGGTCAGGCCCTTGTCGCCGGTGGGCGTCGACGGGATCGCCTCCTCGGTCTTCTTGATCCCGAAGCCGACCATGCCGGCGTGATCGCGGTTCTCGCCGTCGCACGCCGCGCCCGACACGCCGGGAGCGCGCTTGGCGTAGCGCGACGTGATGCGCAGCGTCCCCGCTCCGCCGCTCGAGCACAGGTTGTTGAAGGCGCCCTGCGCGCTCGCACCACCGGCGGAGTCGTAGCCGACCATGCCATCTGCCCTGGCGCCGCTCAGGCCGGAGGTGACGTACTTGTTGCCGCACATCTTCACGAACAGGAACGACTTGCAGGTGTCCTTGTAGCCGGCGTAGTGGAACATCGTTCCCGTCGTCTTGTTCATGTCGTTCTGGGAGCTGCCGAACGTCCCGCGCGCGGCCGCCGGCGTCAGGTCCCAGTCGACCGCCTCCTGCTGGCCGAACAGCTTCGCGACGGTCTTCAGGCTGCCGGTGGTCAGCGCCTCCGCACCCTTGGTGCCGCCGGCGGCGGATGCGATCGCGGTGACGCGAACGATGTTGAACGAGGTGACGGAGGAATCGTGCACCGCCTTCAGGAACCGCAGGCAGCCGGCCGAGTAGCACACCACGATGCACGTGTTCCCGGTCGACGTCGCGCAGCGCTGCTCGAGAGCGGTGCGCAGCGTCGTCGTCGCCGGTCCGTTCATGCTCGCGCCGCCGTCGTACGGCACCGTGACGGGCACCCAGGACGTCCCGCTCACGTTGACGCGCTCCGCGGTACTCCAGTCCTTCCATCCGCGGCCCTGCGCGTAGAGGATGTAGTTCGCCGCATCGGCCGGAGCGGCGAACGCGACCAGACACAACACGGCGACACCCAGCGCGATCGTTCTCGTCATGAAGACCTCCGAACACCCCGACTTGCACGCGTAATGCCCGTCACGAACGCTGGAACGTCAGCAGGTTGGCCGCGGTGAGCTGATCGATCCTGATCAGGGCTGATCAGATCTGATCAGGCGCTCCCCCGCGCCAACCCAGGCCCCGGTCATCGCGCTATCGTGGGCCGTGGCCAGGAGTAAGCGGCGCGTCGCGAAGCCGGCGGCGAAGAAGCGGATCGTCCGGCTCGACAACGAGGAGCGCCGGGCGGCCCTCCTGGCGATGGGCCAGGCTGCGTTCGCGAAGACCCCCTACGACGAGGTTTCGATCGACGACCTCGCGGCGAAGGCCAAGATCTCGAAGGGGCTGTTCTACTACTACTTCCCGACCAAGCGGGACCTCTACATCGCCGGGCTCCGCGAGACCAGCAAGGGCCTGACGCGGATGCTCACGAGCGTGCCGCGCGACCTGCCGCCCCGCGAGCGCGCGGGTGCCGCCGTCGATGCGTACCTCGACAGCGTCCAGCAGCTCGGCCCCGCGTTCATCGCGCTGATGCGCGGCGCGATCGGCGCCGACCCTCGGGTCTCCGAGGTGGTCGAGGCGGTGCGGCGGGGCATCGCCGACGAGTTCTTCGCCTCGCCGGTCGGCCGCCTGCTCGAGCAGAAGCCGCTGTCCCGCGTCGCGATCCGGGGCTGGATCGGCATGGTCGAGGCCGCCAGCATCGAGTGGCTCGCGAACAGGACGATCGACCGCGCCGCTGTCCGGGAGCTGCTCGTCGACCAGCTGTTCGCCGTCCTGACGCAGGTCGTCGGCAGCGCGGGCGTCGCCAAGCTCGACGCCGACCGCCGCGGCTCTGCCGCCGCGCGTCGTTGACTTCGCGTCAACAACGGCCACCCTCGGCGAGCTCGTGGCGCCGATGTGCGCTAACAGGCGCCGAGGCTTGTTGACGTCGAGTCAGTTGGGGAAATTTTCCGCGTTCACGCGACAACTCGTCACACCCGGTTGTGCAACGCCGATCGGGTCCTCGTCGGAGACCCGCGTGGCACGCGTTCTGAACAAGTCGCACGCATGCGCCTCCTCGCCGCCTCGCTCGCGTTCGGACTCGCAGCTCCTGTCATCGCCCACGCCGCGCCGGCCGACGAGATCTTCCTGAGCGAGCGCGCGCTCGACGGCGTCCAGTTCGCGCGGGTCCGCCTGCCGGCCCGACCGATGGCGGCCGGCGCCCAGGCGCAGAGCAAGGTGATCTACCTGAACAAGAACGGCATCACGCTCCAGCCCGGCGACGACGACGCGCGCACGAACCGCTCGAGCATCATCAGCGGCGCGCGGTCGGTGCCTTCCTGGAACACCTCGGCGGCGAACTGGGCCGCGACCGTCCAGTGCATGAAGGACATGTTCGCCCCGTTCGACGTCACGGTCACCGACGTCGATCCCGGGATGGTGCCTCACATGGAGGCGGTGTTCGGCGGCTCGCCGGGGAACATCGGGATGGGTCAGGGTGTCGGCGGCGTGTCCCCGTTCACCACCGACTGCGCCGTGATCGAGAACTCGATCGTGTTCACGTTCACCAACGCGGTGGGCAGCGACGCGCGGACGGTCTGCGAGATCATGGCCCAGGAGGTCGCACACTCGTACGGGCTCGACCACGAGATGCTGGCATCGGATCCGATGACCTACCTCAACTACAACGGCGACCGCTCGTTCAAGGACCAGACCGTCCCGTGCGGCGAGTACCAGAACCGCGCGTGCGGGATCGGCGGCTCGGTGTGCCGACCGAACCAGAACTCCGTCCAGCTCCTGACCGAGCGCCTCGGCAGGGCCGACCTCGTCGCGCCGACGCTCTCGATCACCTCCCCCGCCGACGGCGAGACCGTGGCGCCGGGCTTCCTGGTCGCGGCCACTGCGACCGACAACGTGGCGGTGACCGGCGGCCGGCTGTTCATCGACGATGTCGACGTGGGGCCGGTGACCGGTCCGGGCCCGTTCACGTTCCCCACGGACCCGGACCTCGCCGACGGCGTACACGTGCTCCGGGTCGAGGTCACCGACGGCAAGCACCCGGTCACCAGCACGATCACGGTGACGGTCGCGCGGACGGGCCCGGGCGGCGATGGCGATGGCAACGGCGATGGTGACGGTGACGGTGACGGCGGCGGCGACGACGATGGCGCGATCACGGCGGGCTGTGCAGCGGGAGGCCCCGCCGGGCCGGGAGCAGCGCTCGCGCTGCTCCTCGTGCGCCGCCGCCGCCGGTAGGGCTCAGAGGTCGAGCGGCTGGACGCCGAGCAGGACCTGGTCGCGCGACACCGCGTCGAGCCAGAGCAGGAGGCGCCGGACCTCGCCGTCGGCGAGATCGATCTCGATGATCCGGCGGATCGGACTGCCTGCGATCGTCCGGTGGATGTCGTGCTCGGCGGTGTTCCACGCGTTCGCGAGCGCGGTGGAGCGGACGGGGAGCCCCTCGACCTCGACCTGGAGGCCCATCACGAACTTCGCGAATGCCGGGTTCGCCGCCAGGATCACGCCCTGGGCGCTGAGCAGTGCGAGCGGCAGGCGGCACGCGTCGAACGCGATCCGCGAGAGCTCGTCGCGCCGGTTCTCCTTCGGCGGGGCCTGCTCGATGACGACGCGCTTGGCCGGACCGGCGCTGCGGGCGTGGCGGCGCGAGATGCCCATCATGTCCATGACGGTCCGCATCTCGTAGAGGAACGCCGCCATGTCCTTGTGGCGGTTGGCGGGCTTCTTCTCGAGCGCGTGCAGGATCAGCGTCTCGAGCGCGGGGTCGAGGCCCTCGACGAGCTGCGACGGCGGCTTGGGCTTCTCGTCGAGGTGACCGGCGAGGATCTTCTGCACCGGGCCGTCCCACGGCACCTGGCCGCAGATCAGCTCGTAGAGCAAGATGCCCACGCCGTACACGTCAGACGCCGGCGACGCGGGCTCGCCGCGGATGCGCTCGGGGGCGACGTAGTGCGGGGTGCCGGACAGCGAGGTCGAGGCGCGCGAGGCGACGAGCGAGCGGGCGAGGCCGAAGTCGAGGAGCTTGGGCACGATGCGCGAGCGCTTGCCCTCGTACTCCTCCTCTGTGATGAGGATGTTTTCGGTCTTGATGTCGCAGTGGACGACGTTCTGCTTGTGGATGTAGTGCAGCGCCTCGGCGATCTGCACCACGATCTCGCACGCCTTGCGCACCGACAGCCGCTTCTCGCGGAACAGGACCCGGTTCAGGGGCTCGCCATCGACGAACTCCATGACCATGAACATGCCGACCTTCTCGTCCTCGCCGAAGTCGACGACGGAGGTGATCGACGGGTGGCTCATGGCGGAGGCGAACCGGGCCTCGCGGTAGAACAGCTCGCGCGCCTCGTCGGTCTCGGCGACCTGGTTCGAGATGATCTTCAGCGCGAACGTGCGGGACAGGTGGGTGTGGGTGACCTTGTAGACCTTGCCCATCCCGCCCTGGCCGATGCGCTGGACGATCTGGTAGCGGCCGCCGATCAGCGAGGAGTGCTGGGCCGTGTGCACGCGCTGCTGTGCGCTGCGGGCCGGGGGCATCGGCGTCTGCATCACGCCGCGACCCGCGAGCACGTTCTTCGACACCGGCTTCTCCGGCGCGGTCGGCCGGGCCGCGCGGCGGGTGACCTCGGCGGCCTGGTTCAGCGGGATCGCGCGGGCGCCGTGCAGCGAGTCGCGGTTGGGCGAGAGCGCGCGGTGGTGGTTGTCGCGGACCTCGCTCGGCTCCTCGTGGATGCCGACCTCGGGCAGGCGCGGCAGCTCGGTCGCGGTCGACACGTCCCGGGTCGGGGTGCGGATGCGGCGCTGGCGCGTGGGCGCGCCCTCGTCATCCGCCGGGGGGGGCGGCAGCGGGAGCATGGGAGGCCGCGAGCGCCTGCCAGGGGGATTGCCGCGATCCGCCACCTGAGAATTCTACACGAGTTACAGTGAAACCGTCGATGCACGACCTGTGGTCGAGCGCGAGCTACGAAGCTCACCTGCTGTCGCTGCCGTTCGCCCTCGCGCCGACGGCGCTTCTGATCGTGATCGCCTATGCGGCCGCGATGCGCGGGTCGACCTCGCTGCGCGGGTGGCTCCTCGCCCACTGCCTGTCGATCCTGCCCTACGGGATCGTCGTGATGCTGTCGCCGTCGATCACCTCCGCCCCGGTCGCGACCCAGCTGTTCCAGGTCGCCGCTGCGTTCCTGCCACTCGCCGCGGCGGCCGGGACGGGGTTCCAGCTGGCGCTCGTCCGCAAGCACAGGAAGTACCGATGGCTGATCTGGGCCGGGGTCGCCAATGCCGCGGTGTGGGTGGTGGTGAGCTGCACGACACACGCCGCCGTCGACAGCGTCCACGAGGTCAACGGCCTGTGGTTCGCGAACGCGGGCCCCTGGGCGTTCATCGCCTTCCTGAACATCGTCCTCCTCGCCCTCCCCGGCTTCACCGCCCTCGTGCGTGCCGCACTTCGCGGCAGGCCCTCGGTCGAGCGCCGGCAGCAGCGGCTGATCCTGCTCGCCAACTGCATCACGTACTCGGGCCTGGTCGATGTCGGGCTCGCGTACGGCATCGGCGTGTTCCCCCTCGGCTGGCTGCTGTCGGGGATCGGAAGCCTGCTGGTCGTCCGCGCCCTGGTGGTGGAGGACCTGCTGCGCGTGCGCGCGGTCGACACGAACGCGCCGCTCCTGGTCGGTCACTTCGCGGCGTCGATCCTGCTCGGCTGGGTCGTGCTCGTGCTCCTCGGGGACCGCGCGCCGTGGTGGATCACGACGCTCGCGCTGCTCATCGTGTTCGGCGGCGTCCGCGCCGCGGTCGCGGTGGTCTCGCTCGTCAACCGCGGCGGGCGGCCCGGCGAGGGTCCCCTCGAGCGCCTGCTCGACCAGCTCGTCACGCGCACGCGCACGATGATCGACGCGCGGCAGATCGCCCAGCTCGCCGTCGACATCGTCCAGCTCGGCGTCGGCGTCAGTCCGCGCGTGCTGCTCGCGACCGAGACGGACTGGGGCTGGACCACCGAGAATGGCCAGCGGCTGGACGACGCGCACACGCCCGACCCGCTGCTCGGTGGCTGGCTCGCGGAGCACAAGGGCGCGCTGTTCGCGAGCGACCTCGAGGCCGTGCCGCCGGACCTGCGCGACCTCGTGACCTCGCTGTTCGAGGCACACGACGCGCTCGCGATCGTGCCGATCGGCAGCGTCGACGAGCTGATCGGCCTCGTCGTCGTCCCCGCGAGCGCGAAGCGGCTGCGCGGCCGCCCGCTGTCGTTCCTCGAGCGCACCGCCGAGCGGCTCGCGGAGGCGCTGCTCCACGCCCGGATGGCCCAGCGCGCGGCCGACCGCGCGAACCTCGCGCGCGAGGTCCAGCTCGCCGCCACGCTCCAGGGAGAGCTCCTGCCCGCGAAGGGGCCGCACGTGCACGGCGACGTCACGGTCGTGGGGTCGTGGCAGCCCGCCACCCGCTGCGCCGGTGACTTCTGGTGCGTCTATCCGCTCGGCGATGGGCGCGTGCTGGTCGCGATCGGCGACGCGACGGGGCACGGAGTCGCGTCCGCGATGGTCACCGCGGCGGCGATCGGCGCGTGCGACGTGCTCGTCCGCCGGAGCGGCAAGGACCTCCAGCTCACCGAGCTGACGGCCGCGCTCGACACGGCGGTGCGCCGGGTCGGCGGCGGACAGCTAGCGATGACCTGCTTCGCCGCGGTGCTCGATGCGGAGGCCTCCGAGATCCACTTCGTGTCGTGCGGGCACACCGCGCCCTACCTGTGCCGACCGACCGACAAGGGCGTGGAGCTCCACGCGCTGGTCGGCCGCGGCAACCCGCTCGGCAGCGGCGTGCCCGCGGTGCCGCGCGTGCTCCAGCGCCCGTGGCAGACCGGCGATCTCGTCGTCTGGTATACCGATGGTGTGATCGAGGCGAAGGATCCCGCCGGGGCTCCATTCGGAGATCGCCGGCTCCAGCACCTCCTCAGGCGGCTCGAGCGACGGAAGCTGTCACCCAAGCAGGTCCACGACCTCGTCCAGGCGGGCGTCACCGCGCACCGCGCGGGGCATCCGCTCGCCGATGACGAGACGCTGGTCGTGGCCCAGCTCGGCGGACCGCCGGTGCGGCCGTCGCTGGCGGAGGTGCCGTCGTGAAGCTCCGCGTCCTGTCCTACAACATCCACAAGTGCATCGGCGGCGTCGACCGCCGCTACGAGCCGGGCCGGATCGTCGAGGTGATCAGCAAGCTCGACGCCGACGTCGTGATGCTGCAGGAGGTGGACGCCGGCGTGAAGCGCTCGAACGGCGACCGCCAGGCCGAGCTGCTCGGCAACGAGCTCGGGCTCCGCTACCATACGTGGTTTCCGAACGTGGACATCCGCGGCGGCGGCCAGTACGGCAACGCGATCCTGTCGCGCTATCCGCTGATCGAGAGCAGCAACATCGATCTCACGCTCCGCTTCAAGAAGCGCCGCAGCGTGCTGCACGGCGTGCTGCGCGTGCGCCACGACGACGTCGATCGCACCGTGCACGTGTTCAACATGCACCTCGGGCTCGCGCGCTACGAGCGCAAGCGCCAGCTCGAGATGTTCCTCAACAGCCATCCGTTCTCGGGGCTGCACGCCGAAACGCCGATCGTCGTCGGCGGCGACCTCAACGACGTCTATGGCGGGCTCGGCCAGCTGCTCGCCCCGTCCGGCTTCCGCGGCATCGATCGCCGCCCGCTGACGTTCCCCGCGTGGGGGCCGTTGCGCGCGCTCGACGCGATCTTCGTGCGCGGCGCCATGGACTTCATGAAGCTGTCGCGCTGCGACTCCGAGCTCGCACGCCGGGCGAGCGATCACCGACCGATCGTCGCGGAGGTCCGGCTGCTCCCGCACCACGCGCACGCGAGTGACGACCACGACCACAAGCCGCCGCAGCCGCGCCCGTAGCGCTACGCGATCATGAACGTCGGGACGACGATGTCCGGCTCGCTGCGAAGAAACAGCACCTCGTCGCGCAGGCCGACCTGGAGGAACGCGAACCCCTGCTCCACCGACGCGAGCGTGACATCCCGATCGGTGCCCTCGACCCGGTAGGTCACGTACGTCGTCACCATGCGGCGGTTCTCGACCTGCCGGAGGTCGCGCACGACCGCGCCCGTCAGCTCGCCCTCGGTGAGCACGCGCGCGACGCGGCGCCGGTGATCCGCGCGGGCCTTGCCGCTGAAGGCCGAAGCGGCGATGAACAGCCCGGGGAGCACCGGCGGCAGCGTCCAGTTGCCGGTGACGGCCACCGCGATCACGTGGCCGATCGTGAACAGCACCGCGCACGCGACCCACAACCCGAACAGGTTCGACGTCTCGGTCAGCCAGTACCGCCGCATCGCCTCGGTCATCGCCCGCGGCGGTGCGCCGAGCCCGTGGGCGTCCTTGACGGGCGGCCGCGCGCCCGACGGCGTCTGACCCCAGTACGCGTCCGCGACCTGCTTGGTCTGGTCGTCGAGCTCGCTCATGGCCGCGGCACCGGCTTCGCGCAGGTCTCCACCACCAGCTCGTACGGATAGCTGCCCTCGACGAACCGGATCGCCTTCGCGTCCTGGACGCCGAGCCGAGCCGCCGAGCGCAGCGGCGGCGGTGCCGGCTGTCCGCACCCGGTGCCGCACGACGCCACGCGGATCTCGCGCACCGAGACCACGGGCGTGAGCCGCACGACGACGACGGTGCCGTCGGGGCGCTTCAGGTACTTGTAGTCGCGGCTGACCTCGCAACCGCACGCGTTGCCGCGGATGCACGCCTTGGTCATGAGCGCGAGCTCGCCGTCGGGCATCGCGTACAGGCCCTCGCCCGGGCGCAGCCCGACGAGGCCGCCCGCCGGCAGCGCCTCGTGGTTCAGCTCGACGACGGCGAGGATCGGTTCGAATGGCGCGCCATTCGCCTCGAGGTACAGCTCGTCGCGGAGCTGGTCGTGCGCCGCGAGGTTCTTGTCGGTCGCGCGCTTCTGCGCGGCCGAGTAGGACAGCCGCCCGCCGCACCCCGAGAGCACGACGAGCGCGACGAGCAGGGGCAGTCGCATCAGGTGCGGATCGGCTTGTACTTGATCCGGTGCGGCTGATCCGCGTCGCCGCCGAGGCGGCGCTTGCGGTCGGCCTCGTAGTCGGCGAAGTTGCCCTCGAACCACTCGACGTGGCTGTCGCCCTCGAACGCGAGGATGTGCGTGGCGATGCGATCGAGGAACCAGCGATCGTGGCTGATCACCACCGCGCAACCGGGGAACTTCTCGAGGCCGTCCTCGAGCGCGCGCAGCGTGTCGACGTCGAGGTCGTTCGACGGCTCGTCGAGCAGCAGGAGGTTTCCGCCGCGCTTGATCATCTTCGCGAGGTGCACGCGGTTGCGCTCGCCACCCGACAGGATGCCGACCTTCTTCTGCTGGTCCTGGCCCTTGAAGTTGAAGCTCGACACGTACGAGCGCGAGTTCACCGAACGCTCGCCGAGCTGGAGGTGCTCCATGCCCTCGCTGATCTCGTCGTACAGGGTCTTGTTGTCGTCGAGCGCATCGCGGCTCTGGTCGACGTAGCCGAGCTTGACCGTGTCGCCGATCTTGATCGTGCCCTTGTCGGGCGTCTCGACGCCCATGATCATGCGGAACAACGTGGTCTTGCCCGCGCCGTTCGGGCCGATCACGCCGACGATGCCGCCGCGCGGCAGCTTGAACGTCAGGTTGTCGATCAGCAGGCGGTCGCCGAACGACTTCGACACGCCCTCGAACGATACGACCTCGCCACCGAGCCGTGGTCCGGGCGGGATCACGATCTCGAGTGCGCTATCGCGCGCCTCCTTCTGCGCCTCGGCCACCATCTCGTCGTAGCGGTTGAGGCGGGCCTTGCTCTTGGCCTGGCGGGCCTTCGGCGACAGCCGGACCCACTCGAGCTCGCGAGCGAGCATCTTCGCGCGGGCATCCTGCTGGCGCTCCTCGTCCTTCAGGCGCTTTGCCTTGAGCTCGAGCCAGCCGGAGTAGTTGCCCTCGAACGGGTGACCCTCGCCGCGGTCGAGCTCGAGGATCCACTTCGCGACGTTGTCGAGGAAGTAGCGATCGTGGGTGATCGCGACGACGGTGCCGCGGAACTCCTCGAGCATGCGCTCGAGCCACGCGACGCTCTCGGCGTCGAGGTGGTTGGTCGGCTCGTCGAGCAGCAGCATGTCGGGCTTCGACAGGAGCAGGCGGCACAGCGCCACGCGGCGCCGCTCGCCGCCGGAGATCTTGGTGACGTCGGCGTCGCCCGGCGGGCAGCGCAGCGCGTCCATGGCCATCTCGACGGTGTGGTCGAGCTCCCACGCGTTCGCCGCCTCGATCTGATCCTGGAGGCGGCCCTGCTCCTCGAGCAGCTTCTCCATCTTCTCGGGGGGCATGTCCTCGCCGAGCTTCATCGAGATGTCCTCGAACCGCTGGAGGAGCGCGCGCGTCTCGGCGACGCCCTCGTCGACGTTCTCCTTGACCGTCTTGGTCGGATCGAGCTGCGGCTCCTGCGGCAGGTAGCCGATGCGCAGGCCGGGGGCCGGCCACGCCTCGCCGAGGAACTCCTTGTCGACGCCCGCCATGATGCGGAGCAGCGTGCTCTTGCCCGCCCCGTTGTTGCCGAGCACGCCGATCTTCGCGCCCGGGTAGAAGGACAGCCAGATGCCCTTCAGGATCTCGCGCTTCGGCGGGACCAGCTTGCGCAGGTCCTTCATGACGAACGTGTACTGGGCGGTCATCGGCGGCGGTTATACCTACCCGACGCCCCATCGGCTACCGTAGACGCGTGGCGTATCGCGACGACGCCGGCGAACGCCTCGAAGCACCGACCGCCGAGGGCCCCCTCCGCGCCGAGCTCTCCGCGCGGGGCGTCAAGCTCGCGCTCGGGAGTCGGACGCTGATCATCGCGGACCGCATCGCGACCCTGATCGAGCACCACCGGAAGCACGCGTCGAAGGACAAGCGGCAGTCGATCGAGCTGCCCGGTATCGTGGTCGTCGCGCGCGACGTCCCGCACGAGGACCTCGGCATCTGGATCGAGATCGATCCGGGCGACCCGGCCCGCTGCGGCATGCGGCGGATCTTCGGCGTCGAGCCGTCGAGTCTGCTCGAGCCCGACGGCCTCGTCGCGCTGGCCGCGCTCGACCGCCTGGCGCAGCGCGTCCGCACGGAGCTCGCGCCGCGGGCCGGCGACATCCGCAAGGCGATCGAGATCGGGCGCGGGCTCGACAAGGTGCTGGTCGCCGACCACGGCGACCGCTACGTCGTGTACGCGCGCCGGCTGTTCCGCGATCGCGCGCGGTTCGCGATGGCGATCCACACCGACGGCCGCGTGGTCGTCACCGAGGGCAAGACCACGAAGGAGATCACGGTGCGCTCGCAGCACGGCGTCACCGTGTGGGGGGACTACGTCCGGTTCGCGGACCCGCACGGCACCGACCTCGCGAAGGTCGCGATCCCGTGGATCGCGCCGGAGGACCGCCGGGAGCTCGCGCGGCGGATCGGGCAGCTCGTCGACCGAAATCCTGCGATCGGCTAGGTTCGGTGTGGATCCGGCCGCACCTTTCCGCCTCTATATAGAGTGGTGGGGAAGAAGACGAGCGGTCTCGAGGACACCGCGGCGGCAGGCACGCTCTCCGAGGGCGCGGACGACGTCGCCCACGGCGACACGCTCCAGTCGAGCCCCGGCGGCAAGACCGCCGCGGCGGGCACGCTCGACGTTGTCGACCCCGGTCGGTACGAGCACGGCAAGGAGCTCGCGCGGGGAGGCATGGGCCGGATCCGGATCGCGCGCGACCGCCGGCTCGATCGCGACGTCGCGATCAAGGAGCTGCTCCACGACTCGCCCTCCACGCGCACCCGCTTCGATCGCGAGATCCGGATCACGGCGCGGCTCCAGCATCCCGCGATCGTCAACGTGCTCGAGGCGGGTCAGTGGCCGAACGGCGAGCCGTTCTACGTGATGAAGCTCGTGGACGGCGAGTCGCTCGACCGCGCGATCGCGCGCTGCGCGTCGTTCGAGCAGCGGCTCGGCCTGCTCCCGAATGTCACGACCGTCGTCGAGGCCCTCGCGTTCGCCCACTCGCGGCGGATCCTCCACCGCGATCTCAAGCCGGCGAACGTGCTCGTCGGCGCGTTCGGCGAGACGGTGGTGATCGACTGGGGCCTCGCGAAGGCGTTCGACGAGGCCGACAGCGCGCCGCGCGTGCCGGTCGCCGGGCCCGACAGCCAGACCATCGCCGGCACGGTGATCGGCACGCCCGCGTACATGGCGCCCGAGCAGGCCGCCGGGAAGACCGTCGACGCGCGCGCCGACGTCTACGCGCTCGGCGGGATGCTGTACCACCTGCTCGCGGGCAAACAGCCGTTCTCCGGGACCACGGTCGAGGCCGTGCTCGACAAGGTCGGCCGCGGCGAGCGGCGGCGCCTCGAGGTCGCCGCGCCGGGGACGCCGCCCGATCTCGTGGCGATCGTCGAGAAGGCGATGGCGCTCGCCCCCGAGGACCGGTACGCGACGGCGGCGGAGCTCGCCGCCGATCTGCGGCGGTTCCAGACCGGTCAGCTCGTCGCCGCGCACCGCTACTCGACGTGGCAGCTGGTCCGGCGCTGGGTGCGGCGCCACCGCGCGGCGGTCGCGGTCGGCGGCGTGATGCTCGTCGCGCTCGCGGTCACGCTCGCGGTCAGCATGACGCGCATCCTCGCGGCGAAGGATCACGCGAACGCGCAGCGCGCGCTCGCCGAGGCCAGCCAGCGCGAGTCCGAGGATCTGCTCGGCTTCATGCTGACCGATCTGCGCGACCGGCTGCTCCCGCTCGGCAAGCTCGACGTGCTCGACACCGTGGCGCAGAAGGCGATCGCCTACTTCAGCGCACGACCCGCCGCCGACGACGACGGGGACCTCGCGCGGCGAGCGACCGCGATCGCGAGCGTGGCGGACATCAGCCATGCGCGCGGCAAGACGGAGGAGGCGCTCGCGCAGCACCGCGCCGCGCTCGCGATCCGCGAGGGCCTCGTCGCGCGGCACCCGGGCGACGACCAGCTCGAGCGCGACCTCTGCGCGAGCCGCAACAAGCTCGCGAAGGTGCTGCTCGACCGCGGCGACACCGCGGCCGCGCTCGCCGAGACGTCGGCCGCGATCACGCTGGCGAAGTCGCACGTCGGCGGCACCGCGAGCACCGCGAGTCCCGCGTGGCTCCTGGTCGCCGGCGACAGCTTCCACCTGCACGGCACCGCGCTCACCGCGAAGGGCGATCGTCCCGGGACGCTCGCCGCGGCCCGCGAGGCACTCGCGCTCGCGCAGGCGCACACCGCGAGCGCGCCGGCCGAGCCCGAGCCGCAGCGCCGGCTCGCGATCGCCCACACCTACGTCGCCGAGGTGCTGGAGACGCAGGGCGAGAGCGCGGCGTCGGAGGCCGAGCTGCGCACCGCGATCGCGATCAGCGAGCGGCTCGCCGCGCGCGCCCCCGACAACCAGACCTACGCGCACGACCTCGCCGCGTTCCACGACCAGCTCGGCGCGCTGCTCGAGGCGAGGCCCGACCTGCCCGGCGCGCTCGCGGCGTATCGCACGCTGTACGCGCTCGACAAGAAGCTCGTCGCGCTCGATCCGACGAACGCGAAGCGCCAGCGCGGCCTGGCGCTCGCCCACAGCCGGATCGGCAACGTGCTGGTCGCCCAGGGCGCGATCGCCGACGGTCTCGCCGAGCTCCGTGCCTCGCTCGCGATCCGGACGCGGCTCGCCGAGCTCGATCCGAAGAACACCGCCTGGCAGCGCGATCTGTCCGTGATCCACCAGCGCATCGCGGAGGTGCACAAGCGCCAGGGCGCGCTCGACGAGGCGCTCGCCGGCTACCGCGCCTCGCTCGCGATCACCGACCGCCTGCTCGCGCTCGACGCGACGAACACCACGTGGGTGCGTGACAGCAAGGTCCTCCACTCGCGGATCGCGGACGTGCTCCTGCGCAAGGGCGACGCCGACGGCGCGCTCGCCGAGAAGCGGCTGACGCTCCAGATCACCGAGCGGCTGGCGGCGAAGGATCCGAAGAACGCGGCGTGGCAGCTCGACCTGCTCGCCGCGCACGTCGGGCTCGCCGATCACCTGGCGGAGCGCAAGGATCACGCGGCGGCGCTCGCCGAGCTCGAGCTCGCGCTGCCGATCGCCGAGCGCCGCGCGGCGATCGACGCGAAGGACAAGAACGCCGCGCTCGGCCCGGGCATCGTCCACCTGAAGGTCGGCACGATCCTCTGGCGCGAGAAGAAGCTCGCCGAGGCCCGCGCTCGTCTCGAGCGCGGGCTCGAGACCGCGACGCGCGTGCTGGCGAGCGATCCGGCGAACCCGAACGCCGCCTCGCACGCCGCCGACCTCCACGAGACGCTGGCCGGCGTCGAGATCGAGCTCGGCGAGCACGCCGCCGCCGACACCAACCTGCGCGCCGCGCTCGCGCTGCGCCAGGGCGACGCCACGAAGGACCCGTCGGATGCCTCCGCGCAGGTCGCGCTCGCCGGCGTCCACCAGATCTTCGGCGACCTCGCGCGGGCCCAGAAGCAGCCCGCGCGCGCGCTCGAGTCGTACAGAGCCGCGCTCGCGATGCTCGAGGCGGTGCAGGCGAAGAACGCCTCCGACCAGCGCGTCGCGAAGGACGTCGCGGCGCTGCGCGCGCTCGTCGCGACCTGCTGTCGCTAGAGCGCATCCCATCACCTGCCGATCCAAGTCTGCGAACCGAAACCAGTTCTTCAGAGACGGAGGGCAAGCTGGAGAGGCGTTCATCTGCTTGAACAGCGTCGGCGCGCCGTCGCCGGTACCTGCGATGTCGCCACCGGCTTCGCACGGGTACGCCGTGTCCCCGATCCATCGCCAAGATCGCCAAGAACGTTCCAACGGGATCGCACGTCGTGGCACGCCCGACGATGTCGAGCGCGGCAGTTCACGCTCGGTTTGTCAGGGGGGAGTGCGCCAAGGTAGCTGCACGCAACCCTGCTGGGCCCGGTCGATCGAGGGGGACATGCAGCGTCCAGAGCCGTCGCTTCTCGTCGATGAAACATCGCGAGCTCGGGCCCGGGTTTCACGAGCGCACGATCAAGAGGCTCTCGTGTACGACCTCGATGCCGAGATTCCGCTCGCACCGGATGTGCCCATTCCATTACGACGAGGGTCGCCATCCCTTCCGGCTCGAGCTCGTGGTTGGCGTCGTCGCGGCCTTCCTTGGCGCGCTCCCCCCAGCTAACTGAGTGCGAACTGCCGCGCTCGAGGGCCTCGCACGTGCCTCGATGTGCCTTCCCGTTGGAACGATTCTTGGCGATCTTGGCGCTGGATCGGGCGCGTCGTGGCCGTGCGAACGCGCGAACGAGCGCTCGCGATCCGCGGAGAGGTGTGACGCGGGGGAGAGCGGCTAGCGGCGGACGACGATCGCCGACGGCTGGTTCAGCGCGAGCTCGCGGAGCAGGCCGGTCGAGACCAGCGAGGGGCCGATCGCGCGCGTGCGCGAGATGACGGCCTTCATGCCGGCGCGCGTGCCCCAGGCGACGACCTTGCGGTCGCGCAGGCTCGGCGGCCCGGCCCTGCCGAACGCCGCGACCACGATGTGGTCCGGATCGACGCCGGCGAGCACGAGCTCGGTGCGCACGGCCTTCGCGCGCGCGAACGACAGCGTGAGGTTCGCGCGCGCCGGACCGGGGTCGTTCGCGTGGCCGTCGAGGACGACGAGGCCATCCGGGTTGGCCTCGAGCCACGCGAGGATGGCGGTGAACGCGGCACCGTCGTCGTCGACGTCGAGCCGGGCGGAGCCCCGGTCGAACGTGAAGGAGGCGAGTACGCCCGTGGACTGCGAGCTCTTCTGATCGTCGGCGCTCGCGAGCCCCGCCGCGGCGGCGATGACGAACGCGAGCACGGGGAGGACGCGCTGCATGAAACAGCCGTCGAGCAAGCGATATGCCCGGCTGCCTAACCGGGCAGGATCCCATCCGGTCGCCGCGATTGACACCCGGCGCCACGTGCGCACGATGTCCTCATGTTCAAGTCGTATCGGCTGGGAAGCCTGTTCGGGTTCCCCGTCGAGATCAACGTCAGCTTCCTGATCCTGCTCGGGGTCGTGTTCCTCGCGTTCGGCGGGCTCGCCGGCGTGCTGTTCACGGCGATCGCGTTCGGGTCTGTCCTGCTCCACGAGCTCGGGCATGCGCTCGTGGCGCGCGCGCTGCGCGTCCGTGTCTCGGGGATCGAGCTCGGCTTCCTCGGCGGCGCGGCCAAGATGGTCGACATGCCGCGCACGCCCAACCACGAGATCGCCATCGCGGCGGCCGGCCCGGCCGTGTCGCTGGCGCTCGGCGGGGTGGGCCTCGGTCTCGGTGCGCTGCTCGCGAGCCCGTTCGTCGCCACCATCGGCTGGATCAACCTCGTGCTCGCCGGCTTCAACCTGATCCCGGCGCTCCCGATGGACGGCGGCCGCATCCTCCGCGCGGCGCTCGCGAAGAAGATGAGCTTCGTCCGCGCGACGGACATCTCCGTCCAGGTCGCGCGCGTCGTCGCGGTGCTGTTCGGGGTCTGGGCGATCGCCGGCGGTCCGTTCCAGCTTTTGATCCTCGCGCCGTTCCTGTGGTTCATGGGCACCCGCGAGCAGGTGATGGCGCGCATGGTCGAGGAGCACCTCGGTCACGGCGGCTACCCCGGCAGCGGTCCGTTGGCGGGTGACGGCGTCGAGGTGCTCGGCCGCGGCGCATGGGAGAACCGCGCTCGTCCCCGGCGCTACACCATCACGCAGGTCGGCGGCAGGCTGGTCATCACCGCGTACGACTGACATGGTTCGCCCAATGGCGAGCCTCGAGGTTCCTTCCGGCTGGGCGCAGGGACGGGGGGCGTACGGCGGGTACGTCGTCGCCACGCTGATCCGCGCGATCGAGCAGGCGGTCGCCGATCCGGTGCGCAAGGTGCGCTCGGTGACCGCCGAGCTGCCCGGCCCGCTCGTGCCCGGCAGCGCGGAGCTCTCCGTCCAGGTGCTGCGCGCGGGCCACTCGGTGTCGACCGTGCGCGCGCAGCTCGCCCAGGGCGGCGAGATCAAGTCGCACGCGGTGGCGGTGCTCGCCGCGGCACGCCCGGGCGCGGGACCGCTCGCGTGGCAGGAGCTCGTGCACCCCGAGGTGCCGTCGTGGAAGACGCTCGACCCGATGCCGACGCTGCCGACCCCGGAGTTCGCCCAGCACTTCGAGTACCGCGTCGTCGAGGGCATCCCCGGCTCCGGTCCGAGCGCACCCGCGCGCGCCGTCGGCTGGATCCGGCCGCGCGCGCCGGGCGGCCCGCGCGATGCGGCGCACATCGCCGCGGTGGTCGACGCGTGGTGGCCCGCGACGCTCGTGCGCCTCGACCGGCCGCGCCCGATGGCGACGATCGCCTACACGCTCGACATCGTCGCGGGCCTCGACGGCCTCGACCCCGAGGCGCCGCTGCTCTACCGGGGCACCGTGCCGGTGCTCGCCGACGGCTACTTCCTCGAGACCCGCGAGCTGTGGGGCGAGGACGGCCGGCTGGTCGCGCTGAACCAGCAGACGTTCGTCCTCATCGCGTGAGCCGGGTAGCATCCGGGTAAGCGACCCGAGGGCTGCCTGATGGGCGCCGAACCCACCTCGTATTGTCGGATCGTGCCCACGCCATTCTCGCGCCTCGTCGCGGTGACGCTGTCGTTCGCGCTCGCCGGCGGCGCCGCCTCGCGCCCCGCCTTTGCCGACGACGACAAGCCGCGCAAGAGCGGCGTGCTCGACGGCCACCTCCGCCAGGACGGCCTCGGCATCGAGCTCGGCGCGATCATGCAGGGGGGGCGCACCGAGTTCGCGTCGAACAACCTCGGGCTCTCGCCGGCGTCGCAGGGCATCGTGCTGCGCGATCGCAACGGCATGACGGCGCGCATGGTGATCGGCCTGCTGATCGCGGTCGGTGGCGCGATGGCGGCGTCGGGTCCGAAGAGCGTGTCATCGCGCAGCTACGTCTCGGGCAACTACATCGTGACGGAGACGACGACGACCTACTACTCCGAGGAAGAGAAGCGTCAGATGCGCGAGAACACCTCGAAGGCGATCGGCAGCGTGTTCGCGTCGAAGTACTCCGACATGGAGCTGCACCTCTACTCGCGCGACCGGTTCGGGTTCGGCGACACGAGCGGCTACAAGCTGAACTTCTACATCGGCTCCGGGACCAAGGTCGCGTTCGAGACCGGCTTTGGCTTCGGCAAGGTCAACTCCATCGTCGATAACGCGGGCGTCCCGACGAAGCTCTCGTACAAGTACCTCGGCATGCCGTTCCGCCTGTCGAGCGTGCGCGGCCCGTTGCGCCTGGCGCTGACGTACGAGTGGAACTGGTACAAGTACGGCGTCGAGGACGTCGACCGTCAGGTCCACCTGGACATGATGGGCAACGCGGTCGCCGACGTGACGAGCCACCCGTGGCACTTCGACGTGTCGACGGTGGCGTTCAAGCGCGTGTCGCTGATGGGCGGCGTCACGATGCAGGAGATCCAGAAGCCGAAGAACGTGGGCTACTTCCTCCAGGCCGGGGTGATGTTTTGAGGTCCGCCATGAAGCTCGTCGCGCTCCTCGCTCTCCTCGCTCCGACGGCCGCGCTGGCGGACGAGCTGCCCCCGCCGCCGCCGGCGCCGGGCACGGATGCACCGGCGCCCGATGCGCCTCCACCGCCGGCGAGTGACGCGCCGCTGAACCTCCCGCCACCGGTGACGGTGACGCCCCCCGCCCCGCCGCCACCGGCGCCGCCGCCGCCCGCTCCGACGGCGGCGCCGGTCGCCGCGCCGGTCGCCGCCGCGGAGCCGCCGAAGCAGGACGCGCCATCGAAGCCGTTCGTCGACGACTACTACGACCGCAAGCGCGGCGTCGGCATGTTCCACCGGTCGCGGATGACGCTCGGCGCGCTCCAGGGCCAGGCCCCGGCCTTTGTCGATGGCATGGCCCCGGCGGATCCGATGGCCGAGACGTCGGCGACGCGCGCGCAGTTCGCGCTCGAGGGGGTGTACCTCGGCATCCCGTCGTCGTACGGCCACTTCCACGGCATCGAGTTCTCGACGGGCATGCGCACGAGCCCGATCGACTTCTGGCTGCACGGCGGCACGGCGTTCTCGCTGTTCAACATCGGCCGCGGCGGTCCGGGCAGCCTGCGGCTCGGCGGTAGCTTCGGCGCCGGCTTCAACCTCGCGCACGGCTACGGCTACGTGAGAGGCCGCGCGGCGATCGTGCTCATCCCCGCGGCGCTCGACGGCGAGGTCAGCGCGCTGTGGGTGCCGTCGTCGGCGTCGACCGGCAACTACGAGGAGCTGACCTATCGCGCCTCGATCTGGTACCGGCCCGCCGGCTCCGGCGGCTCCAAGCGCGCGTACGAGGTCTACGGCGAGATGTACCACCGCACCGACGAGACCGCCGTCCTGGAGAAGGAGTTCACGGGCATCGGCGCCGGCGTCGGCATGACCTTGTTCTAAGGCCGGGGTATGCTCCGCAGGTGGGAGCCTGGAACCACGCGTTCGAGCAGGAGGCCGTGTCGCTCGTCCAGCGGGTGGTCGGCAAGGACCTGGCCGCGTGGCGCTCGTTCATGGTGAAGATCGCGCCGCGGCTCGAGGGCTGGGCCCGCCACAACCGGCTGCTCAAGCGCTGCCGGCTGTCCACCGATGACGACGCGCGCGCCGTGATGGTCGCCGTGCTCGAGCGGCTCGCCGCGAACGACTACGAGAACCTGAGGAGCTTCCTCGCGCACACCGAGCCCGCGCCGCCCGAGGACGACCTCGTGGCCGAGGTGATCCGCCTGTCGAAGCTCGACGACGAGAGCGGCGAGCCCGGCACCGAGGACGACGACACCGGCACGCCGCTGCGCGCCTGGCTGCTCCGGCTCGTCGACTTCACCGCGCGCGACCACGTCCGCAAGCGCCTCGGTTGGGGCCCGCGCGACGGCTCGCCGAACAAGCGCGACCTGCACAGTGACGCCGCGCCGCTCGAGGACTCTCCCGAGCCGGCGGCGCGCCCACCGATGACGGACCGGCTCACCGTGAGCAAGCTCGTCGCCGAGGTCACGCAGACGATCGACACGTTTCCCGCCGACATGGCGACCGCGGTGCGGCTGTGGCTCGACGATGTCGACCCCCAGGAGATCGCGCGGCGCCTGTCGCTCGCCGACGCCGGCAAGGCGAAGGCCCTCATCCGCGCCGGTCAGGCCCGCCTGCGCGAGCGGTTCCGCGGCCGCTCGCCGGTGCTGTTCCAGTGAGGGCGGCGCTCGCCCTCGCGCTGGTCAGCGCGCTCGCCGGCACCGCGACCGCCGACGCCGACGCCGCCCACGCCGACGCCTGGAAGGCGACACGCGGCACCCTCGCGCCGGGCCGTGCGCCCGACAGCTTCGTGCTCTCGAGCGACGGCGCTCCGGGCCGCTACTCCGAGGCCGGCATGATCACGGTCAAGCCGGTCGCCCTGCCCTACACGCTCGAGGCGACGTGGCGCCGCCTCGGCCCCGAGGCCGGCCGCTCGATGCACGTGCTCGTCGCGGGCGGCGTCGTCCTCATCAAGAACGGCGCGATCGCGTTCTACGCCTACGACGCGGGCGCCACCGCCTTCGGCCAGGGCGACTGGAAGCCGCTCGCGGGCCACGGCGCGCAGGCCGAGCACGCGGTGAAGGTCACCCAGACCAAGGACAAGGTCACCGTGATGCTCGACGGCGCGCAGGTCGCGCAGTACGACCTGGCGATCGCGCGCGACGCCGCGCACGTCGGGTTCGGGATGAAATCCGCGCCGGGTTACCGCTCCGCGATCTACCTGCGCGACGTCACCGTGGTTAATTAGGTCCGACCTAATTTCTGCACACGAAGTGCAGCGCTGCGTGTCCGGCCGGACAAGTCGTCAGTTGCAGTGCGGCGCCACGTCGGAGCCGCGATCGAAGCGCTTCGCGATCCGGCAGGCCTGCGCGAGCGCGGCCGCCGGCGTCGTCGGGACGAGGCGGACGGCGCCGCTCGCGTAGCCGATCGCGAGCGCGGCATGCGTGAACGCGAGGGACGTCGGAGCGCCAAGGCCGGGACCCGCGATCGCGAAGCGCGCGTCACCGGTGGCCGACCACAGCCACACGGTGCCGTCGACGCTCGCGGTCGCGACGAGACCCTGATCGCGCGCGGCGGCCGTGATCGCGCCGCGGTGCGCGGCGACCCTGCGCTCGCCGAAGACGACCGTACCGTCCTGGAGCGCGCGCACGCCGTCGGCGACGAGGCGGCCCTCGCGTGTCGAGCGCACCGCGAGGGTGCGCGCGTCGAGCGTGCGCGTGGTGCCCGCGGGGCGAACGCCGAGGAGCGTGTCCCCGTTCGGGATCAGCGCGACGTCGCCCTCGGTGTCGGCCGGCGTGTCGACGGGCTCGCCCGGAGCCGACTCGGCGGTGCGCTGCATCGTACGGGGATCCCAGGCGCGGTCGATGCCGTCGACGTGCGCGGAGTAGAGCGTCGCTCCGTCGGCGGAGAATGCCAGCGCGGTCACGGCGCGGCCGTCGGACCGCTGGTCGCCGACGATCAGCGCGCCGCCGAGCGTGCCGATCGCGAGCCGGCCGTGGCCCGCGGCGAGCGCGGAGACCGGCGCGCCGGCGTCGACGTCGGAAAGGATCTTGCCGGTGCGCGCCTCGATCGTGCGCACGTGGCCGCCGAGGTCGCCGACGACGAAGCGCGCGTCGTCGAGCCATACGGCCGCGGTCAGCTCGCGCGGGCCCGGAACGACCGCGATCGGTGCGCCGGAGGAGTCCCACACGCGTGCGGTGCCGTCGTGGCTCGCGGTGAGCAGCAGGTCGCCGCGCGCGAGCGCCGCGACGATCTCGCCGGTGTGCCCGAGCAGCATACCGGTCTCGGCGCCCGAGGCGGCGTCCCACAGGAACGCCGCGCCGTCGCGGCTCGCCGAGGCGATCCGATCGCCGACCACCTCGACGACGTGCGTCTCTCCGGCGTGCGCGGTCAGCGGCAGCACGATGCCGCCGCGCTCGACGTCGGTGATCGCGAGCGGGCCGAGCCGATCGAACACCCCCCATGTCCCGGTCCACGCCTGGATGTTGCCATCCAGGTTGGCCGGTGCGCCGAACACGCGCGAGTGCCGCGCCCCATCGTGATCCCACATTCCGACGGCCGCGCGATCGGTGGCCGGATCGACGACGAGGGCGGCGAGCTGCGCGGTGGTGTTCTCGAACACCACGCGCGGCGGCGCGGATGGATTCGCGAGGTCGAACGCGCGCACGATCTGGTCGTGGCCGTTCGAGTAGAGGATGGTGCCCGTGCGGTCGAACGCGCTCGTGCCGCCGAGCGGGAGCTTCGTCGCGATGGCGGTGGGCTCGCCGCCGGACCACAGCCACAGCGTGCCGTCGATCGTCGTGACGGCGACGCGGCCATCCGGGCCGAGCGCGAGCGAGCTCGCGCGCGCGGGCAGCGAGAAGCGCTTCACGACGGCGCCGGTCGCCGGATCGCGCAGCGCCACGTCATCGGCCGCGGTGATCACGCGGCCGTCGGGGAGGAACGCGCAGCCGGCGAAGTCGGCCTTCGCCTCGAACGTCACGTGCGCGCCGGTCGCGAGCTCGAACACCTCGCCGATCGGATCGAAGCCGCACACCACGACGCGCTTGCCGTCGGGCGACGCGCGCGGACGCTCGGGCTGCGGCAGCGCGGAGGGATGGCTTCCGAGCGGCTTGCCGGACCGCGCGCTCCACAGCACGAGCTCGCGCGCATCGTCCACGCCGATCAGCGTGTCTCCGACCGACGTGAAGTACTTGATCACCCCCTCGTGGCGCAGCGGGACGAGCGGCGGCCCCGCGGTGAGCGCGTCGACGAGGCCCTGCACGGCCTCCGGCGTCGGGCTCGTCGCGAGATCGGGCGCGACGGCCTGGATGCCGAGCAGGAGCGCGTCCATCCGCTTCACCGGATCGGCGGCGCTGCGGCTCGCGACGATGCCCTGCGCGCGGCGCAGCTCGCGCTCGGCCTGCGCCTGGCTCTCGGTCGCGCGATCGCGCTCGCGCCGGATCCGCACGAACGCGAACACCGCGAGCGCGAGCACGACGGCGCCGGCGACCGCCGAGATGCGCAGCGCCGTCCGGTGCTTCCGCATCCAGTGCCGCAGCAGCTCGCCGAGCGTGTAGCGGCGCGACGCGAGGAGCTGGCCGGTCTGATAGCGGCGCAGCTCGCGCGCCAGCTCGCGCGCGCTGTCGAACCGATCGGCGCGCGCGGGCGCCATCGCCTTGGCGACGATGTCCGCGAGCTCGGGCGGCACCTCTGGCGCGACGTCGGCGAGCGGCCTCGGGGCCGTGCCGTAGATCAGCCGCCGGCGGATCTCGCTCGAGTCGTTCGCGTCGGAGTGCGGCGGCTGGCCGGCGAGCAGGTGGTAGAGCGTCGCGCCGAGCGCGTAGACGTCGAAGCTCGGGTCGGGCTCGTCGCCCTTCGCCTGCTCGGGCGGCATGTAGTTCGCGGTGCCGACGCCGAACTGCGTGAGCCCGTCGGTCGGCGCCGCGCGGTAGGCGCTCTCGGGCTCGCCGCCCTGCTCGCTGACGTCCTTCGCGAGGCCCCAGTCGATCACGACGGTCTCGCCGAACTGACCGACGAGGATGTTGTCGGGCTTGATGTCGCGGTGAACGATGCCCTGCTCGTGGGCGTACGCGATCGCCTCGGCGACCGTCGTCAGGTTCGCGAGCAGCGCGAGCCGCTCGGCGACCGTCTTGCGCCTGTCGATCTCCGCGGACAGCGGCGCGCCGCGGAGCAGCGGCATCGCGTAGAACGGCTCGCCGTTCGCGAACCGCCCCGCCTCGTGCACGCCGACGATCGCCGGGTGCTGGAGGCGCGCGGTCAGCCGCGCCTCGCGCTCGAACCGCCGCACGAGGATCGACCTCTCGTGCTCGGGCAGCCCCGGCTTCAGCTGCTTGATCGCGACGAACCGGCCGAGCCGGCGATCGCGGACGCGGAAGATCTGCCCCATGCCGCCCTCGGCGGCGAGCGGCTCCCAGTCGGTGTAGACCGCGTCGTCGACCACCGCGAGGCGGTCGAGGTCATCCTCCGGCGGGGACGGCGGCAGCTCCATCCCCGCGAGGTGCGCGAGCTGACGACAGCTCGGGCAGCTCGTGACGTGCGCCGCGGCCAGGCCGGCGACGATGTCCTCGAGCGAGGGATGGGCCATCATGGTGCAACACGCACGAAGTGGCGACTCCGTCAGGGCTTCTGTGCGGCGAACCGTGCGACTTTTACCTTGCGCAGCCCCCAGTCGGCGACGTCGTCGACGACCTCGTCCTTCTCGATCTTCCAGCCCTGGAACGCCGCGGCGAGCTCGCCGGGAGCGAACCCGCCGACCCCGGTACCGGCGGTGGCCTCCTTGCCGAAGAACTCGACGACGATCCAGCCGCCCTTCTTGATGCTCGGCTTGATCCGCTCGATCAGCTTCGGGTCCGAGCCGGCGTACATCAGCGTCACCAGGTCCCACTTCTCCTTGCCGAGGTCGTACGTGTCGATGTCGGCCTCGACCGTCGTGACCTTGGTCTTCTTCGCGAGCGCGGCCTTCGCGGTCATCTCGAGACCGACATCGGAGATGTCGACGGCGGTGACCCTCCAGCCCTGCGTCGCGAGCCACACGGCGTTGCGCCCCTGACCCGACGCGATGTCGATGGCCGTGCCAGGCTTCTTGCCCTTCGCCCACTCGGACAGGAAGTGGTTCACCGTCGTGCGGAAGCTGGTCTCCTTGCGCAGTGTCGTGTTCCACGACTCGCGCTCGGCGTCGGGGCCGCCCGGTCGCCGGCTGAGATGCGCGAGCTTCCACGCCGCGCCGTCGTGCGACCACACCGCGACATACCAGGTGATCGAGTCACCGGCGGGGTTGTCGCCCTCGGCAGGTTGGTGCTCCGCGGTCTCGCCCTGGAACACCGCGATGTTCGGGCCCAGCTGGACGCGCTCGATGTTCCACGTGCGCGATCGGATCGGCGCGTGACGCTCGTGTCGCGCGCGCAGGCCATCGAGCACCTGCTTCGCGTCGTACCAGCGGCCGAGCCGGAACTCGACGAAGCTCGGGCCGAGCGCCGCCTCGACGTCGGCGACGTTCGCGCGATCGAACGCGTCGACCCACGCGCGCGTCTTCGCCTTGACGGTCGCCTCGTCCAGCTGCGCCGGCGCGGCGGGGGCGATCCCCGCGGGAGCGGCCCGCGGCGCGATCGTGGCCGCCGGAGGCTCGAACGGTACGGTTCCCGAACGGGGCGTCGCGCAACCCAGTAACAATAGTAAGGGAACCAACCTCATCGATCCGGGAGACTAGCCGAGGAGCCACCGGTTGTGGTCACCAGACCGAGGTCGACTGTTCGCAGCAAGCTGCAAGTGTGCGTGGTCAGATTGCCAACCCGACGGCCCGGCGCTTGCTCTATCGTGCGGCGCGATGGGGCGATTCGAACCGACCAGCCGGGTCGAAGTACCGGGACTCGAGCACAGCGTGGCGGAGCTGCCGTGGGGCGTGCTTCGCGGGGCGCACGGCCCGAGCGACGGGAGCGCCGGCGCGCTGTCGAACGTCCCCAGCGCGCTCGCGGTGCTCCGGCACGCGCCGCTCTACGCCGCGTACCCCGACGAGATCGAGGAGGCCTTCGAGGTGCTCGAGCGGCACGCGATCCGGCACCGCCTGCTCTACCCGGTCGCGGTCACGATCGCGCCGTTCCTGCTCGACTTCATCCGCCGCGGTAACCCGCTGTCGTCGCGCATCGCGGAGGTGATCGCCGAGTACGCCGCGGCCGCGATGACGCTCGAGGAGGATCAGTGCGAGCGCCTGCTCGATCTCCTCGCGCTCCACGAGCGCGAGGTCCTCGGCTGGATGGGCACGCACGACCGCGCGCTCGCCGCGCTCGCGATCCATGTCCCCGCGCTGCGCGCGCCGTACCTCGCGAAGCTGGCCGAGGCGACGACGGTGTCGCCGTTCGCGCTGCTCGCGCTGATCGAGCTCGGCAGCGCGCCCGGCAAGACCGAGCTGCTCGCGCTCGAGATGCTCGACGACAAATCCCAGCACGAGGTCGCGCGCGGAGCCGCCGCCGCGTTCCTCGCGCACCACGCCAGCGCGCTGACCCCCGCCCTGCGCGAGCGGATCGACGCCGCGCTCACGCCGGCGATGCCCGCGACGCTCGCGAACCTCGTCACCCGCCTGTGGGAGCCGACGATCGTGCGCCCGGTCGTCGCGCCGAAGCTGCACGAGGCCGAGGTCGTGTTCGCCGGCGAGAAGCTCGTGCTCGTCAAGGCGGGTGCGCGCACCGTCACCCTGCCGTGGGTGAACGCGCCCGTCGCGAAGGGCGACGTGCTGAAGGTCGGCATCACGACGCACGGCAAGCCGAAGCTCGCGCTGCTCACGGACACCGACGGCCGCGTCACCATCGTCGACTTCTGATCACGCGGGCGTGTACACGTCGTAGCGCGCGACCTCGACGAGGCCTTGGCGTCGCATGTTGTGCTCGCTGTGCTGCGGCTCGCCCGGCACCGCCTCGCCGGTGTTCGAGACCACCACGCCCGCGCCGAGCTCGTCGGCGAGCGCGAGCCGCGCGCGGATCAGGGCGCCCTGCGCACCGCGGCCTCGGTGAGACGGCAGCGTCGCCGCGCCCATCAGGTAGCCGGCGCCATCGCGCGCATAGAGCAGCGCCGCCGCGACGACCGTGTCCCCCTCGCGCGCGATCCGCAGGTGCCAGTGCGGCGACCGCACGAGCTGCGGATACGCGTCGGCGAGCGCGGGCGGCGCGCCGAGGTGCGCGCACAGGATCCGCGCCGCCGGCACGATCTCGTGGTCGCGCGGCGCGGCGATCGCGAGGTCGGTCGGGGCCGCGCCGAGTACCGCGCCGCGCTCGCGGGCGAGCCGCACCATGCCGCGCCGGTACTTCACGAGCTCGGCGGCGGCGGCGACACGCGCGTCGCCCAGCTCGACCAGGAACCGCGGCACGCCGGCGGCACGGTAGTGCGCGGTGATCGCGCGCACCGCCTCGACCGCCGCGCGCGCGCCCATCGCGAGGTTGACGTGCGGCGTCCCCGCCGGACACACGAGCAGGGTCCCGCCGCCGACGTGCGCGATGGTCAGCGCGGCGGTGCCGGAGTCGGCGGCGAGATCGGTCCAGGCGCGGCGTTCGAGGGCGGCGAAGCGGTCCGTGCGGTCCATACCCTACGGGCGTGACAGACCGTGGAACGTTGTTCCATGGTCACGTTCGTCCATCAAACCGACCACCTCGCGCGCCGTCAATGGGTCGAGGCACTCGTGAAGCCGACGTACAGGAGCGTCAGCAGCCCGACATCGATCACGAGCCCGACCAGCGCGCCGTACCGGGCATCACGGCCCGGCCTCGCTCGCAGCTCGGGATAGGTCGACACATCGGCGCAATCGCGCGTCGAGGCCGGCGGGCGCGCGGCGAGGCAGGCGCGATACGCCGGCGGCGTGACCGCGCCGTCCGTCGCACTCGCCGCTCCGACACCCGCGAAGATCACGGTGCAGCCCTGCGACAGCGTCGCGGCCACGAGCACGGTGCCGAGCCGACAGCCCACGTACCGAACCTCGCATGGCCCGCGGACAGGAATGTCCTGCTTCACGCGCCGTTCACGCGACCGTGGTCGGATCGCAACACCCCACGTGACGCCGATGTCGCGTGACCCGCCGGCCGCGCCCGCCGCGTCGCGGGGCTGTACAATGGCCTCTCCCGTGCAGCACGGCTGACCTCGATGCGCCGCACCGCCACCGCTCTCGTCGTGATCACCGCGCTCTCCGCGACCGCGGTCGCCGAGGACCAGCGCTCGGGGCCGGTCGCGTGGGGCGTCGCCGGGCTCGAGCTCGGCATGGCGGCGGACTTCACGCTGGCGTTCACGACGAAGGTCCACAGCTCCGCCGCCGCGACCACCGGGCTCGCGCTCGGCGTGTTCGCGCTCGGCGGCGGCATGGCGCTGCTGTCGCACAGGGCCGACCTCGGCGCGACGGGACCGGTGGTCGTGCACGGCGCGGTGTGGGCCGCCGCCGACCTGTTCGTGCTCGGCTCGCTGATCGACGGCCGCAACGAGCGCGACCGCCTGAAGATCGGGCCGACCGCGGTGGTGCTCGGAGCCAGCGGCCTGATCGCCGGCGGCATCTTCGCGTATCGCAGCCGGACCGGCACGGCCGACTCGATCTGGCTCGGCGCCGCGCCCGGCGGCTTCCTCGCCGGCGGTCTCGCGATCGGCGGGATCCTCGTGCTCGCGAGCGGCCTCGACGGCGACAAGGCCGTCTCGAACTTCGCGATCGGCGGCGTCGCCGGCCTGTCGATCGGCCTCGGCGCCGCCATCTGGTACACGACGACGCAGCAGCCGAGCCGGTCGTCGGGTAGCTCCGCGCTCGTGCCGAGCGTCGGCATTCACGACGGGCGCACGATGTTCTCGTACGGCGGGACGTTCTAGCGTTACCGCACGGACGAGGCGTGCGCGCTCGCGGCCATGTTGGCGTTCGCCTTCGCGATGGCGTCCGCGATCATCTCGTCCTGCTTCGCCTTGTCGGACCACTTCGCCTGGATCTCGGGCGCGAGCGTGTCGACCGGATCGAAGTACAGGAAGAAGCCCGGCTTGACCGACGGCGCGGCGAACACCGAGATGCCGGTGTCGCGGTCGTAGTGCTCGAAGCTGTGGGCGACGCGCTTGCCGCCGCCGCCCGGTGCGTCGACGACGAACGTCGGCGTGTGGAACCCGGCGGTCGTGCCGCGCACGGCCTTCTCGATGTCGCACGCGGTCTGCAGCGTGGTGCGGAGGTCTTCGACGCCCTTCACGAGGTCGTGCACGTACACGTAGTAGGGCTGGACCTGGCAGTGACCGAGCCGCTTCACGAGCAGCTGCATCACGGCGATGGTGTCGTTGACGCCGCGCTGGAGCACGCTCTGGTTGCGCGTGATGATGCCGCGCTCGAACACGCCGTCGAGCGCGCGCTTGGTGATCGCGGTGATCTCGTTCGGGTGGTTAAAGTGCGTGTGGAGGACGACCTCCTTGTGCAGCTTGCGGCCGCGCTCGACGACCGCGGTCAGCGCGTCGAGCCACTCGTGATCCGTGATCAGCTTCATCGGCATCACGGCGGGACCCTTGGTCGCGAACCGGATGCGGCGGATGTTCGGCAGCTCGAGGAGCTTGTTGCCGATCAGCGTGATCTGCCGGGCCTTCAGCTGGTAGCTGTCGCCGCCGGAGACCACGATGTCCTCGAGCTCGGGGCGCTCGCTGATGTAGCGGAACGCGCGCTCCCAGCGCTCCTCGGTCGCCTTCAGCGAGACCTTCTCGACCTCGTCGGTGTCGACGCCGACCGCGTAGCTGCGCGTGCAGAACCGGCAGTACACCGGGCAGGTGTCGAGCGCGAGGAACAGCGCCTTGTCGGGATACCGGTGCGTGAGGCCCGGCACCGGCGCGTCGGCCTGTTCGTGCAGCGAGTCGAGCGTCAGCTTCGGGTGATCGGGCAGGAGGCGCGAGGCGACCGGGACGAACTGCCGGCGCAGCGGATCCGTGTACGCGTTCGACCAGTCGATCAGCGACAGCAGGTACGGCGACACGCGGATCGACATCGGCGCGAGGTGGAAGCCCTTCGACACGTCGTCGTAGAAGCTCTGAGGCACCAGGTCCTGGACGGCCTGGAGGAGCTTCTGCGGGTTCGTGATCGTGTTCTTCGCCTGCCACGTGTGGTCGAGGAACGTCGCCTCGTCGACCAGCCGGTAGGCGGGGATCTTCTGCCAGAACGCCCCGTCGAGGAGCTGGCGGTGGTGCAGCGTCGACGGATCGACGGGCGCCTTGATGTGCTTGATCGGGGCGAGCTCGGGCGGCTTGCTGCCGAGGAGCTTGAGCTGGGTATCCATGGGGCGAACCTTCTGCTTGACGTTCACGGAAGAGAAAACGGCGGAGACGCGGTCTTCAATCCGTGACGTCGGGCTGGTGCGGGACAGAGCCCAGGTACCACATGGTTCTGGACAGATATCACGCTCCCGCCCGCGGGCCAATCACGATCGTGAGTGCTCTGTGAACCACTGCATCACGGTGGAATTGAAGCTGCTGTTCAGCGACGGGATGTGCCCGACGCCCTCCATCGTCCACAGGTCGACCGAGCCACCCACCGGGCAGCCGTCGGTCTTGAACGTGTGCGTCTCGGCGCCGGCCTGGCTGGTCTCGAGATCGAGGTCGCCCGCCGCGGTGCGCGTCGTCCCGCAGCCGTTCTTCTGCGCCCACTGGCTCACCGAGCCGACCGCGCCGATCTGGCCGACTGCCGCGGTCGGACCGTAGGGCACGGTCTGATCCACCGTGCCGTGCATGTGCAGCACGTTGACCGGCTTCGACGGGTTGCACCCGGCGGGCATCGACGACGCGAGACCCGCGAGCGGCGCGATCGCCGCGATCACGTCGGCGCGCTCGCACGCCATGCGGTAGCTCATGAAGCCGCCGTTCGAGTGCCCGATCACGAACACCTTCTTCGGATCGACCGGCCAGGTGTCGAGCACGTCGTCGATCAGGCCGCCGATGTACCCGACGTCGTCGGGGTTCTTGCCGTCGAAGTCGCAGCACTCGGCGTCGGCGTTCCAGAACTGCTTGCCCGAGCTGTCGACGGTGCCATCGGGCGCGAGCACGAGCGCCTCGTCGCGGTCGGGCAGCGCGTTCATGCCGAAGTACGCCTCCTGCACGAACCCGTTCGCGCTGTAGCCGTGCAGCACGACGACCAGCGGGTACTGCTTGCCGTCGGTCAGCGTGGCGGGTGCGCCGATGGTCACCGGGCGATCGCCGCCGAACGTCACCGGGCGCTCCGTCGAGCCGTCGCCACAGGCGGTGAGGGCCACCACCAGGATCATCGCCTCGCGAACCCGTGCTGCACGTCCCATGACGCGCAGCCTATCACGCGGGGAACACGGACCAGCGACGGACGATGACCGGCGCGGGCAGCGCCTTCGAGGTGTACTCGAGCGTCTCCACGGTCGCGCCGCGCTCCTCCATCAGCGCGGCCACGCCCGGCGACGCGTACGTCGCCTCGGTCATCGCGATCTGGTAGCCCTCGGCGAGCGCCTGCAGCTTCGCCGCGATGTTGACGGTGCCGCCGAAGAAGTCCGCATTCGCGTTGAGCCGCACCGCGATGCACGGGCCGGTGTTGAGGCTGATCCGCAGCCGGATCGGCGTGTCGGCGCGCTCGGGATGAAACGCGGTGTGGATCTCGTGCGATGCCGCCACCGCGTCGACCGGGCTCGTGAACGTCGCCATCACGGCGTCGCCGATCGTCTTCACGACGGCGCCCTTGTGCCTGGTGACGATCGCGAACACCTCGTCGAAGTGCTTCTTGATCTCGATGAACGCGGCCGGGTCACCGCGCGACGCGTAGAACGCGGTGGATCCGACGACGTCGGTGAACAGCAGCGTCTGCTCGCCGACGCCGAGCCGCACGTCCGCGCCGATGTACTCCTCGCTGAATAGATCCCGGAAGTCCTGGAAGCTCAGCAGCTGGCCCGCGCGCAGCGCGTGGTCGCTCCACTTCGCCTCGGCGATGCGGAAGGCTAGCGGCTCGTCGGCGTCGTTGACCAGCTCGATCGTCGCGCCCGGCGCGGCCTTCACGACGCCGCCCTCGAGCTCGCGCACCCACTTCACGAGCTCGGAGCCGCTGTCCTCGACGTCGAGGTAGCCCGCCAGGCTCGACCCGCGCGCGACGTTGTAGCGCCCGGGCTCGAGGTGAGGCGCGATGCTCTGCGAGGCGCCGGGCGGCAGCGTCCACTGCACGCGCACGTGCTCCTTCTTCGCCGGCTCCGCGCTGCAGTAGGTCTGCTCGGGCACCTCGCGGATCGACGGGTGCACGCGGAACGTGACCTCGACGGTCTCGGGGCGATCGGTCGCGAACTGCACGCTGCACGGGCCGCAGTGCGCCTCCGCTCTCAGCGCGGACAGCGAGCCATTCTCGTCTCGCACGCCGCGGCAGTGCGGGCACACGGTGTCCCACGACAGCGACAGGATGCCCGCGCGCGTCGCGTGCAGGGCCACGCGCAGGAGCTCGTCCTCGGGCAGCTGCCACGCGCGCGCGCGCTCGCGGACCTGGATGCGGTGCAGGTCCAGGTCGTCGCCGTTGCGGATCCAGTCGACCAGCCGGTCGACGCACGCGCGATCGAGGCCCCGCGCGAGGAGGTCGGCGTGCGCGGCCCGGAGGCGCTGCTCCGCGACCGGCTCGAGCGCCGGCGGCGGCAGCAGCAGCTGCGCGGGCTCGTGCTTCACGATCTGCTGCGCGAGCGCTGGCAGGACGCGCCGGTACGCCTTCTCGAGCGAGGGGAAGCCGAGGCGCATCGCCGCCGCGCCGAGCGCGCCGCGCGGGATGCCGCCGAAGTAGAGGTAGACGCGGCAGCCGTCGGGCGTCGGATCGACGCGGTGGATCGCGTACATCACGCGCATGAAACCGCGCTCGTAGATCCGCGTGCACGTCAGCCACTGGTTCGCGACCCAGTTCCACGGCAGCTCGAGCCACTCGTGCCGCACGCCGCCGGGTTTCGCGCTGCCGTAGCGCTTGCCGTCGCGCTCCTCGAAGAACATCTCCGCGGTGCCGAGCGCGCGGTTCATGCGCGACGTGTCGGCGATGTGCGGCCAGATCTGCTCCGGCGTGCACGGCAGGTCGAACACCCACAGGCGCTCGATGCGCCTGTCCTTCGCGTACTCGGTGGGGAATGGATGGAGCGCGAGCAGCTGCTCGACCGTCATCGGGGCATTCCCTGCTAAGGTCGACGTCGAGGTCGCCATGCCCACGACAGTGTATCGCAGCTGTCCTCTATGCGAGGCGACGTGTGGCGTCGCGATCGAGCTCGACGGAGACCGCGTGCTCTCGGTGCGCGGCGACGAGCAGGACCCCTTCAGCAAGGGCTACATCTGCCCCAAGGGCACGGCGCTCGCCGATCTGCACCACGACCCCGACCGGCTCACGCGGCCGATGATCCGCGACGGAGAGACCTGGCGCGAGGCCGGCTGGGACGAGGCGCTGGACCTCGTCGCCGCGAAGCTCGTCGGGATCCGGCGCGCCTACGGCGCCGACGCCGTCGCCGTCTACCAGGGGAACCCGACGGTGCACAACCTCGGTCTCGCCACGTACGGCCAGGTGCTGATGCGCACGCTCGGCACGAAGAACGCGTACTCCGCGACGTCGATGGATCAGCTGCCGCACATGCTCGCGGCGCTCCTCATGTTCGGCAACCAGGTGCTGATGCCGGTGCCCGACATCGACCGCAGTGACCTGTTCCTCTGCCTCGGCGCGAACCCGCTCGCCTCGAA
>JAEUJX010000360.1 GCA_016794545.1 Myxococcales bacterium
CGCGAGGCTCGGCCGGGGGGGGATGGGGGAGGTCTACCTCGGCGAGCAGACGTCGATCGGGACCAAGGTGGCGGTGAAGGTGCTGTCCGAGATCGTCTCGGCCGAGAGCGAGCACCTGCAGCGGTTCTTCAACGAGGCGCGCGCGGTCTCGAAGATCCAGCACGCCGGGATCGTGAAGATCTTCGACGTCGGCATCCACAGCTCCGGGCACGCGTACCTGGTGATGGAGCACCTCGACGGCGAGTCGCTCGCGGCGCGGCTGAGGCGCGTCGGGCGGCTGCCCGTCGCCGAGATCTCGGACATCGGCAAGCAGATCGCGAGCGTGCTCGCCGCAACCCATGCCGCGGGCGTCACGCACCGCGACCTCAAGCCCGACAATGTCTTCTGCGTGCCGGATCGCGAGCTGCCGAGCGGCGAGCGCGTGAAGATCCTCGACTTCGGCATCGCGAAGCTGTCGGGCACGCTCGCGAACGTGTCGCCGCAGACCGTCGGCGCGATGGGCACGCCGGCGTACATGGCGCCGGAGCAGTGGGGCGACGCCTCGAAGGTCGACTGGCGCGCGGACCTCTACTCCCTCGGCTGTCTCGCGTTCGAGATGGCGTGTGGGCGCCCGCCGTTCTCGGCGACGACGATCGCCGAGGCGTGCGGCAAGCACCTCGGCGAGGCGCCGCCGAAACCGAGCGACCTGGTCGGCGACGTGCCGCGCGAGCTCGACGAGCTGGTCGCGGATCTCCTCGAGAAGAAGCCCGAGGTGCGGCCCGCGAGCGCGGCCGTGGTCGCGCGCCGGTTCGAGGCGCTCGCGGGCGTCGCGGGCACGATCCCCGCATCCTCGCTGCCGAAGCGCGCCGATCCGCTGGGGGCGACCATGGCCACCGACGAGCGGGTGGCGGCGAGCGCGCGCACGGTCGCGGTGACGCCGCCCCGTGCGAAGCGGCGCGCGCGCTGGCCGTGGGTGGTGCTCGCGCTGCTCGCCGCGGGCGGCGGCACCACCGCATACCTCCTGCTCCGTCGCGGCGCGCCGGCCGACGACGCGGCCGCGCTCGGCCGCGCGAGCCCCGACTGGTGCAAGCTCGCGGCGGCGCCCGTGTTCGACGGCACGAGTGACCGTCCGGTGCTGCTGCGCTACCACTTCACGCCGGGTCAGGCGACCGAGGTCAGCACGACCGTGCAGACCCGGCACAGCGTGGTCCTGCGCGGGATCCGGGATGACCACGACGTGGCGCTCACGCTCGAGGGCACCGTGGTCTGGCTCGCCGCACAGGGCGAGCGGTTCAGCGCGAGCTGGAAGCTGTCGAACCTCGAGATCGCGAAGCTCCAGCGCGGCGGCACGCGCGACGAGAACCACTACGAGTCCGAGCGCTGGTCGTTCGCCAGCCGGGAGACACCAGCTCGCTACGCGCCGTTCCGCGCGCTGCACGGCTCCGAGATCCTGGTGACGATCGACGCGCGCGGCACGATCATCGACTCCAACCTCGAGGAGCTCGCGGACCAGATCGCGCGCGCCGGCGGCGACCCCGAGGTGCGTGCCCTGCTCGCACCGGCGCACGTGTTCCGGCTGATGTTCCCGCGCCTCCCGGCGAAGCAGGTCTCGATCGGCGACACGTGGCGCGGCGCCGCGCTCGACGAGCCGCTCGGTGCGGAGGGCACGCAATCATCGCCGATGGAGCTGCGCGTCCAGGCCGTCAGCGGCGACGGCAACCAGATCCTGATCGGGGTCGCTCCCGAGCTCCGCGTCGACGTCACCGGGACGGTGCGCGTGCTCGGCAAGGACAGCCGCCTGGGGCTGTGGGTGCAGCTCGACCAGACGCGGCACCAGGTCATCGCCGGCGCCGTCCGCGCGTGCACGGACCTGAAGCTCGACACCGATGGCGGCCCGCGGGACATCGCGACGGAGCTCACGTACGCCTACGACGCGGTCACCAGCGTGGCGGCACCGCCGCCGCCGGTCGACGCCGCGACCGCCGCGGTTCCCGCCGACGCCGCGGTTCCCGCCGACGCCGCGGTCTCGACCGACGCCGCGGTCTCGACCGACGCCGCGAGCGATGCGGGCGTCGACGATGGCGAGCCGCCCATCGTCGAGCCGTCGGGCGCGATCGGCGCGGCGATCGCGGGTGCGAAGGACCGCCTGAGCGCGTGCATCACGAGCGAGGGCGGGCGCGTGATCGTGCGGATGCGGGTGGGATCCGACGGCCGCGTCCGCAGCGCGTCCGCGACGGGGCTCTCGGGGCAGGAGAACCAGTGCCTCGGCGAGGTCGTCCGCACGCTCGCGATCGAGCGCAAGGCCGGCGCACCGGCGTTCTCGGTCACCGTGCCGATCGTGGTGCGGCGGCGCTAGTAGCCGCGCTCGCGGGCGAGCTGCGCGAGCTGCGACTGGTGCGCGACCGCCGCCCACTCGATGCGCTGCGGGCTCGCGAGACCGAGCGTGACGATCGCCGTCGACAGCTGGACCTTCATCGAGCGCTGGTAGGCCTGCGCGGCGCGCAGGCGCTCGCGCGACAGGATGCCCGACGCGACGAGGTAGTCGCCGAAGCCGGGCAGCTCGGGCAGCGCGCTGCGCGTCGCCGGGCGGGGCGCGGCGATCCGCTGGGGCGCGGCGGGCGGCGGCGGAAGGGGCAGGGGCGTCGGCAGGATCGGCACCCGCGCCGGTGCGCTGCCCTCGCCGATCCGGATCATCCGCGCGTGGTGCGGGTGTGGCGCGGGCGCGGGAGCGAGCCGTGCCTCCTCGAGATCGACCGTGCGGTCGCGGCGCTCCGGCTCCGGCGTGCGCCACAGATCGCCGTCGTGGTCGGAGCCGCGCGGGAACGGCCGGGTCGTGCGCTCCTCGTGCTCTGCGGGCGCGTGGGTGCCGCGCGCGAACCGCGGCTGGCTGCCGGGGCGCGTCGACGCACGGGCCGGCGCCGACACCGAGCGGTGGGCGGGATCCGTGTCGGCGGCGGACTTGCCGCGCTCGATCGGGCCGCGCGCACGAGGAAAACGACCAGCCGCGGTGGCGGGTGCCGGGAGTTTTTTTGCCACCGCGGCTGGTCGAAGCGAGACATCGACGATCGCGAGCCAGTCATGGGCCTCGGTGTCGTCGGAATCGAGGCGGATCGCCTCGCGGAAGAAGATCGCAGCGGACTCGTTCTCGTCACGCCGCGCGGCGAGCTCGCCGAGCAAGCGGTACGCGATCGCGCACTGGGGATCGAGGCGGATGATGTCGCGCAGGTCGGCCTGGGCCTCGAGATCGCGGCGCAGGGCGATATGGGCCCTGGCCCGGATGACCATCAGCTCGACGCAATCGGGCTCGGAATCGAGGGCGTCGTTGCACATCGCGACGACGCCGGGAAAGTGACGCGCGGCGAACAGCTCGGTCGCTGTCGCGATTACTCCTCGGTCCACACGGGCGAATCGAGCAAGGTTGAGGCCACCCCGCGCGCGCGGTAACCGCGCGAAACCATGCGGCACGAGATCCCCTGTCGACGGGGTCTCGAGGCCTGGGGCCGGGGCCAATCCCCCAGTCCGAGGAGGGTGGCAACGCCTCTCCCGGGCCGGCATACTCGCAGGGTGCGCTGGCCGGGCATCCTGGTGATATCGCTCGCCGCCTCCGCGGCGGAGGCGAAGCCGGCGCGGCCGCCCACCCCGTCGCCGACCTCCGGCGACTTCTGGCGCGAGGTCGTGGAGCCGCACGCCGACGAGGTCCGCGCGCTGGTCTCGAAGTCGAAGAACGCGATGCGGATCGCGGACGAGGCGCTCCAGACCGATGCCGAGTGGGCGGTCGAGCAGCGCATGCGCTACTTCGAGGCCGCGTACGGGATGATGCGGTACGCGCGCACGCTGTCGCCCGACAGCGGCGAGGTCCTCGGCCTGCTCGGCCGCGCGGCCGACGAGCTCGGCAAGACGCGCCAGGCGCTCGAGGCGTACCAGGCGGCGATCCGGGTGATGGGGCCCGAGAAGGCAGGCGCCGAGGTCACGGGCCGGCTCGGCGCGGTGTACCTGCGCATGGGCGATCGGGACGCCGGCATCCGCTGGCTGCGGCAGGCGGTGGGCCCGCTGTCGCCCGCGACCGCGCCCGCGATCGCGCAGCTCGCGAACGCGCTCGCGACGCGCGGCGAGGTCAGCGCCGGCATCGAGGTCATCCAGGCCGCGCTGCCGCTCACGACGAGCTACTACTCGCACGAGGTCTCGCTGGTGACGTTCTCGCTCGCGATCATCCTGGATCGCGACGAGCAGCGCGGCGCCGCGTTCGAGGTGCTCGACCGGATGAAGACCACGCTGCAGCAGCAGTTCGGCACGCAGCTGCAGAACGTGCTCGCGCAGACGCGGTTCTCGCCGGCCGAGGATCAGCACTACTACCTCGCGCTCCTGTACGAGACGCTCGACCAGCTGACCGAGGCGCGCGCGGAGTGGGCGCTCTACGCGGCGAGTGGCGACACGCCGTGGCGCGCCCGCGCGCTCGACCACATCCACGCGATCGACGCGCAGCGCAGGACGGCGAAGCCGAAGACACTGAAGCCGACCACCTCCCAGCCGCCACCACCGGTCCCTCGCCTGCGGAGGCGCCCGTGACGCGCGCGCTGCTCCTGATCGCCGCGCTGGCCTCGGCCGCGCACGCCGACGTGTGGTCCGACGCGATCGAGCGTGGCAGCGCCGACAGCTCGCGCGACCGGTACGCGGCCGCGCTGCAGGAGGGCGACGCGCTCGCGCAGCGCGCGAACGCGAAGAACATCGGCGTCCGGACCGCCGCGTCGCTGATCGATCAGGCCGTGCGCGCGTACAAGGTCGCCGCCGACGCGCGCCCGAAGGAGGGCGAGCCCTGGTTTCGCATCGCGAGCGTGCTCGAGAGCTACTTCACCGACTGCGGCCCGCTGATGATGCAGCGCCCGGTGACGTGTCCGCCCTCGCAGGCCTACCGGATCGATCCGGCCCGTGCGAAGGAAGCGGTCGACGCGTGGGACGAGTTCGAGGCCCGCGCGCCGCTCGATCCGCGCATCGCGGAGTCGCTGTTCGCGCGGGCGATCCTGCGCACCAAGCTCGTCACCGGCGGCAAGGACGCGAAGGCGCACCTCGAGGGCGCGCTGCGCGACTACACCGCGCTGCTCGACCGCGCCGATGGCCTCACGCTGCTCCGCCTCGATCAGGTCTGGGGCAACCTCGCCGAGACGTACATGATGCTCGGCAAGCTCGACGACGCGATCGATGCGTACCAGGTCGCTCTCGACAAGGGCGCCGGCAGCTCGACCGCGTACGGCAAGGCCGTCGCGCTCGATCGCGACGAGCGCACCACCGAGGCGCTCGACCTGATCCGCCGCCAGGGCGTCCGCGCGTTCGAGGAGTACCGCGAGGACCTCTCGCTCGGCGCCGTGTTCTACGTGCCGCCGGGCGAGGAGCAGTACTACTTCGCGCTGATCTACGAGGCGCTCGGCTACAACGCGGAGGCGATCGCCGCGTGGAACGCGTTCATCAAGAGCGGCGCGCACCCGCAATACCACGCGCGGGCGAAGTGGCACCTCGAGCAGCTCGCGAAGAAGCCGGTGACCCGGCCGCGCACGCTCGATCCGTTCGACGTCTATCCCTGAGCGCCGATCAGTACTGGTAGCCGACCGCGATCTGGATCTGCTGGATCGAGTCGGTCGCGCCGGTCGCGATCTTGTCGGCGCCCGCGGCGGCGGTGATGTCCCAGCTATAGTTCGTCAGCGACGCCTCGAGGCGCGCGAGCAGCGCGCCCTTCCGCGCGTTGATGCCCGCCCCCACCCGGTAGCCCGACGGATCGGCCCGGTCGAAGCGCGTCGCGAGCTTGCCGCCGGAGGTGACGACCCGGTTCTCGAGCTGGACGTACGGCTCGAGCGCACCGAGCAGCATCGAGCCGCGGATGCCGAGGCGCACCGACTGGTAATCGACATCGGGCACGAGCTCGACGTCCTGCGCGTTGCCCTCGAACTGGAACTGATCGCGGACGTAGCCGATGCCGGCCTCGGCGGTGAACTTCTCGGCGAACCGATGGCGGTAGCGCAGCGAGATCTCCATCGACTGCCAGAACGTGTTCGTCTTGTCCATGATCCCGTTGCCCGTGACGTCCTGGCTGTTCACGCCGAACTGCAGGCGCGCGAGCAGTGACAGGCCGCGCAGCGGATCGATCCCGATCAGCTCCCCGGGCCAGATCTCGACGAGCGGGCCGGCGAGCACCTGGCCGCCCTCCTTCTCGTCGCGCAGCGTCTGCGCGGTCTCGACCCCGGAGTAGGTGAACTGGCGAAAGCCGACGTCGACCGCGGCGCTGGCCAGGATGAAGCGGTCGCGCTTCTTCGCGGGCACCGACGGGCGCGTGATGCCATCGCCGCCGCCGTTACCGCCACCATCGCCACCGTCGCCGCTGCCCTCGCCGTCGCCATCGCCGCCTCCGCCGGTCGCGACCTGCTTCGGCGTCACCGTGGTCTCGTTGCCGGTCGTCACCTCGACGAACTCGTCGAACAGCGTCTTGCCGTTCAGCGTGACGACGACGTGGTGCGACTCCTCGGAGACGTCGATGCGCGCGGGCGCCTTGCCCTTGTCGAGGTCGTCGACCATCACGCTCGCGCCGGGCGGGCCGTCGATGACGATCGTGCCGACCGCCGGATCGAGCTTCACCTTGATGCCGGGGACCCGGCCGCGCCGCGGCACGACCACCATCTCGAACTTCGACTGGTGATCCTTGAGCTCGATGATGATCGTCTGCTCGCCGGGCGGCGCCTCGATCGAGCAGGGCGTCGCCGCGCAGACCGGACCGGCTTCCTTCTCGTTCAGGTAGACGGTCGCGCCCGGAGGATCCGACTGAACCTGGACGCTGCGCCCCGAGCCGGCGTCGGCAGTGCCGACCCAGGTCCCGACCAACGCGGCGGCGACCACGGCCCGATTCATCGGCGCTGATGATACCGCCCCTCATCCAGGGTTCCCAGTTGGAACTATTCTCCCGTCATGTCCGCATGGTGGCCGTCCGTCCTGCGCCTCGCGGCGCTGGTGACGTGCGTCGGGCTCGCGACGAGTCGGCTCGGCCTCGTCGTGCACGAGCTCGTCGGGCACGGCGGCGCGACGCTCGCGGTCGGCGGTGAGGTCACGGCGGTGAAGCTGTTCACCTTCGCCGGTGGGTGGATCCGGTTCCGCACCACCGAGGGTCACCTGGCGATCGCGCTCGGCGGGCTCGCCGTCGAGACGGTCGCCGGCGTCGCGCTGTTCGCGCTGACGCGGAAGGACTCGCTCGGCGCGCGGATCGTCCGCGCGGTCGGCTGTGCGCTCGTGATCCACGCGAGCTGGTACCTCTCGACCGGCACGTGGCACGGCTACGGCGACGGCCTCGAGCTCCACCGCATGCTCGGCGACGACCGCTGGCTCGTCGCGGTCCCTGCCGCAGCGGTGACGCTCGCCGCCGCGTTTCTCGGCGCACGCACGGTGCTGCCCTCGCTGGCGGCGACGCTGCCGCGGCTCCCCGCGCCCCGCCCGCGGCGATGGCCCAGCGTCGCCGGGACCGCGCTCGCGCTCGTCCTCTCGGGCGCGATCCAGCTCGGGGCGGCGCTCGGCGAGGTCGCCCTGCGGCGAGATGCCGCGTACTCCGCGGTGATGAAGCCGGAGCGCGAGCGCGTGATCGCCTCCGAGCTGCGGCGGTGGGAGCAGCGCCAGGTGCGGCCGCCGAGCGCGGAGCAGCGGGAGGCGGCCGAGCGGGCGCTGGCCGCCCGGCACCGCAAGGCGTTTCCGTTCGCGATCGTGCTCGCGGTCCTCACGCTCGCCGCGATCCTGGCCGGGGCCCTCACGGCGCGCGAGGCGCCGCCGGGGGAGCTGGCGCGCGGCCTGCTCGTGCGCGCCGCCGCGCTGGCCGCCGGATCGATCGCGCTCGTGATCGCGCTCGACGCCGCCTTCCTCTAAGATGGGCCCACTCGATGGAGCGCAACGTCAAGGGCCTGCTCGGTGGCGCGCTGCGGCCGAACGATCCGCGCCGGTTTCTGATCGAAGCGATGATCGGCGCGATGAACGCGGACGGCGCGGTCGATCAGCGCGAGATGGCCGTGCTCGAGAAGCTGGTCGCCAACCACTGGCTGCTCTCTGGCATCGGTGCGGCCCAGTCGAAGACGCTGATCGACCTGTCGCACGACGCGATCCGGTTCGCCGGCAGCGCGATCGCGCGTGCGCCCGCGATCGCGAAGGGGCTGCCCGCGCGCATCCACCGCATCTCGGCGTACGGCATGGCCGCGGAGATCGCCGCCGCCGACGACGTGATGCACCCGGGCGAGCTGTCGTTCCTCGAGGCGCTGCGGATCGCGCTCCGCATCTCGCCGCTCGAGTCCGGGCAGATCATCAACGCGGCGCGCGCGCGCCAGCTGCAGGAGTTCCTCGACGACCGCTTCCTGCGCGTCAAGAACCTGATCGTCGTCGCGGCCGAGGTGTTCGCGCTGCGCGCGCTCGCGCGCGGGATGGCGAACGACGACCAGCGCTTCAAGGTGCGCGACTTCTTCCACGCGATCCCCGATCTCCAGCTCACGCCCGACGAGCTCGACGCCGAGCTGTTCCGCGCGTTCCGCCGGCCGCGGGCGCCGGACGCGCAGGTGTTCGGCGAGCTCGCGCGGGTCGCGCAGTCGCTGCCCGATCCGGTCGATCGTTACTGGATGGTCGTCTACACGCTCGTCGCCGAGGTGCCCGCGACGGTGCCGAGCTGGCGCGTGATCCCGTTCATCGGTGTGATGCAGGCCGCGTTTCAGATCACCGACACGGACATGGAGCTCGCCGTCGTCGATGCGTTGACGTTCCCGGCGGCGATGCCGCGACCGGGATAGCTCGGCGAGCGTGGCGATGAACGATTGTCAACACGAGTCGCGCGTGATCGGATCGATCGCGCCGCGTACGAAAAGCTTGCGTAGCCACGCGATCGCTCCCGTGCATAATCGGTCGTGCACGTCATGACGTCCGACACCATCGAGCTCGTCGAACGCGTTCGCCGCCGGCTGCGCGAGCACGAGAACCCGTGCGAGATCGCCGGCCCTGTCCCGGAGTCCGCCATCAACGCCGCCGAGGAAGCGCTCGGCGTCACCTTCCCTCCGTCGTACCGCACGTTCCTCCGCACGTTCGGCGGGATCGCGATCCCCGCGCACCTCGGCATCGTTCACGACTTCGTGGGCGTCACGCACGAGAACGCCGATGTCGTGAAGCGCACGCTCGAGGCGCGCGCGGAGCGCAAGCTGTCCGAGAACCTCGTCGTGGTCGGCATGGGCGCCGGCTACCAGGAGTGGTTCTGCCTCGACGTGTCGCGCACGCAGCCGAACGGCGAGGCGCCCGTCCTCATGTACGACGCGCGCGACAACGCGCTCGACCAGCAGTTCTACGACGACTTCGGTCAGATGCTGGCCGAGGTCATGGGCTTCGTCGCGGACAGCCTGGAACAGCCGCTCGACTGACGCGCGCGCGCCACCGAGGTGTGACGGCCGCGACAAGCGGCCGGTCGGTCAGGTGTTTTTCGTCGACGGCGGGGACGTGCGTGATAGGGTCCGCCCCCTCCATGCGCCGCCTGCTCGTTCTCGCACTCGCGATCGCGTTCTCCGCCTGCGGAGATGACACGTCCTCCACGACGCCGGATGCCGGCGAAGACATGCCGGATGCTCCGCCCGACGCGCCGCCCGGCAACACCGAGGTGACGTGCGAGATGTTGCCGCCGGTGTCGAGCGGCACCTGCTCGGTCACCGCCGGCGGGCCCGCGAAGCTGCTCAAGGGCGAGATCCTGACGCCCTCGAAGCTGTTCCACGGCGGTCAGGTCGCGATCGACGCCTCGGGCGCGATCACCTGCGTCGGCTGCAACTGCGCGCAGGGCGGCGAGACCGTGATCTCGTGCCCCGACGCGGCGATCTCGCCGGGCCTGATCAACACGCACGACCACACGCAGTTCGCGAACTCGAGCCCGTACGGCTCGCCGCTCTACACGAACAACGTCAACGTTCGCTACGAGGACCGCATGCAGTGGCGCGAAGGCGTCGACGGCAAGCCGCGGATCCGGAAGTCCGGAACCGCCGGCGCCGATCACATCCGCGTCGGCGAGCTGCGGTTCGTGATGGGCGGCACGACGTCGATCGTCGGTGAGGGCTCGGTCGACGGCCTGCTCCGCAACCTCGACAAGACCGGCGCGCAGCAGCACGGCCTCAACAAGAAGGCTGTCGAGTTCGACACGTTCCCGCTCGATGACTTCTCGAGCATGATCCGCCGCACCGGCGACTGTAACTACGGCGGCAGCCCGACGACCGCGGCCTCGATCGCGACGAAGGACGCGTACGAGCCGCACACCTCCGAGGGCATCGACAGCTACGCGCACAACGAGTTCCTGTGCGAGAGCTCCGCCACCTACGACACGATGACGCCCGGCACGTCGAACAACCTGATGATCGCGAAGACCGCGATGATCCACGCGGTCGGCCTGAAGTCGGCGGACTACGGTGCGATGGCGGCGGCGGGCACCGCGCTGATCTGGTCGCCGCGCTCGAACATCACGCTGTACGGCGACACCGCGCGCGTCAGCACGGCGGATCGCGTGGGCGTGCAGATCGCGCTCGGCACCGACTGGATGCCGACGGGGTCGATGAACCTGAACCGCGAGCTCGCCTGCGCCGATAGCTTCAACAAGACCTACCTCGACAACCACTTCAGCGACGTGGACCTGTGGTCCATGGTCACGGTCAACGCCGCCGAGGTCACCGCGACCGGCGACGTGATCGGGCAGCTCGCGCCCGGCAAGCTCGCCGACATCTCGATCTTCAAGCGCAACGGCAAGCCGGGCTACCGCGCCGTGATCGAGAGCGAGCCGAAGGACGTCGTGCTCGTCATGCGCGCGGGCAAGATCCTCTACGGCGATGCGGACGCTGTCACCGGCACCACGACCGACGCCTGCGACACCGTCGACGTCTGCGGCGTGGCGAAGAAGGTCTGCCTCATGGGCGAGATCGGCAAGACGTACGCGGCCCTCCAGACGGCGGTGGGCGCAACGAACTACCCGGTGTTCGCGTGCGGCCAGCCGGCGAACGAGCCGTCGTGCACGCCGACGCGGCCGACCGCGGTGATGAGCTCGACCGTCTACACCGGCGCGCCGAGCGCGACCGACAAGGACGGCGACGGCATCGCCGACGCCGCCGACAAGTGCCCGGCGGTGTTCAGCCCGGTGCGGCCGATGGACGGCGGCAACCAGGCCGACGCCGACAACGACAGCCTCGGCGACGAGTGCGATCCGTGCCCGTTCGACGCGAACTCGACGACCTGCTCGGTCGTCGATCCGAACGACCGCGATCACGACGGCGTGCCGAACGCGACCGACAACTGCCCCGACCTCGCGAACATGTCACAGACCGACAGCGACATGGACGGCAAGGGCGACGCGTGTGACGTGTGCCCGATGGCGTCGAACCCCGGCGCCGCCGGCTGCCCGGCGTCGATCTACTCGATCAAGAACGGGACGGTCCCGGTCGGCTCCGCGGTGCGGGTGGTGAACGCGCTCGTCACCGGCAAGGGCTCGAACGGGTTCTTCGTGCAGACCAAGATGGGCGACGCCGGCTACATGGGCGTCGATTACTCGGGCCTGTTCGTCTATACCGGGTCGATGTCGCCGTTGCTCGCGAACGCGACGATCGGCGCGCGCGTCTCGATCGACGGCTCGCTCGCGAACTTCCAGGGCCAGCTCCAGCTCGTGATGGTCAGCGCGGTGACGGTCACCGCCGTCGGCCCCGAGGCACTGCCCGCTCCGGTGTCGGTGACGTATGCCGAGGTCAAGACCGGCGGCACGAGGGCACAGACGCTCGAGAGCGTGATCGTCACGCTCGGCCCGGCCGTGGTCTCTGCGCGCGACACGATGCTCGGCGAGTTCACGCTGACCTCCGGCGCGGACAGCCTGGTGGTCGATGACTTCCTGTTCGCGACGACGCCGCTGCCGCAGGTCGGTCAGATGTACGCCTCGGCGCGCGGCGTCCTGAACCTGCGCAACATGGTCTCGAAGCTCGAGCCGGTCGCCGCGGCGGACCTCGTGCTCGGCGCGCCCGGCCTCGCATCGCTGGGACCCGCGGGCAGCTTCGCACGCGTCGGCGCGACGGCGAACGCTCCGACGTTCCCGCAGCCGCTGACCGTGACGCTGACCGGGCCGGCGCAAGGCGACACGACGGTGATGATCGTGTCGGGCACGCCCGGCTCGCTCACCGTATCGAACGTGACGGTGCCGAACGGCATGACGTCCGCGCCCGTGAACGTCACCGCGGTCGCGCAGGACGCGAACGTGCCGGTGATGGCGATGCTCGGCGTGCAGACGCTGACGTCGAACGTGCGCGTGCTCGGCGCGGCGGAGGCGCCCTCGATGGTGACGCTCACTCCGGCGGCGAACGCGATCGCGGCCGGCGGCACGGTCCAGTTCACCGTGACGCTCGATGTCCCGGCGCTGGTCGCGACGCAGGTCGACCTCGCGGTCAACCCGGCGACCGCGGGCACGCTGCCCGCGAACGTGATGGTGCAGCCGAACCAGTCGACGGCGACGTTCACGTATACGGATACGATGGCCCCGGCCACGGCGACGGTCACCGCGACGCTCGGTGTGTCGACCTCGAACGCGACGGTCACGATCTCGACGGGCGCGAACCACCTGGTGATCAACGAGGTCGACTACGACCAGACGGTGAACCCCGACAGCGCCGAGTTCATCGAGATCTACAACCCGTCTCCGGTGCCGGTCTCGCTCGCGAACCTCCAGATCATTCTGATCAACGGCAATGGAAATACGTCGTATGCGACGATCAACCTCGGTACCGGCATGCTCGCAGGCGGTGGCTACATCGTGATCGCGGGCGCCAATGTCACGGTGCCGGCCGGCGTGACGAAGATCGATCCGGGCTGGACCACGGATGAAGTCCAGAACGGAGCTCCGGACGGGATCGCTCTGATCGATAACGCAGCGCATACATTGATCGACGCGCTGTCGTACGAGGGTTCGATGACGATGGTCGATCTACCCGGATTTGCAACGGCTTCGAGCCTGGTCGAAGGAACGGCGACCACTGCCGCGGATTCAGGTGCCGGGGCGCTCTGCCGGTCGCCGAACGGTCAGGACACCGACAACGCCATGGCGGACTGGAAGCTGTGCGCCTCACCGAGCGCTGGCCAGCCCAACCCCTAGGCCTTGTTGTATACCTCCCAGCCTATGAGCTTCTCCCTCGACAAACAGGGCATCTCGGTCAAAGAGATCTATCGCAATCCGTCTCCGGCGTTCCTCTACGAGGCGGCGCTCCGGTTCGAGAAGGGCTCGACGATCTCGTCCACCGGAGCGCTGATCGCGTACTCCGGCAAGAAGACCGGTCGCAGCCCGACCGACAAGCGCGTCGTCGACGAGCCGGAGGTTCACGATGACGTGTGGTGGGGGAACGTCAACATCAAGCTCGACCCGCAGAGCTTCCTCATCAACCGCGAGCGCGCGATCGACTACCTGAACACGCGCGAGCGGCTGTACGTGATCGACGGCTACGCCGGCTGGGACACGAAGTACCAGCTCAAGATCCGGGTGGTGTGCGCGCGCGCCTATCACGCGCTGTTCATGGAGAACATGCTGATCCGCCCGACGAAGGAGCAGCTCGACTCGTTCGGCGAGCCCGACTACGTCATCTACAACGGCGGCGCGTTCCCCGCGAACCGGCACACGGCCGGCATGACGTCGACGACGTCCGTCGACCTGTCGTTCTCGCGCCGCGAGTTCGTCATCCTCGGCACCGAATACGCCGGCGAGATGAAGAAGGGCGTGTTCACGATCATGAACTACCTGATGCCGAAGCAGGGCGTGCTGTCGATGCACTGCTCCGCGACGCAGGCGCGCGACGGCAGCGACACGTCCATCCTGTTCGGCCTCTCGGGCACCGGCAAGACCACGCTGTCGGCGGATCCGAAGCGCCTGCTGATCGGCGACGACGAGCACTGCTGGACCGACCAGGGCACGTTCAACATCGAGGGCGGCTGCTACGCGAAGGTGATCAAGCTCTCGAAGGAGCAGGAGCCCGACATCTGGAACGCACTGCAGTTCGGCGCGGTGCTCGAGAACGTCAAATACGGTCCCGAGTCGCACCTCGTCGACTACGACGACACGTCGCTGACCGAGAACACCCGCGGTTGCTATCCGCTCGACTCGATCCCGAACGCGAAGCTCCCCGCGGTCGGCGGCCACCCGAAGAACGTCATCTTCCTCACCGCCGATGCGTTCGGCGTGCTGCCGCCGGTCTCGAAGCTCACGCCGGGCCAGGCGATGTACCACTACATCTCGGGCTACACGGCGAAGGTCGCCGGCACCGAGGTCGGCGTGAAAGATCCCGAGCCGACGTTCTCGCCGTGCTTCGGCGGCCCGTTCCTCGTCTGGCACCCCACGAAGTACGCCGAGCTGCTCGCCGAGAAGCTGCGGAAGCACGGCGCGCAGACCTGGCTCGTCAACACCGGCTGGTCGGGCGGCGCGTACGGCATCGGCTCGCGCATCAAGCTGAAGTACACGCGCGCGATCATCGACGCGATCCACAACGGTTCGCTCGCGAGCGCGCCGACGGTCGAGGATCCGGTGTTCGGCTTCCAGGTGCCGACGTCGTGCCCCGACGTTCCGACCGAGATCCTCCTGCCGCGCAACACGTGGGCCGACAAGGCCGCGTACGACGACAAGGCCAAGAAGGTCGCGTCGCTGTTCCGCGAGAACTTCAAGAAGTACGAAGCGCAGGCCTCCGACGAGGTCCGCGGCGGCGGCCCGAAGCTCTGATCGAGACCGGGCGGCAAGGACGGCAAGCGCGTGAAGAACGCGTGAACCGACGGAACCTGCCGCCCGTTGCCACGGCCTCGTCGCGCGGCCTCGCTAGGCTGCGAGGACATGATGCGACGAGCGCTGGTGGCCGTGCTGATCGTTGGCCTCGTGACCCCGGCGGCCGCCGAGGCGCCGGTGTCGATTCCGGGGCACGCGATCGATCGCCGCGTGACCGGCGGCATCAGCGGCGTCGCGGTCGGGCTCGGGCTGGTCTCGCAGCTGATCCCGATCCGGGCACGCGAGCCCTGGAACAGCGAGCTCGTCGAGATCGACGAGGGCGTGCGCGACAACTTCTCGCCGCGCGCGATGCACGTCGCCGATGCGATGCTCGGCCTGTCGCTCGGCGCGCCCGCGATCTACCTGATGGGCTCGTCGATCGACGACTCCGACGGCGACAAGCTGCTGCTCTACGGGCAGTCGATCGCGATCAACGCGCTGCTCGCCGGGACCGCCAAGCGCCTCGTGCAGCGCCCGCGGCCGTACACCTACTCGCGCGATCCGGTCGCGATGAAGTTCGCGAAGGCCGCGGGCGACGACGCGTACCTGTCGTTCTACTCGGGGCACGCCGCGCTGTCGTTCGGCGCCGCGGTGACCGGCGCGTACCTGCTCGGTGCGTCGGGCGAGAGCGAGACGGCGACCTCGGTCGCGTGGGGGGCCGGCCTCGCGGTCGCCGCGGCAACGGCGACGATGCAGGTCCGCGCGGGCAAGCACTTCCCGTCGGACGTGCTGATCGGGAGCGCGGTCGGGATCGCCGTCGGCTACCTCGTGCCCGCGCTGCACGCCGACGACAAGCCGTACGCGCCGTCGGGCCAGGACGTGGCGGCGGCGGCGACCGGGATCGTCGGGGGGATCCTGCTGTCGAGCCTGCTCCCGCTCGGCGGGCGGAAGAGCGAGATCGACGCCAAGGCGCCCGCGGTGACCGGGCTCGGGTTCTCACCGATGGCCGTGCAGGGCGGCGGCTTCGGGCTCTCGATCACCGGCGGCATGTAGCGCGCTTGCCAGGTTGGCACAGCCCCGGCGTGGCGCATGTCACCCGGGCATCGGCGGGTTTGTTGATGAAGCCATCTGCGCGTGATAGCAACGGTTGTCGTCGGAGAACCGGCGGCCTCACCCTTGCAAACGAGCTGCGCGATGTCGAGGACGCGATCCGTCTCTGTGTGCCTGGTTCTCGCGGGGATGTTCGCCGCGACGACGGCACACGCGGAAGGGCTTCCGAACGGCGCCGTGCTGGAGTTCCGCCGGCTCTACATCAAGGAGAACGGCGGGGGGTTCCAGGAGCCGTCGACCTCCGACGTGCTGCGGATGTACCTGAACCAGGCGCACTGCGTGTGCGCGGCGTCGGGAGCCGGCAACGAGCAGGAGATCGAGTGGGAGCTCGCGCTCAACCCGCAGGTGACGACCGGCCTCGGAAAGCCGATCTCGCTGTGGGTCGGCACGAACTGCTCCGATGACATCCAGCGCCCGATGACGTGCAAGCAGACCGGCACCATCGCGGACATCGACATGCTCGCGGTCAGCACCGCGCGCGGCTCCTGGAACCTCGCCGACCTCATCAACGGCACGTCGACGACGAGCAACTGCGCCGGCATCGACAAGGCGACCGCGTGGGCGCTGGTCGACACCGACGGGAACGGCACGCCGGACTACAACCTCCCCAAGGACGTGGGCTCGACGAGCAGCCCCGCGGTCACCGTCGACACCACGCCGCCGCCGCTGCCGACCGACTTCAAGGCCCAGAGCGCCGAGGGCGGCGTGCGGCTGTCGTGGACGCTGCCGACGGCGAACATGACCGACATCAAGTACTTCCAGGCACTGTGCGCCGACGCCGACGGCAACCCGCGCGAGGGCACGGCGACGGCGCCGCGGTATCAGACCGCGGGTGGTCTGTGCGGCGTGAACCTCGTGCCGGTGCTCGAGCCGAGCGCGATCGAGGGCGAGGGCGACCTCGTCACCGAGATGGATCTGCCCGAGGGTCTGCGGACGCTCGACAACGCGTTCCTCTGCGGCGAGTCCACCGAGTCGACGGCGACGGGGATGCTGATCGACGGGCTCGCGAACGGCACGTCCTACAAGATCGTGCTGCTCTCGGTGGACTACGCCGGGAACTTCACCGGCACGTACTTCGACCAGGAGATCACGCCGCAGCCGGCGACCGACTTCTGGGAGGACCTCCACGATCGCGGCAGCGACGTCGAGGGCGGCTTCTGCCTGCTCGCGGAGACCTACGGGACGAACAGCCCGCTGACGAACCTCCTGCGCGCGTTCCGTGACGAGACGCTCGGCGGCGGCAGCCTGCTGACCCGCGCGTACTACGCGACGCTCGGCAAGCTCGGCGGGCTCGTCCATGGCTCGCTCGCGCTGCGCATCGTCGCGGCGATCGTGCTCGCGCCGCTCGTGCTGGTCGCGCTCCTGTGGCACGTGCTGACGCTGCCCGGCTTGCTCGCGCTCGTCGCGCTCGGCATCGCGTGGCGCAAGCGGTGGCTGAAGCTCCCCCGCTTCGCGGCGTCGGCGGCTACCTCCGCTCCGCTGGTCCTGGCCGGCGTGCTGCTCGTGCCGGCCGTCGCGCGGGCGCAGGGACCGGCGCCGTACTGGGATGGCGAGGACGCGGGCGGCGAGACCGCCGCGGACGACGAGGACCAGGTGACGTGGCACGCGGGGCTTCGCGTCGGTCCGTACATGCCCGACATCGACAAGCAGTTCGGGCAGTCGCCCGGTCCGTACGAGGACATGTTCGGTGGCGCGCGCTACACGCCGATGCTCGACGTCGATCGCTTCCTGTGGCACCCGATGGGGCAGCTCGGGATCGGCGCCAGCATCGGCTACATGCAGAAGACGGCGAAGGCGTGGGTCGAGGGCTCGATGCCCGGCGACCCGGAGCGCATGCGTTCGCCCGGCGACGAGAACACGTTCCGGCTGATCCCGCTCGCGCTGACGGCGACGTATCGCTTCACATACCTCGACGACGAGTTCGGCGTGCCGGTCGTGCCGTACGTCCGCGGCGGTCTCGCGTATTACATGTGGTGGGTGCGCACCAACGGCAAGACCGCGGGTGCGTGCTGGGACGGGACGCACACGCAGGGCTGTGATTCGGATCCGGGCCGCGGTGCGTCGGTCGGCCTGGTCGGGTCGATTGGTCTCGCGATCCGCGCGGAGCGGATCGACGCGAACGCGGCGTCGTCGATGAAGCAGAGCGGCATCCTGCACGCCGGCTTCTACGGCGAGCTGTCGATGGCAAAGGTCGACGGTTTTGGCTCCGACACGAAGCTCAGCGTCGGCGACACGACCTGGTTCGCCGGCGTGAACTTCGAGTTCTGACGGCTCGGCTCCCGGCTCCCTGGGCCGCGGGTTGCAACGGTCCTCGCCCGTGGCGAGTCCTATCCGCGTGCGCACGCTCGGCGTGACCGCCGCGATCTCGCTCGTGGTTCACGGGGCGGCGCTCGCGTTCGTGCTGAGCACGCCAAAATCCGAGCCGTCGTCCGCCCTTACGACCCGGCCGGTGATCACGATCGAGGCCCCGCCGCGCGAGGCGGAGCTCGTGATCGTCGACGTCGTCGAGCCGGCGCCGACGGTGGCACCGCCGCCGGAGCGTGGTGCGGACGCCACGGTCGATGCCGCGACGGCACAGCCCACGGCGCGGCGCGGCACGACGCGGATCGCCGCCTCGGCCACGGCTGGCGTGACCGAGCCGCCGCCGGGGCCCGCAGAGCCGCCGCCGGTGGTGGTCGCGCCGGTGCCGCCGGCGAAGCAGCCGACGCTCGCGATGCGCACCGGGCCGCAGGTGCGCTCGACCGCGGAGCAGCTGGCCGAGTCCGCGATCGATCTGCCCCCCGCGGGCCCGCTCCCCGACTATCCGGGCAACCGCGCGAAGTACGATTACGAGATCGCGAAGGCGCGTGGCGATCTCCAGGGCGTGGTCGCCGCGCGCGAGGCGATGCGCGATCAGGAGCTGAAGGAGCAGAAGGACGGCACGTTCACGAGCGACAAGACCACGTTCGCGGCGCGCGTGAACCGCGACGGGACCGTCGATCTCTCGGACAAGCCGAACCTCCAGGTGCACGGGCTCGTCGGCTCGTTCGACGCGACCGACTGGGCGATGCGCATGGCCGGCGACGATCCGTACTCGGCGGAGAAGCTCGCGTATCTCGATCGTACGCGCGAGCAGCGGGTGATCGTCGGGAAGCGATATCGCAAGGAGCAGCTCGCCCGGTCCGCACAGCTGATGCAGGTGAACCTCGAGCGGCTGTGGCGGGTGTCGGGCGACGTCGCGGCGCGGAAGCAGGCCGTGTTCGAGCTGTGGGACGACTGCGCCGAGACCGGCGAGCAGGAGCTCGTGGAGGGTGGCGAGCAGGCGCGGGCACTCCTCGCGCGGTGGGTCCAGACCAAGCTGACCGGCGCGGCCGCGTACACCGACGACGAGCTGCGCCGCTTGAACGCGAACAAGCGATCGAAGGCCCGGTTCGACCCGTACCACTAGCGCGAGATCCCGTGGTACGCCGCGGGTCATGCGCTACGGAATCGCCTTGTGTGTGCTGGCCGCCGCGTGCGGAGGCGCGAAGCCGGCCGCGACCGTGCCCGCTCCCGCTGCCACGACGGTGACCATGGAGCCGCAGGTGCTGACGGCCGGCACCGATCCGATGAAGGAGCCGGCGCCGAAGACCCTCGCGAAGCTGCACGAGGTGCGCACGGTCGAGGGGATCACCGAGTACCGCATGGACAACGGCATGCAGGTGCTGCTGTTTCCCGATCCGACGCAGTCGACGGTGACCGTCAACATCACGTACCTCGTCGGCTCCCGCGTCGAGGGTTACGGCGAGACCGGCATGGCGCACCTGCTCGAGCACATGATGTTCAAGGGCTCGCCGCGGCACCGGAACGTGCTGAAGCTGCTCGACGAACGCGGCGGCCAGGCGAACGGCACGACGTGGACCGATCGCACGAACTACTACGAGACGCTGCCGGCCTCGCAGGAGAACCTCGACTTCGCGCTCGACCTCGAGGCGGACCGCATGATCAACGCGACGATCTCGCCGGACGACCTGAAGACCGAGTTCTCCGTCGTGCGCAACGAGTTCGAGATGGGCGAGAACGAGCCGCTCGCGATCCTCGAGGAGCGCATCGTCTCGACGGCGTACCTCTGGCACAACTACGGCAAGAGCACGATCGGGTCGCGCGCGGACATCGAGCGCGTGCCGGTGCCGGCGCTGCGCGCGTTCTACGAGAAGTACTACCAGCCCGACAACGCGGTGCTGATCGTCGCGGGCAAGTTCGACAAGGCCCGCGCGCTCGCGAGCATCGAGAAGTTCTACGGCCCGCTGCCGAAGCCCTCGCGGACACTCCAGCCGTCGTACACCGTCGAGCCGGTGCAGGACGGAGAGCGCAGCGTGACGCTGCGGCGCAACGGCGACATCCACGCCGTCGGCCTCGCGTACCACACCGTCGGCGCGGCCTCGCCGGACTACCCGGCGGTACAGGCGGCGCTCGACCTGCTCGATCGCGAGCCGTCGGGACGCCTCTACAAGAAGCTGGTCGAGACCAAGCTCGCGGCGGAGGTCGGCGCGAGCCAGACGATGTTCCGCGACCCCTACCTCGCGGTCGTGATGGCCGAGGTCCGCGACGGCAAGAACGTCGACAAGGTCGAGGACGTGATGAAGAAGGAGATCGAGGGGCTCGGCGCCGGCACGATCGACGCCAAGGAGGTCGAGCGCTGGAAGGTCGCGACGCTCAAGGACCTCGAGCTCGCGATGGCGGACAGCCAGCTGATCGCGGTCGAGCTCTCCGAGTTCGCCGCACTCGGCGACTGGCGCACGCTATTCGCCTACCGCGATCGCGTCATGAAGGTGACCGCCGCCGACGTGCAGCGCGTCGCGAAGGCGTTCTTCAAGCAGAGCAACCGCACGAGCGGCCGCTTCATCCCGACCAAGGACGCCGACCGCGCGCCGCTGACCGAGACACCCGACGTCACGACGGTCGTGAAGGGCATCGAGGGCGGCGACGTGAAGGAGCAGGGCGAGGTGTTCGCGGCGACGCTCGACAACATCGAGGCCCGGACCACGCGCAGGGAGCTGAAGGGCGGCATCAAGGCGACGCTCCTGCCGAAGAAGACGCGCGGCGGGAAGGTCGAGCTGCGGCTCGCGCTGCACTGGGGGGACGAGAAGACGCTGCAGAACAAGGCGGTCGTCGCGGACCTGGCGGCGGCGCTGCTCCAGCGCGGGACGACGAAGAAGAGCTACCAGGAGCTGCAGGACGCCGAGAACGCGCTGAAGAGCCAGATCTCGATCGGAGGCGGCGCGAGCGGCTACACGGTGCGGATCGAGACGTTCCGCGACAAGCTGCCGGCGGCGCTCGCCCTCGCGGCCGAGATGCTGCAGTCGCCGAGCTTCCCCGAGAAGGAGCTCGAGCTCGTGAGACAGGAGCAGCTCGCCGCCCTCGAGCAGCAGCTCCAGGACCCGCAGGTCGTCGCGTGGGTCACGCTGTCGCAGCTCACGAGCAAGTGGCCGAAAGGCGATCCGCGCCACTCGATGAGCGTCCAGGAGCAGATCGACGCGGTGAAGGCGGTCAAGGCCTCCGACATCAAGGCGTTCTACAGGCAGTTCGTCGGCGCGGGGCACGGCGAGCTCTCCGTCGTCGGTGACTTCGACGCCGCGGCGCTCGCGGTGCAGGTCGAGACGTTGTTCGCGGCGTGGATCTCGAAGGCTCCCTACAAGCGGCTCGAGTCGAAGGTGTTCGGCGTGCCGGGCGCCTCGAAGAGCGTCGAGATCAAGGACAAGGAGATGACCCAGCTCGCGATCATGCACGACCTGCCGATGAGGGACACCGACCCCGACTACCCGGCGTGGGCGATGGTCGGCCAGATCCTCGGCGGAGACACCGGCGCGCGGATCTGGATGCGGCTCCGCGAGGGCGAGGGCCTGTCGTACGGTGCGGGTGCCTGGACCGACGCGAGCGCGCTCGACGAGGTGGGGAGCTTCGGCGCGTACGCGATCGTCGCGCCGCAGAACCTCGCGAAGGCGAAGGCCTCGCTGCTCGACGAGATCACGAAGATGGCGGCCGGCAAGGTCACCGACGCCGAGCTGGCGCGCGCGAAGGAGGCGTGGCTCAAGGCCCAGGACACGAACCTGTCGAACGACAGCTACGTCACGAGCATGCTCGCGACCCAGTCGTACCTCGGCCGCACGACCAAGGAGACCGCCGCGCTGCGCGCCAAGATCGCCGCCGTCACCACCGCTGACCTCGAGCGCGTCGCGAAGAAGCACCTCGTGCCCGCGAAGCTGGTCATCGTCGACGCGGGCAGCAAGCCGAAGTGAACCACCCGAAAACACCAAGTCCCCTGGCCGCGCGACGCGACGCAGGGGACCCAGCTAGTTTTGTTCGTTCTCGAGAGCGGTCGCGGCGGGTGGCCGATGTGAACGTGTTAAGCCGGCAGAACCGGGGCGTAGAATCGCACGATCATCGCTCCTCATCGTCACCACCCATCGGGCGGTCCCCTCGACACAAACTGCCTGTCTACGGATCGTCTCTGGCGTGGAACACGCAACCTCCGTCGGTAGCTCGGCTGACTCGAAGAGTCCCGTGGCTTTGCGAACCTCGCTCGCGCGAGGAGTGCCGTTTCGTGGCGCGGGCGCTTTTCCGCAGGCTCTGAAGCGCCTCTGTCTCGGTGAGCTAAGGACCAGCTCGTACTCGAGTCGTTGCTTTCACGCTCCTCCTTTCGGTGTGCGTTTCGATCCGAGTCGCTGGATCAACCGTAAGGAGTCGCGTCGAATCTGTCACGCGGAAAAGATCGGGAGTCGATCGTTTCCCATCACGAGCCTTCCTGCGAGGTGGTCGGCACTGGCCCGAGCGACGCAACAATGATGATCGAGATCAGCGGCTGCGGTTCTTGTTCGAAGCGATGACAGCCGAGACGGCGGCGCCGCTGATCATGGCGACCGGTCGCGCCAGGAGTTGCGTGATCGGCCAACCCACTGGAATCGCGAGTACCCGCGCGTTTAGCCGGATCCAGGGGACCCGAATGGTCCGGCCGGTGCGGACCGATCCCGACGAGATCACCCGGTGGCGAGGTGTGGGTCCGCGTTCGCGTTAGCGGGCGAGGGCGCGGCTGGCGATCGTCGCGGCGACGGGCGCGGCGACGGTGCCACCGGAGCCGTCGACACCGTCGAGGGCGACGAGGACGATGAAGCGCGGCGCGTCGGCGGGGACGATGCCGACGAAGCTCGCGTAGTGACCGCGGTCCGCTCCGGCGCGCGATCGCGCGGTGCCGGTCTTGCCCGCGACGCGGACACCGTCGAGGCGCGCGGCGCGTCCGGTGCCGTCGGCGTCGGTGACGACGCGCTCCATCAGCGCGCGGATCGTGCGGGCGGTGTCGGCGGGCATCACCCGGACGCCGGCCGCGCTGCCGACGGCGTGGAACATCCCGTCGTCGGCGAGGGCGGTGTACGCCGCGGCGAGCTCGAGCGCGGAGACCTTCACGCCTTCGCCCATCGCGACCGAGGCGCCCTCGAGCGTGCGCGTGTCGAGGTGCGCGGGGGCGGCGAGGTGATAGCGCCGGAAGGACTCCGCGAGCTTGTCGCCGAGCGGCTCGACCAGCTTCGCGGTGCACACGTTCGACGAGACGGCGA
>JAEUJX010000441.1 GCA_016794545.1 Myxococcales bacterium
TACGCGCGCCAGGCGGCGGAGACCGCCTCCGGATCGGCGCACGGGGGATCGAGGTGCGCGAGGAGGTTCATCAGCACGACCGGCTGGTTCAGCGGGTCGCGCGGCGCCGCGCGGCCGGAGGCGACGGCGCCGGTCAGGCAGAACCGCAGCGTCTCGTGAAAGTCGGCGTAGCCGCCGAAGATGACGAGCCGCTCGATCGCGTCGCCGTGCTTCGCGGCGAGCGCGAACGCGAGCAGCGAACCGAACGAGACCGAGAACACGACGGGCTTCTGCGACGACCACCGCGGGAGCGCGAGGAACACGGTCTCGAAGTCGGCGATCGCCGCGGCGTCCGGCGTGAGCGCGAGGTACGAGGGCACGAACGGCGCCACCACGAGGTGCCCCGCCGCCGCGAGGACCCGACAGAACCGATCCATCCGCGGATCGTCCGGTCCGGCATAATGCAGGCCGGGCGCGATCAGGTAGGTCGCTCGCGGCGCCCCGCGCGGCCGGTACAGCCGCACGCGAATCGCACCGGGCGCACGACCCGGCTCGGCCGGGAGGCGCAGCGCCGCCGAGGTCCGCTCGGAGTCGATCCACGCCTCCTCCGTGACGGTGCTGGGCGCACGCACGGGGTCGGCCCAGGGACCGAGCCAGCGCGCGAGCCGGGCGGTCGAGAGGGCGGCGCGAAGCATTCGCAAGTATTAGAGAAGGTGACGCGGCGCGGCGCAAGATCGCCCATTCGTTGAATGGGTCTCTTGGCGAGCATTTGGTAGGGTGCGCGCCAACATGCAAGCTGAGGTCGTCAGGCAGGTCCTGTCACTCGCCCATCAGTCGGTCAAGGAGTCGCACCGCGACCGGCTCGAGTCGTACATCCGCGCGTACTGCCGCGCGATTCCCCCCGAGATCCTGAGCGAGGTCGAGCCTCACCAGCTGCTCGCGTTCGTGATGGAGCGCTTCGCGTTCCTCGAGGACGACTTCGCGCGGACCGTGAAGGTCACGATCCACGATCCGGAGACCACGCTGCTCGCGGACGAGCACCCGTGGACCGTGATCGAGACGCGGCTGCCGGACGCCGCGTTCATCATCCGCACGATCAAGTCGTTCCTGCGCCAGATGGGACTCCAGCTCCACTTCGTGCTGCACCCGATCCACGGCGTGGTCACGGATCACGGCCAGATCACCGGCATCGATCAGTCGCGCGGCACCAAGATCTCGCAGGTCTACTTGCAGGTCTCGCAGATCGCGCCCGACAAGCGCGAGGCCCTCGCGAAGGACCTCGAGGAGCGGCTCGAACGCACGCTGCAGGTCAACAAGGACCGGTTCCCGATGATGCAGCGCCTCGACGAGGTCCGCACGCTGCTCTGCACGATCGGCGGTCGCGATCCGTCCGCGCCGTCGCCGCGCGAGTCGCAGACGCTGCCGATCATCTCGCGCACGTCGACCGCCGAGATGAAGACGATGGACACGCGGGAGATCGAGGCCAACGAGGCCGTCGAGCTGATCGACTGGCTGAAGGACGACAACTTCATCCTGCTCGGCTACGCGTGGTTCCCGTACGCGAAGGGGTCGAACGGCAACGGCAACGGCCAGCGCCACGCCGAGCGCGGCCTGGGCCTGTTCGCCGCCGAGCGGAAGCACCTCGAGGAGGTGATCGGCGAGATCGTCGCGACGCGGAAGAGCCGCAACGAGGTCTACTCGTACTACCGCACCGACTTCATGACGGTCGTGCGCTCGGTCGCGCAGGTCCGCTACTTCGGCGTGCAGGAGCTCGGGGCCGACGGCAAGGCCGTGGGCGAGCACGTGTTCATCGGCCAGCAGTCGACCAAGGCGGTCAAGCAGGCGAACCGCCGCGTGCCGATCGTCGGCAAGCGCATCAAGGAGGTGCTGCGCGGGCTCGAGGACGCGCCCGGCAGCTACGCGTATACCAAGAGCGTCGCGATCCTCGACTCGCTGCCCGTCGAGGACTTGTTCTACTGGAACATCGACGAGATCCGGAACGTCGCCGAGCAGTTCCGCGTCGCCGAGAGCCGCGATCAGGCGAAGGTGTTCGTGTGGCGCCGCCCCAGCGGCCGCCGCATCACCGTGGTCTGCGTGGTCCCGCGCATGCGGTTCTCGGAGGCGCTCCGCGAGGAGGTCAGCCAGGAGATCCGGCAGTTCCTCGGGGTGCCGCAGCTGCGCGAGTACCGCCAGGAGACCGACGACGAGTCGCCGATCCGCCTGCACTTCACGGTCGGCAAGTACCGCCCGAACGTCACCGACGCGGATCTCGAGAAGCTGTCCGAGGACCTCGAGCACCTGCTCGAAGGTTGGGACGATCACCTGCGCGCGCTGATCTTCAAGCGGTACCGCGGCCGCAACGAGAGCGGCGCGCACTCGCGCAGCGCGATCTACCTCGCGACCACCGCGAGCGCGCAGGAGATCTGGACGCGCTACGGCAGCCGGTTCCCGGAGTCGTACAAGGGCACGCTCGATCCCGACATCGCGCTGCTCGACATCGGGCTCATGGAGAAGCTCGACGAGACCGAAGGGCTGCGCGTCGCGCTCGTCGTCGTCGGTCACGGCGCCGCGCGCCACACGTCGCTGCGCATCGTGTCGCGCAAGGAGCTGCTGCTCAACGACGTGGTTCCGTCGCTGCACCGCATGGCGCTGCGCACGACGAGCCGCCTCGCCGAGCGCCTCGAGCCTGGCCAGGGCCCGGACGTCTACGTGACGACGTTCGAGGTCTCGGGCGCGGACGGCCGCAAGATCGAGGACGACGCCACGCTCGAGCGCCTCGGCCAGATCATGCAGCGCGTGCTCGTCGGCCAGCTGCTCGACGACCGGCTGCTCGGCCTCGGCTATCTCGCCGGCCTCGACTGGAAGCAGATCGATCTGCTCATCACGTACCGCAACTACTTCGTCCAGGTGTTCTCGGGCTTCGGCACGACGACCACCGACGACGCCCTGCTCAAGCACCCGCAGTGCGCCTCGCTGCTCGTCGAGTACTTCGAGACCAAGTTCTCGACGACGCGCAAGGAGACCGCGCACGAGCGTGCCGACAAGCTGTTGCCGGTCCTCTCGTACAAGTACGAGGAGCTACTGCAGAAGGTCACCGTGATCCAGGAGGACTTGATCCTCCGCTACATCATGGACCTGATGGAGGCGACGCAGCGGACCAACTACTACCGTCCCGGCCGCGGCGACACCATCTCCATCAAGGTCGCGAGCGGGCTCGTCGAGCACATGCCGCGGCCGTGCCCGCTGTACGAGATCTACGTGCACGCGCCGGGCGTCGAGGGCATCCACCTGCGCGGCGGCAAGGTCGCGCGCGGTGGGCTGCGCCACTCGGATCGCGCGGATGACTTCCGCACCGAGGTGCTCGGCCTCCAGCGCACGCAGGCGCTGAAGAACGTGATCATCGTGCCGCAGGGCGCGAAGGGCGGGTTCGTCACGCGCAAGGCGCAGCCGACCCGCGAGGAGGCGCGCGCGCAGTACGAGGTGTTCATCGCCGGGCTGCTCGACGTCACCGACAACTACGTCGGGACGACGGTCGTGCCGCCGCCCGGCGTCGTGCGGTACGACGAGGACGATCCGTACCTGGTCGTCGCCGCCGACAAGGGCACCGCGCACCTGTCGGACACCGCGAACGGCATCTCGCTGCGCTACAAGTTCTGGCTCGACGATGCGTTCGCGTCGGGCGGCAGCGCCGGCTACGACCACAAGGTCATGGGCATCACGTCGCGGGGCGGCTGGACGAACGTCGAGCGCCACTTCCGCGAGATGGGCATCGACATCCGCAAGACGTCGATCCGCGTCGCCGGCGTCGGCGACATGGCGGGCGACGTGTTCGGCAACGGCATGCTGCTGAACGACCAGATGAAGCTGGTCGCGGCGTTCAACCACAAGCACGTGTTCATCGACCCCACGCCCGACGCGGCTGTCGCCTACGCGGAGCGCAAGCGGCTGTTCACGACGCCCGGCACGCAGTGGAGCGACTACAACGCGAAGCTGCTCAGCAAGGGCGGCGGCATCTACGAGCGCGCGGCGAAGGAGATCAAGCTGTCGCCGGAGGCGGCGCAGCTCCTCGGCCTGACCGCGAAGATCGTCACGGGCCCCGACATCGTGCGCGCGATCCTCGCGCTCGACGTCGACCTCATGTGGTTCGGCGGCATCGGCACGTACGTCAAGGCGTCGACCGAGACGCACGGCGAGGTCGGCGACAAGGTCAACGACAACGTCCGCATCAACGCGAGCGACCTCAAGGCGAAGGTGATCGGCGAGGGCGCGAACCTCGCGATCACGCAGCGCGGCCGCACCGAGTACGGCCTGCACGGCGGGCGGCACAACACCGACGCGATCGACAACTCGGCCGGCGTCGACTGCAGCGATCACGAAGTCAACCTCAAGATCCTGCTGTCGCCGCTCATGACCTCGGGCGCTCTGCCGCGCGACGCGCGCGACAAGTTCCTCCGCGAGCTCGAGCCGGATGTCGGCGCCGCCTGCGTGCTCGACAACTACCTGCAGTCGGCGCTGCTCTCGATGGAGTCGGTGCGCACGAAGAAGCACGGCGACGTGTTCCTCGACGTGCTCGCGTACCTCGAGAAGCACGGACTGTCGCGCCGCGCCGAGCACTTCCCCGCGGACGACGAGCTGAAGAGCTGGATCCGCACCGGGAAGGGCCTGCCGCGGAACCTGCTGGCCGTCCTCGTCGCCCACACGAAGAACGACCTCTACGGCCGCGTGCTCGCGTCGAAGGTCCCCGACCTGCCGCTGTTCGAACCGTATCTCGCGTCGTACTTCCCGCCGAAGGCCGCGGAGAAGTACCCGAAGGAGGTCTCGAAGCACCTGCTGCGCCGCGAGATCATCGCGACGGTGATCACCAACGCGGTGATCAACCAGGCGGGCTGCACGCTGCTCATCCCGCTGTGCAAGGAGACCAACGCGACCATGGAGGACCTGGTCGTCCGGTACTTCATGATCGACGAGCTGCTCGGCGGCCGCGCGTTCCGCGCGGCGGTCCACGGCCTCGACTACAACATCGCGACCGCGGACCAGTACGCGGCGCTGCTCGCGTTCGAGGAGGTCCATCGCAGCCTGCTCCGCTGGTGGAGCTGGAACGAGTCGACCTGGAAGCTTACGCCCGACGAGGTGGCGAAGACCAGGCCGCAGTTCGACGCGGCCGCCGACGCGCTCGTCGCGGCGCTCGATCCGACGGCGAAGGCCGCGTACGACGCGCGCGTCCAGGAGCAAGTCAGCAAGGGCTTCGGTCTCGATGTCGCGCACGCGCTCGCGCGCGCGCCGCTGCTGCGCGAGGCGTTCGCGCTGCTGTCGGCCGTGAAGGACATCAAGGGCAAGCTCGACGCCGCGGCGCCGGCCTTCCACCGCGTCGGCCGCGACCTCCACGTCGACGCGTTCGACGAGCTGCTCGCGGCGCAGATCCCGGCGAACGGCTGGGAGCGGCGGTTCGTCTCGTCGCTGGAGAAGGAGGCCGCCGGCATCCGCCAGCGCGCGGTCGCGAAGATCGCGACGTCTCCCGACTACGTGGAGAAGAACAAGGAGCGGCTCGACAAGATCGGCGATGCGCTCCAGATGGTGCGCCAGCTCGGCCAACACGCGCTGGTGCCGCTGTTCCTGATCCTCGAGGACTACCGGTCCCTGTCGTGACGGAGCAGCAGCTCGCCGCCGCGGTCGCCGACGGTGGCCGGCTGCGCGCGCTCGTCCTCGAGCTGTGGCAGCGGACCCGCATGGACTGGGGGTTCGTCACCGATCGGCTCGCCCAGACCTTCCGCAAGGAGACCTGGCTCGGCGCGCACGAGCGGCGGTTCGTCGGCGAGGTGCTGTTCGGCCTCGTGCGGCACCTGCGCCGCGTCGATGCGGCGCTGGCCCGCGCGCGCAAGACGACGAAGCCTCCGAAGGACCTCGAGCGCCTGCTCGCGCTGCTCGTGCTCGAGAAGCTGATCGAGCCCGCGCGCGCCGCGAAGCTCGAGACCGGCCTCGACTGGAGCGCCGTCGCCGGCATCGACGATGCGATCGCGGGCGAGCGCGATCGCACGAAGCGCCTCGCGCTCTCGGCCTCCCTGCCCGACTGGCTCGCGGCGCGCTTCGTCGCCGACTGGGGCGACGAGGCGGAAGCGCTCGCCAAGGCGCTGAACGAGCGCGCGCCGATGACGGTGCGCGCGAACCTCCTCGTCACCACGCGCGACGCGTTGCGCGACGAGCTCGCCGCCGCGAAGCTGGTCTCCACGCCCGGGAAGTGGTGCGACACCGCGCTCCACGTCGAGACGCGGACGAACCTGTTCGCGCTGGAGGCGTTCAAGAACGGCGCGCTCGAGGCGCAGGACGAGGGCAGCCAGCTGCTCGCCGACCTGGCGCTCGACGGCGCGCCGCCCAGGCCGCTCGTCGTCGATCTGTGCGCGGGCGCCGGCGGCAAGACGCTCGCGATCGCCGCGCGCCTGTCCAACCGCGGCCGCATCCTCGCGAGCGACGTCGACGACAAGAAGCTCGACGAGCTGCGCCGCCGCGCCCGCCGCGCGAAGGTCTCCAACCACCAGGCGCTCCACCTCGACGACGGCCGCTGGCCGCGCGAGCTCGACGCCGTGCGCGGCACGTGCGACGTCGTGTTCGTCGACGCCCCGTGCTCCGGCCTCGGCGCCCTGCGCCGGAATCCCGAGGCGCGCTGGCGCCTGCGCGAGGCCGACCTCGCGACGTTCGCGGCCCGCCAGCTCGAAATCCTCGATGGCGCGCAGGCCCTGCTCGCGCCCGGCGGCCGGCTCGTCTACGCGACCTGCACGCTCCTCCGCATCGAGAACGAGGACGTGGTCGCCGCGCTCACCGCGAAGCGCCCCGAGCTCCACACGGTCCCGATCGCGCGCCCCGAGCTCGCGCGCGGCGCGTCGTTCACCGTCGCCCCGCACACCCACGGCACCGACGGCTTCTTCGCGCACGTCCTCCGGCGCGCGTGAGTGTCCGGTCTCGTCCGGTCCTCGGCCGCCGTCGGCCGGTGCTCGGACATTTCGGACAAGCGACCCAGTGATTCCGATAGATTGGACCGGCACTCACTATGCAGTTCGTCGTTCACACCAACCCGCTAGAATGGGCGTGTGCCGATGGCATCCGACGACCTGACGCTTCGCGTACTGATCGAGATCCGCGAGCAGGCTAAGCAGACAAACGAGCGCCTCGAGCGCACGAACGAGCGACTTGATGTCGTCGTCGAGCGTCTCGACGGACAAGATCGGCAGCTCGCGCAACTGAACGCCGAGATGGGCGGGATGCGTGTCGAGATGGGTGCGGTTCACACGGAGCTGGTCGCCGTGCACGGCGTGATGAAGGATGTCGCGCAGGCGATGAAGGGCCGCCGCAAGCTGGAGGCGCGGGTCGATCGCTGCGAGGCGGACATCGCCGAGCTCAAGCGCAAGCTCGGCTGAGCGTGCCCAGCATTGCTAGCAGGTGATGGCGGTCTGACCTGCGGGACCGGCTGATTGTCAGGCCGGTGGGCACCTGGCATGCAGTACCCCGGGTATGGAGCCGATTTCAGCGGATCCGGCCGCGCTCCGCGTTGCCGTTGGCAACGCGCGGGGCATCACGCGACATGGTACCGTCGCGAAGCGCATGGCGATCGATGTCTCCGTGGTGCGCGACCTTCCGGCGCTTCGGGCTCTCGACGCCGAGTGGCGTTCGCTCGCGGGGACCGGCGCGGGCGCTCTGTTCCGCGGACCGGACTGGCTGCTGCCGTGGTGGCACGCATACCACAACACGCTCGCGGCCGAGCTGCACGTGCTCGTGGGTCGCGTCTCCGCGGGCGAGCCGGAGGCCGGCCAGATCATCGCGATCGCGCCGCTCTACCGCCGCACGGTGAAGGTCGCGCTGCTCGACACCCGCGAGCTGCGCATGATCGGCGATGCCGGACCGCGGCCGCCGTCGCTCGACGTGCTCGCGGCCCCGGGCTGGGAGGATCGGGCGGGCGCGGCGTTCGCGCGCACGCTGATCGACGAGGCGGCGACGTGGGATCTGCTCGACCTCGAGCCGCTCGCGGATCCGTCGCGCACGCGCGCGAACCTCGTGCAGCGCCTCGCGCCCGCGGGGTTCACGGTCGAGAGCGCACCGTCGGCCGGCGGCGCCGCGCGCATCGCCCTCGCACTCGCGCCGGTCGAGGCGACCGACGGCACGGGCGTCGTGACCACGTTCGGCGACGATCTGCCCGCGCTCCGCAAGGGACTGTCCTCGCTGCGCCGCCTGTCGCGACTCGAGTGGGGCGAGCGGGACGAGCCGTCCCCGCTCGCGGATCCGGAAGCCGCCGCGCTCCTCGAGGAGGTGGCGCTCGAGCTCGGCAAGCGAGGCCTCGTGCGCCTCGCGCGCCTCGACGATGCGCAGGGCGAGGCGGTCGCTGCCGCGCTGATCGTCGACGACGGCGATCGCGCCGTCGTGCTCGCGATGGCGGTCGATCCGCAGGTCGGCCCGCGCGCGTCGGCGCGCCTGCTCCACGCCGAGGCCATCGCGGCTCGCGCGCGGGGCTGCTCGGCGCTCGACGTCACGACGGGCGCCGGCGAGTACACGCTGCCGTCGCTGCCGACCTCGAAGCAGCAGGCGCTCGCGGTGCGCGTGTGGTCGCAGACGACGACCGCCTCGGTCGGGCGCACCGTGACGTCGCTCGGCCGCCGCGCCCGCAAGGCGCGCGAGACCCCGCAGATCGCCGCCGCCCAGGCGCGTGCGGCGTGGACCAAGATCCGCAGCGCCGCGAAGGGGGTCGCGCAGTACGACCGGTTCTGCCTGTACCGCGGGCAGCTATGGACGCGCGGCATCGAGGCGCCGCCGGGGCTCGAGCTGCGCTCGTTCACCGAGGCCGACTACGACAAGCTCGACGAGGCCCACCGGCTCGACCTGCTCGAGCAGCTCGCGGTCGACGAGGTCACCGCGCGCAAGCAGTGGCGGCGCGGCGATCAGTGCGTGCTCGCGACGCTCGGCATCCGGCCCGCGGGCATCGCCTGGGCGGCGCGCGGTCCCATCGAGGCCCCGGAGCTCGGCCGCACGCTGCGCATGTCCAAGTACGACGCGTACATCCACTCCGTGTACGTCGCCCCCGCCGCCCGCGGCCGCGCCGTCGGCCCGGTGATGCTCGAGCACATGACGAAGGCGCTGCGCGCGACCGACACGTATCGGTCGTGGGCGCTGATCGCGGCGGACAACCAGGCCTCGCTCCGCGCGTTCCAGAAGGCCTCGTTCACGCCGGTGTGTGACGTGATCCACGCGAAGCTGGCGACGGCGGACCGCATCGTCTGCCGGCCGCCCGACCCGGAAGCCCAGGAATTACTCGGCCTCGATCGCTGATCGGCGATATTCTCCCGCCGTGGCTCCGGTCGCGGCTCCGGCCGTATCTCGTCGGCTCTTCGGGTGGGTGATCGCGCTCGCCGCGTGCGGCGACGTCACCGCCAAGCCCGACGCGCCGCCGGTCCCGCCCGACGCCGGACCGGACCTCAACGAGGGCGCGACGAGCGGAGCACGGCTGCGCCTCCGCTACGTCGATTTCGGCGGGCTCCGCACGCTCGCCGGCGTGCGCGACCTCCAGCGCGACGAGAACTGTACGCCGACGCAGTGGTTCGGCGGCAAGGCGTACTGCGTGCCCGACGCGGGGAACATCGTCTACTCGAACGCGCAGTGCACGCAGCGGCTCGGGCAGGTCTACCGCGACGCGGCGTGCAGCGTGCAGAAGCCGCCGCCCGCGTACTTCCTCGACTACGAGTACGCCTCCGCGTGCAACGGGGCGCCCGCCCGCCTGTTCCCGCGAATGAGCAAGGTCGCGGCCACGCAGTACTACTTCAAGCAGTCCGACGGCTCGTGCGCCGGGCCGATCACCACGACGACCAGCGACTACTACAGCCTCGGCCCCGAGGTCCCGCTCACCGAGCTCGCCGAGACGCCGCTCTCCGCACCCGCGACGACCGGGCGCCTCGGTCAGCGGTTCTACGAGAGCGCCGACGGCCTCCGGTACCCGCTGTCGTACCGCGTCCACGACGCGCTGCTCGGCATCGACTGCTACCCGGAGTACCTCTCCGCGGGCGCGACGACCGGCCGCTGCATCCCGGAGGATGCCGCGTACGCCGGCGACTTCCGCGATGCCGCGTGCACGCTGCCGGCCGTCGAGATCACCGCGACCTGCACCAAGAGCAAGTTCGCCGTGAAGTTCGGCGACTGCCCGTACGACGAGGAGACGTTCTACAACCTCGGCGTCCAGCTCTCGCCGACGGTGCTCTACTACGACACCGGGAGCGCCTGCATGTCGTTCCCGCCGACGCAGGGCGCGACGTACTACGGCGTCGGGAGCGCGGTCACGCTCGCGACCCTCACGCGCGAGAAGGGCGACGGCACGCGGCTCCAGCCGATCTACTTCTCGACCGCCGAGGGCCTCCGGGCGCGCGACTCGGCGCTGTTCGACCAGATGCTCATGAGCGAGTGCTTCCCGACCACCCAGCCCGACGGCAGCATCGTGTGCATGCCGAACGCGTACTCGGTGACGACGTTCTACACCGAGTCCACCTGCACGACTCCGATCAAGCTGATGAGCGTCTACCGCGGTGCCGCGTCCTGCTCGCCCCCGCCGCTGCCGTCGTACGCCTACGAGTCGACGAAGGACGCCGCGACGTGCAGCACCAGCTACGCGCTCCACCACGTCGGCGCCGCCTACACCGGTCCGCGCTATCGCAAGACCAGCACCGCGTGCTCGCTCGAGACCGGCACGACGTCGCTGTACTACCGGGTCGAGACCCAGGTCCCGAACAGCATGCTGGTGTCCGGCC
>JAEUJX010000473.1 GCA_016794545.1 Myxococcales bacterium
CACGCGCGAGCAGCTCCGCGGCGTCCTCGAAGGCGAGCCGGCTCGACGCATCGCGCGCGGCCCGCTCGGCCGCCTCGACCGCGGCTCCGGTCGCGAGGTGTCCCGCGGCGAGCAGGTGATGTGCGATCGCGCTGGCATCTCCGCCGTGCGCCTGCAGAGCCTGCGCCGCCGCGAGGTGCTGGCGCGAGCGCTCCGACGGATCGAGCTCGTCGACGATCGCCTCGGCGACCAGCGCGTGCGAGAACCGGAACCGGTCCGGCGCGTGCTCCGCGATCATGCCGAGGCGCAGCGCCGGAGCGAGCCGCGCACCGACCTCCGCGCCGCCGAGCATCGCCGCGAGCGCGCGGCCCGGAACATCGCGCCCGAGCACGGCCGCAGCGACGAGCGCCGCCCCCGTCTCCGCGGGCAGCCGCGCGACACGATCGCGGATCACGGCACGCACGCTCGACAGCGCCGGGAGTGTGCCCGTACCGGCCGCGACCAGCTCCTCGACGAACAGCGGATTGCCCTCCGACTGCGCGAACACCCGCTCGGCATCCGCGCGTCCGGCGACCAGCGCCTCGACCTCGGCGCGCGTCAGCCGTGCGAGCGGGAGCCGCCGCGCGTGGCGCAACAGCCGGCCGAGCGCCGCGGCGTTCTCGGGCGTCGCGTCGCTGTCGCGCGCCGCGATCGCGACGAGGAGCTTCGTGCCACCGATCAGTGGCAGCACGTGCTCGAGCAACTGCATCGACGACGGATCCGCCGCGTGCAGGTCGTCGAACAGGAGCGCGATCGGGCCCGTCGCCGCGCGCCGCGCGAGGAACGCCGCGACGTCGGCGAACCGCGCGAGCCGCGTCGAGGCTACCGCGCGATCGTCGACGTCGCCGAGGCTCGGCGCCCGATCGTCGGCGGTCTCGAGCGCGCCGAGGATCTGCAGCCACGGCCAGAAGGCCGGCGTCATGCCGACCTCCGTCGTGCGCCCCCAGGCGACGCGCCCGCCGAGCGTCTGCACGCGGCGCGCGAGCGCGTCGAGCAGCCGCGACTTGCCGATGCCCGGCTCGCCGGTGATCACGGCGATCGGCCGGTCGGCGAGCTCTGCACGCCGCAGCAGCTCGTCGAGCGTGCTCAGCTCCCGATCCCGTCCCACCAGCATCGCTTCATTGTGCCTCATCACGGCCGCAGCAAACGGACCTCGCGCGCGTGCTGCGCGCAACGCTCCGCCGACCAGTCGCCCGTGCAGTACACGCTGAGCGCGGTGATGCGATCGCCCTCGAGGTCGGCGCGCAGGAGCTCGCGCGCGTACAACGGCCGCCCATCGGCGACCCAACGCTCCTCGAACTCGAGCACGAACCCGCGCGCCGTCGCGTCGCACCGCCACGCCGACACCTCGCCGCGGCCCGGATGCCCCGCGAGCCGCACGCGCGTCACATCGTCGATCCCCTGCGCCTGGATCCTCCAGAGCGGCGGGGTGAAGTCGAGGAACACGTCGGGCGCGAACAGCCCCGCCGGTGCCTGGCCGGTCTCGAGGAACTCGATCAGCCGCCGCGCGACTGCTTCTGCGCGTTCCTCGCTCATCACTTCTTCGCCTTCATGTCGAACACGCTGGTCGACGCACCGGCGACGAACGTCTCCGCGCGCAGCGCCATCGCCTTGTTGCCGGGCTCGAACGTGAGGTCGATGACCTCCTTGAACGGCTTGCCTTCCTGCGTGCCGGTGTAGACGAACTGGAGCTTCGGCTCGTCGATGCCGGCGACCTTCGCGACATGGTCGTGGGTCTCGCCCGCGTTCGTGACGGCGAACCAGTGGTAGGTGTTCGAGTGTGGCTCGTAGCCGAACAGGTCGGTCTCGCCGTAGACCGGCAGGCCCGGAACGCCCTTGAGCTCGAGCGTGCAGCCGACGCCCGCCTTCGCGGAGACGCGCTTGCATGCCCAGGTGGCCGACACCTTCACGGTGTCCTTGCCCATGGTCAGCGTGCCGCTCGCCTTCCAGGTGCCGACGAACCGCTCGAGGTCGGCGATCGGCTTGGGGGCGTCCTCGGCGCTGGCCAGCGAGGAGAGCGACGTGAGTGCGAGGAGGGTGGTCGCGATCGTCAGGGTCTTCATGCCCCGACGGCGTTCCATCCCGAGGAACGATGTTCCGCGCCTAACCGCGCTTCCTGCCGAAGAACGGCAGGTAGTGCCGAAGTCCGCGCGGCTTCTCGGTTTTCTTCTCCACCGGCACCTCGATCCTCGGCGTCTCCTCCGCGATGATCTCCGCGATCGGGGTCGCCTCCGAGGCCTCCTGGGTCCGCGCCCCGAGCCCGAGCTGCTGGCGCGCGTCCATCACGCTGCGCGCGAGCACGCTGTGGAGGTCCTTGCGCAGCTGCACCTTCTTGAGCGCGGTGCCGATCTGCCGCGCCATCTCGCGCGCCGACGGGAACCGGTTGTCGATGCCCGCGGTCAGCGCGCGGTTGATGATCTGCGCGAACCCCGCCGGCACGTCGGGCCGCAGCGGCCGCAGCGGCTGCACCATGCACTCTCGCAGGCGCGTGTAGACCTCGTAGTCGGTCGCACCGTCGAACAGCTTCCGGCCGACCAGCGCCTCCCACAGCACCGAGCCGCACGCGAACTGATCCGACGGTGGCACCGGGCGTCCGCCCGCGACGATCTCCGGCGCGAGGTAGCTCATCTTGCCCTTCACGATGCCCGGCTCGGTCAGCTCCTGCTTGCGATCCGGCGCGAGCGCCAGGCCGAAGTCGATCAGCTTCACCATGCCGCGCGTCGTCAGCAGCACGTTGTGCGGCGACACGTCACGGTGGACGATCGGCGCGGGACGCCCGTCGGGGCCGACGCGCTCGTGCGCGGCCGCGAGCCCGCGCAGGATGCCCACGCCGACGGCGGCGACCAGCTCCCAGCGGGTCTGCTCCCCCTTGTTGACGTGCCACTTGACCCAGCTGCCGAGGTCGACACCCTCGATCCACTCGAGGATCATGTAGTAGTTGCCGCGGTCGTGAACGAAGTCGTGGACCTCGGCGACGTTCGGCGAGTGCAGCGAGCTGCCGACGCGCGCCTCCTCGACGAACATCGCGACGTACTGGGGCTGCACCGCGAGGTTCTGGTGCATCTGCTTGATCGCGACGTCGCGCACGAACCCCGAGTCACCGCGCACCCGGCCGCGCCACACATCCGCCATGCCGCCCTTGCCGGCGACGTCGATGAGCTCGTAGCGCCCACCAACGATCATCCCTGGACGAGGCTCCTCTGCCATGGACAGGTGATCATCGCACACAACGTTTCGCTATAGTGGGCCCGTGATCCATCGCGTTTGGCTCGGGTTCCTGATCGCGTCCTGCGGATCTCCGACGGAGCCGGACCGCTCCGTCGAGCAGCAGGGCGCCCACGCCGTCGCCACGCGACGAATCGACGTCACGAGCGGGTCACAGGTGTTCACGGTGCAGGCGTTCTACCCGACCGACGCCGCGACCGCGCCGGTCGCGATCGAGTCGCTCGAGGCCGAGCCGCGCCGCGCGCGCTACGCGGGGCTGCTCGCCGGCGTCGGCACGTGCCCGACGCGCACGCTCGAGGTCGCGGTCGACGCCGCGCCCGCGGCCGGCGCGTTCCCGCTGATCGTCGCGTCGCACTGCCACTCGTGCACGCGGCTGTCGAACGCGTCGACCGCGATCCGGCTCGCGAGCCACGGCTTCGTCGTGCTCGCTCCCGATCACACGGCCGACACGCTGTGGGACATGCTCGATGGCAACGAGGCGTCGCTCGACGCGGCGCAGCTCGCTGTCCGCGTCGCGGACGTCCAGCGCGCGCTCGATCTCGCGGATCCCGCCCTGGCCTCCGCCGACCGCACGCGCGTCGGGGTGTTCGGCCACTCGTTCGGCGCCGTGACGGCCGGGCGGGTCGCCCAGCTCGACGACCGGATCGCCGCCGCGGCCGCGCTCGCCGCGCCCATGGAGAATCCCCTGATCCCGGGCGTCCAGCTCGCCGAGATCGGCGAGCCGCTGATGTTCCTGGTCGCCGTCGAGGACAACTCGATCACCGAGTTCGGCAACAAGTTCATCCGCGACAACTTCGCCGCGGCGACGAACCGGGCGTGGAAGCTCGAGGTCGCGGACGCCGGTCACTGGTCGGTGTCCGATCTCGACGGCCTCGTCCCGGCGTTCCGCCGCGGGTGCGGTGATGACCTCCGGCAGACCGACGGCGAGCCGTTCACCTATCTCGATCCAGTGCTCGGCCGCGACATCGCCGCCGCCAACGTGACCGCGTTTTTCCGAGCGACGCTCGACGACGACGCGGGTGCCGCCGCCTATCTCGATGCGGGTTTCCCCGACGAGATCGTGAGCGCGGCGCATCACGACTGATGTTACTATCCAGAGCCATGGAGCCGACCTACGGCCTCGGTGTGTTCACCGATGTGGTCACGAGGGAGGACTTCCCGCTCGATCAAGCGGCCCTGCTGATCGGCGCGTGGGAGTACCCGCAGCGAGACCTCGCGCAGTATCGCGCGCGGCTCGACTCGATCGCGGAGCGCGTCGCGCCCGAGGTCGAGCGCGCGACGAGCGGCATCGGCCGCGCACGCGCGATCAGCGACTGGCTGTTCGATCACCTCGGCTTCTCGGGCAACCACGACGACTACTACGACCCGCGCAACTCGTTCCTGTGCGACGTGCTCGACCGCCGCACCGGCATCCCGATCTCGCTGTCGGTCGTCTACCTCGAGGTCGCGCGCCGCGTCGGCGTGCTCGCGCAGGGCGTGAACTTCCCCGGCCACTTCCTCGTGCGCGTCGCGATCGAGGACGCCTGGCTGTTCCTCGATCCGTTCTCGGCCGGCCGTACGCTGACGCCCGCCGATCTCGAGGCGCTGCTCCGCAAGACCACGAACCCCGACGCCGTGCTCGAGCCGAGCGTGATCGCCGCGGCGAGCAAGCGCCAGATCCTGTCGCGCATGCTCGTCAACCTCGCCGGCATCTACGGCCGTCAGGGTGACCTGCCGCGCTCGCTCGACGTGCTCGAGCGACTCGCCGTGCTCGAGCCCGCGAATCCGCGCATCGCGCGCGACCTCTCGCAGCTCCGCGAGCGCGTCGACGGCCTGAACTGACCTTATCGGTTATGATGCCCGGACCGATGTCCGAGGATCAGGCGAAGGACCCGTTCTCGGCCGGCGCGGTCGCGAGGCAGCTCGACTACTGCACGTACTGCCCGAAGATGTGCCGGCACGCGTGCCCGGTCTCGACGTCGAGCGGGCGCGAGACGTTCATCCCGCAGGTCAAGATGGACCGCGCGAACCAGCTCCGGCTCGGGCGCGCGCCGTGGACGGCCGAGGCCAGCGATCCGCTGTGGGCCTGCACGGGGTGCCGCCACTGCACGATGTACTGCGATCACGGCAACGAGCCGGGCCTCGTGCTGCTCTCGGCGCGCGCGGCCGCCGTCCAGCACGGCGTGCCCCACCCGGCGCTGACCGGCTACAGCGAGCGGTTCCGCGCCCGCGAGCAGCGGCTCTCGGCGCAGGTCCACACGATGTTCGCGGGCCAGCTCGCCACCGAGGGCGAGCTCGGGTTCTGGCCGGGGTGCGACGCGATCGACAAGGGCGCCGCCGACATCGCCGCCGCGCTCGCGCTGCTCGAGCGGGTCGGCCTCGAGGGCGTGAAGATCGTCGACGCACCGCAGGCGTGCGCCGGCTACCCGCTGCTCGCGGCGGGCCACAAGGATCTGTTCCGCTGGCACGCCGGCCGCGTCGCCGCCTCGCTGCGCGGCTTCAAGAAGGTCGCGATGGGCTGCTCCGCGTGCCTCTATGCGATGCGCTCGCAGTACGCCGCCGAGGGCGTGAACCTCCGCGCCGAGATCGTTTCGCTCGCCGACGTGCTCGCTCCCGCGGCGCAGAACCTCGCCTGCCCGCTCACGCGCAAGAGCGTCTACTACCACGACCCCTGCTACCACGCGCGCTACAACGCGGTCGTCGAGTCGCCGCGCCGCGCGCTGTCGCAGCTCGCGGAGCTCCGGGAGTTCTCGTGGGCGAAGTCCGACACCGAGTGCTGCGGCGGCGGCGGCCTGCTCCCGAAGACGATGCCGATGATCGCCGATCAGATGGCGAAGCGCCGGCTCGCCGAGGTCCGCGAGGCCGGCGGCGGCATGGTCGTCACCTCGTGCGCGACCTGCACGTTCATGCTCCAGCGCAACGCGCCGCCGTCGGTCGAGGTCGCGAACCTCGCCACCGCGATGGCGAAGCTCTCGGAAACGCCGTTCACGGCGCCGACGAGCATCCCCGACGCCGACGAGGCCTGATGAGCTCCGAGGAGCTCGGTCCCCGCGACGGTTACGCGGTCGCCGAGTCATCGCGAAAGGCGAGGCCGGGCGAGATCGTGATGGTCGATGCGGGTGGACGCGAGCTCGGCAAGCTCGGCACGCGCCGACTGGAACGAACGGTCGCCGCGATGTTCGCGACGGTGGGCGCGATCATCGGGCTGGCGCTCTACGGTCCACTCGGGGCCGTGGTCGGCGGCGTCGCCGGTCTGATCGCGATCCGATCCGGAAAGCGGAGCGTTCAGCCGTACCTCGCGGCGCACTCGCAACTGCTCCGCGGCGATCTCGACGGAGCCGAGGCCGCGATCCACGCGCTGTCGCCGCCCACACGCGGACCGCGCGCCATCCTCGCGGCCTCCACGCTGGGCTGGGTCGCGTTCGGCCGCGGCGACCTGCCCCGCGCCGAACAGCTGTTCGAGCGCGTGATCGAACTGTCGGGTCGGAACCACGTGCTCCGCCTTCAAGTCCAGAGCGGGCTCGCGGATGGGGGCGCGCGGGGTGGGGACCTCGGACGAGCGCGCGCGGTGCGGGATGCGATGGTCGTCCCGGAGGGCAGCTCGCCGATCTTCGAGATCTCGCGGCTCGCGCTCGATCTGACGTTCGCCATTCTCGAGCACACGAGGCCGCTCTCGACGAGGACGTCCTCGATCGCTGCGAGCGTCTCGCCCTGGAGCTCGAGCACACGTCCGCGCTCCTCGCGAAGCTCGCGCGCGTTCGTGCAGCGCGCGGCGACGACGACCTCGCCGATCACCTCGCGCGCGAGGCGCGGGAGCGGTTCGCGTGGTGCCCGATGTCGTACTGGCCAGAGCTCGACGCGTGGTTGACCGATCGGCTGGCGCGGCCCCGTCCCGCGGCCGACGTCTGACCGAGTCCTGGCAGAACACACCTCACACGTCCGGCTCGCGGTTCTGGTTCACGCTTCCTGCGGCGCGCGCGCTAGAGTCGCGCGCAGCATGACGCTCACGACGCCAACGCTCTACGTCGGCAGCAAGCGGTACTCGTCGTGGTCGCTGCGGCCGTACCTCGCGCTCGCGCACACCGGCCAGCCGTTCGAGACCAAGGTCATCATCCTCGATCAGCCGGAGACCCGGGCGCAGATCCTCGCGGTCAACCCCACGGGCCGCGTCCCGGTGCTGCACCACGACGGCCTCGTGATCTGGGACTCGCTCGCGATCTGCGAGTACGTCCACGAGCTCTACCCCGCCGCGAAGCTGTGGCCCGACGACCGCGCCCAGCGCGCCCGCGCGCGCTCGATCAGCGCCGAGATGCACTCGAGCTTCGCGGCGATGCGCAGCGCGATGGGCATGGACCTGCACGGCCACTACCCCGGCAAGGGCCACACGCCCGAGGCGCTGGCCGACGTGCGCCGCATCCAGACGATCTGGCGCGAGCAGCTCGCGCAGAGCGGCGGCCCGTTCTTGTTCGGCGCGTTCACGATCGCGGACGCGATGTTCGCGCCGGTCACCACCCGCTTCACGACCTACGGCGTCGACATGGACGCGACGCTCCGCGCGTACGTCGATGCCGTCCAGGCCCTGCCCGCGTTCGTCGCGTGGAAGGCCGACGGCAAGCACGAGCCCGTGCTACCCGATCACCTCTGAGACGATGCGCATCTTCCAGCTCGCCATCTCGCCGGGCGGTGTCCCGAAGCTGCCACTGCGCGAGGCGCACTGCGGCGAGCTCGGCCTCGCCGGCGACGGCCACGCGCACCCGAAGATCCACGGCGGCCCCGAGCGCGCGCTGTGCCTCTACTCGCTCGAGGTCATCTCGGCGCTCCAGGCCGAGGGCCACCCGATCTGGCCCGGCGGCGCGGGCGAGAACGTGACGATCAGCGGGGCCGACTGGGCCTCGCTCGCCGTCGGCCAGCGCTTCGCCCTCGGCGAGCACGTGATCATCGAGCTCACGCGGCCGACCGAGCCGTGCAAGCAGATCGCGGCCAACTTCGTCGACCAGCAGTTCCGGCGCATCGATCACGCGAAGCACCCCGGCTGGTCACGCTGGTACGCGAAGGTCGAGCGCGAGGGCGCGCTCCGCGTCGGCGATCCGATCCGCCGCGTGTAGACGCGATTGGCCGGCGCGGCCGTGCGTGGCACGCTCGGTCGCATGCGATGCGCGATCTCGATGCTCGTGGTCGCTGCGTGCCGAGGGGCAGCTCCGGGGGGAGCGCCGATCGCCAACACGTCGGCGTCGACGACGCCGACGGGCTGCTCCCGGAAGGCGATCGCGCCCTCGCCCGGACCGCTCCAGCCCCCGCAGGCGATCGTCGATGTCGACGATCGCTGCCCGGCCCTGCCCGTCGAGTGCATGGCTGGCTTCGACTACCAGGACCTCGACGGTTGTCCGGATCCGCCGCACCCCGAGATCGTCTTCGCGATGGACTCGGCGGTCGTCCCCCGGGCTGCCGACGCGGTGCTCGATCAGGTCGCGAACGATGCGCGGCAGCTCGCGACGGGGGTGAGACTGATCGTGATCGGCGATGCCTGGCCGCGCGAACCGGCGGGCCTCGCGCGAGCGCGAGCCGACGCGGTCGTCGAGGCGCTGGTCGATCGATGCGTCGCCCCGGCGATCGTCGGCGCGAGCGACCACGACGTGCCCGGGAGCTACGAGGGCCGAGATCCGCCGCCGAACCGGGCCGTGATCGTGGCGCGAGGGTGCAAGTAGGCGCGCGGACGGGGCCGGCGCCTCGACGTCACGGCTGCGTGACGGTCGACCACTCGCCTTCGAACGTCGAGGGCTCCGCGCGCGCTTCGCTGACGCGGCCGCGGGCGCGCAAGGTGCCGAGCGGGATCGCTCCCGGGAACCCCGCGGCGAGCTGGCTCGCGAGGTCCGACCCCGCGGCGGCGAGCGGCACCCCGATCTGCTCGCGCTGATCGCACAGGGCACCGTTCGCGTCGCGGACCCGATAGCGCAGCCTGATCACGAACCCGGCGCTCGTCGTCGCCGCCGCACCGGGCACGAGCACGCGGGCGGCACGGCAGGCGGATCCCGGAGGCGCGAAGCACGTCGACTCCGCGTTGTCGACCAACCGCTCTGCGGCGATCACCCCATCGGGGTCAACGGTGCCGCCGCCGATGCGGAACGCCTCGACGAGCCGGTCGCGCTCGGCCGGGTTCAAGATCGCGGCGCGCGCCGCCGTGCCGACCTCCCGGAGCGAGAGGCCCTTGGGCGGCTGAAAGGTCGTCCCGGTCAGCTGCTCGTACGCCTCCCCGAACCCGATCTCGCCGGACCGGCTCTTCCAGCCATCCGCACGAAGCGCGACGCCGTCGATCCCGATCTCCGCCACCGGCGAGCCCACCGGATGGACGAGCTCGACGACGAAGACGTGCCAGCCCTCGCCGTGCGGGGCGGGGGACGTGCCGACGCCGGCCTCGCGATACGTGTCGGCGGGCGACCACAGCGCCACCGTCACCGTCGCCTGCGATCGATCGGCGAGCCGGTCGGCCAGCACCCGCGAGTAGGTGTAGTCGGTGGCGCTGCAGGCCTCGGCGTACTGCCCGCGCTCGACCAGCTGACTCACGGACGGACCGCACGACATCACGGTCAGCAGCGCGAGGCGCGGGATCAGTCGAGCCGCCACGGCGCGCCCCTCACACCCCGAACTTCGCCAGCTTCTTGTGCAGACCCTCGCGCGTGATCCCGAGGGTGACCGCGGTCTTCGTCTTGTTCCCGCCGTGGTCCCGCAGCGCCTCGGTGATGAGCCAGCGCTCGACCTGCTCCATCATCTCCTTCAGCGTCCCCTGCTTCGGAGCGATGCGCGTGACGGTGCCCTCGATCTTGCGGAGACGAGGCGACAGATCCGTGATCTCGATCCAGTGGCCGGGCTCGGCCTGGATCACGAGGCGCTGGATCTCGTTCTCGAGCTCGCGGATGTTGCCGGGCCAGTTGTACGACTGGAGCGCGTCGAGCGCGTCCTGCGTGAAGCCGGGCAGCTCCATGCGGTACTCCTCGGCGTAGCGCTTGAGGAAGTGCGCGGCGAGCAGCGGGATGTCCTCGCGGCGCTCGCGGAGCGGCGGTAGCTTGATCGGGAACACCATCAGCCGGTAGTAGAGGTCCTGGCGGAACCGGCCCTTCTCGACCTCGGCCGCGAGATCGCGGTTGGTGGCGCAGATGATGCGGACGTCGACCTGCTTCTCGCTGGTCGCGCCGACCGGGCGGATCGTGCCCTCCTGGAGGACGCGCAGGAGCTTGGCCTGCAGGGTGAGCGGCATCTCGCCCATCTCGTCGAGGAACAGCGTGCCGCCGTCGGCGATCTCGAACAGGCCCTTCTTGTCGCTGTCGGCGCTCGTGAACGCGCCGCGCTTGTGGCCGAACAGCTCGCTCTCGAGCAGGTTCTCGGGCAGCGCCGCGCAGTTCTGCGCGACGAACATCTTGTCGGCGCGCCCCGACTGGTGGTGCACGGCCGCGGCGATCAGCTCCTTGCCGGTGCCGGTCTCGCCCTCGATGCAGACCGTCGCGCGCGTGTCGATCACCTTCTCGAGCTGCGCGAGCACCGCCTTCATCGCCGGCGACTCGCCGATGATGTTGTCGAACTTGATCTTCTGCTCCTTGCGCTTGAGGTACACGTTCTCGCCGCGCGCCCGCTCCTCGGCGATGCGCAGGCGCTGCACGAGCGTCGCGTTGTCGATCGCGAGCGAGGCCTGGGCGGCGAGCAACAGGGCGACCTCGAGATCGCCCTCCTGGAACATGCCGGCCGAGGCGCGGTTGTCGGCCTGGATCAGGCCGATGATGTCGTCGCCGCGCCACAGCGGCACGGCGAGGATCGACAGGATCTGGCCGCCGAGGATCGACTCGGAGGACAGCGCCTCCTGCGCGTTCGCGGTCAGCACGGCAGCGCGGTCGGCGAGCACGCGGCGCAGCACGGCGCGGCTCGCGCGCACGGTGTCGACCGGTGCCTCCTGGCCGGCGGCCTTCGCGGCGGAGCGCGACACCGCGAGCGCGAACCGGTCCTTGTCGGCGTCGGAGCGCAGCAGGATCGCGACGTGTGTGGCGCGCGGGAGCAGCTCGAACGTCGCCGCGACCGAGGCCTCGATGACCTCGCTCGGCTCGAGCCGCGCACCGAGGGGCTGCAACGCCTTGTAGACGCGGAGTGCCGTGTCGGGGTGGCCCGCGAGCGAGTCCGCCACCGCGGGCAGATCCATGATCGAGCGCGAGGCGATCAGCCGGTCGCCGAGGTCCTCGTCGATCTCGTCGCCGATGCGGACCGCGATCCGCACCGGGTCGCTCGGGTTGCCGAGCAGCAGCACGTCGCCGTCGGCGAGCGCGACCTCCCAGCGGGCCGCGGCGTCGACGAGCATGCGCCGCCCCGCCCGCTCGATCGCCGAGCCGTTGGTCGAGCGCAGGTCGCGGAACACGTAGTGGTCGCCGATCTGGGTGATCTGCGCGTGGTCGCCCGACAGGTGGAAGTCGGTGAACGTGATCGTCGACTGCGGAGAGCGTCCGATCGTGACCGTGCCGTCGGCCGCTCCGGAGGCGAACAGCCGATGCACCCGCTGCGACGTGGAACCGTGGAGGATTTCGAGAACGATCACTGGGACGTGGGCGCTTGTGTACTAGGCCGCCCCCACGCCGAGCGTTATACTGCTAAGTCCGTTCGGCCGCATGTCGGGACCCTCGAAAGTCATCGTGCTGGACCCGGATGACCGGGCGGCCCGCCAGGTCCAGCTCGGCTTCACCCGGGAAGGCGTCCCCGTCGCGGTCGCCGCGGTGACCGACGCTCGGCCGGAGCTCCCAGGGGACACGACCGGGCTGGTCGTCGTCGGTGGCGCCGATGGCCGCGCGCTGGAGCTCCTCCGCGCGACCAGGCGGGTGCTGGAGGAGAACCAGCTCGACGTCCCGATCGTGTTCTCGGGAAAGGGCGTACGGCGGACCGATGCCGAGGCCGCCGGCGCCGACGAGGTCGTGCTCCACCCCGCGTTCCTCCGGGATCTGGTGACGATCGGCCGCCTCCTGAAGGGCGTGCCCACCGAGCGTCGCGCGCACCTCGTCGGGTCGCTGGCCGAGACCACGGGGGTGTTCACCCTCGTGCGCGCGCTGTCCGCGCTCGGACGGAGCGCCGTGCTGACGCTGATCCGCGGCCTGCGGCGCGGCGAGATCCGGTTCTTCCACGGCGAGGTCACGTCGGCGCAGGTCGGCCTGATCCACGGTCAGGCCGCGTTCCACCAGCTCCTCCTGTGGACCGAGGCGCGGTTCGAGTTCCACCACGAGGACGTCGTCCGCCGCCAGCAGATCCCGCTGTCGCCCGAGGAGCTGTTCTCCGACGCCGAGCGGTTCCTCGAGGGCGTGCGCGCCGCCAGCGGCCAGCTCTCGCCGGGCATGGTCCTCGAGCAGGACGTCGCGCGGATCTCGTCGCTCGGCAAGCAGGTCCCGACCGAGGTCCACGGGGTGCTCCGGCTGTTCGACGGCCACCGCGTCCTGGCCGATGTCCTCGAGGACTCGCCGTATCGCGTGTTCGAGACGCTGCGCGTCGCCCAGCGAGCGTGCGACGTCGGCCTGTTGCGCATCCGCGACGCGAAGCGCCCGAAGGCGACCTGGCGCGCCGTGCTCGGGATCGAGGAGTGGCTGACCGGCGCGGATCGCGATCCGGTGGTCGAGAACGCGCACTCCGCGCTCGAGAGCGGGCCGACCCGCGACAGCACCTCGCCGAAGCTCAAGCAGAAGAAGCGCTCCAAGAAGAAGCGCCGCGCCCAGACGCCCGCGCCGATCGCGCCGCCGGCCGCCGCGAAGGCCGACATCGACTGGGGCGCGCTCGTCCCGCGCACCGTCGGCGCGGAGGTCGGCTCCCTCGCCGGCGTCGTGCCCGCCACACACACCTCGGGCGAGATCCAGCTGCCCACCACGTCCCGCTCCGCGGACCGCGAGCGCCTCGAGGCGCTGATGGACACCGAGAAGCGCGATCGCATCTTCGCGAAGGACATCGGCCTCGAGCCGAAGGTCGTGCTCGCCGCCGACGACGCGCCCGCGCCCGCGACCGCGACGGGGCCGGAGCCCGCGATCGCGCGCACGAAGTCACCGTCGAAGAAGGCCGCCGCGACCCGCACGAAGCCACCGAGCGATCCGCCCGCGAGCACGCCGTCGATGGATCCGGCGCCGGTCGTCGCGCGCGCGAAGACGCCGTCGAAGGATCCGGCGCCGGTCGTCGCGCGCGCGAAGACACCGTCGGTCCCGCCGGTGATCCCGGCCCCCCCGAAGAAGACGGAGTCCAGCGGCGAGATCGCGATCCCGCGCACGAAGACGGCGTCGAAGCCTCCCGCCGTGGCGCGGGCCAGGACCGCGTCCGTCCCGCCGGTGCTGCCGGCGATCCCGCGCCCGGCCTCGAAGCCGGACCTCGTGCCGCCGAACGTCGACGACGCCGAGCTGCGCGCCGCCGCCGAGGATGCGCGCCTGCGCGCCGAGGCGTCCGAGCTCAAGACCAAGCTCGCCGCGAAGCGCGCGGCGGAGGCCGAGCAGCAGGAGCGCGAGACCGCCGACGTCGCGAAGAAGCTCGCCGACGCGAAGGCGAAGGCCGACGCCGAGACGACGCGGGATCCGGAGCCGGAGGACGAGTCGTGGACGGGGCTGCGCGAGAAGGCGCTCGCCGCGGATGTCGAGGCCGCGGCCGAGGCCGTCGCCGCCGTCTCGACGCCCGAGCGCGGCCGCGATCTGGTGAAGCAGCTGGTGCGCGGCGAGGGCATCGTCACCTCCGAGGACACGCACCAGAAGGTCGTCGTGCACGAGCACATGACGATCGACACGACCACGAACACCGCGCGCGTGACCTCGCAGGCGGTCTCGACGATCACCTCGAGCGCCCCGCAGGCGCTCGACGACGAGCCGTCCGACGGCATCGTGCGGCAGGTCACCACCGTCGAGACCGCGCCGGTGCGCCGTCCCCCGCCGGGCGAGGTGCCCCCCGACGACCGCCCGGGCGCGCGCAACGGCGAGATCGCCTCGCGCCCGAAGCTCCCGACCGCGCCGCCGATCGGCGCGGAGCCGTCGATCCTGATCGCCGACATGGCCGCGGCGCACAACGCCGTCGCCGCGGTCGCGACCGCGCCGGCCGCGGCGCCGCCGACGCCGGACATCGCGAAGCCGTCCGCGGAGCTCGCGGTCGCCGAGGTCCGCAAGGACGCGGTGCACGCGTTCTCGGATGCCGAGGAGGAGTTCTTCCGCGCGGGCCACGGCAACACCGGGAAGGTGCCGACGTTCACGCCGCAGGAGACGTTCGACGATCTCGACGAGGGCTATCAGCCCGTCGGGTTCTGGGACCGCCTGCGGGGCAAGAAGCCCAAGCCGGATCGCAAGAAGTAGCTCCGTTACGGCGCGTCCCAGCGGACCTCGAGTCCGCCGCGCGCGCCGCTGATCCGCAGGCGCACCTGCCGCACGCCCGGCCCGAGCACGTTCGCCTCGCGCGGGAACCGCACGATGTAGGGCACCGCGAAGTCGCCGAGCGCGGGGAACTCGGCGCGCACGACGAACGCGGGCCGCTTGTCCTTGATGATCTCGAGCGGCTCGATCTCCTTGCCGTCGGGGCCCAGCAGCACCACGCGCCACACGCTCCGCTTGCCCTTGTCGAGGTCGTTCTCGCGGCGATCCCACGTGGTGACCATCAGCATCAGCTCGAACGGGCCCGCGGACTCCGCCTGCGCCTGCGCGATGCGCTGCGCCTTCGCCTCGCCCTCGAGGCCACGGTTCTTCGCGTCCCGCTCGGCGTGCGCGAGGTGCCACTCCGGCGACTTCAGCGTCGCCGCGAGCTCCATCACCTCCTGGTAGGAACCACGCAGGACGGCGGAGCGCGTCCACTCCTCGGTCACGGTCTTGTAGTCGCCGGCGCGCGGCGGCCACTCCCCGGTGAGGCGCACGCGCGGATCGGCCGCGCCGCAGGCGGCGAGCGCGAGAGCGAGGAGGAGGACGACGACCTTGCTCATTTGTCGGGCAGGAAGTCGCGGCGCGTGAACAGCGTGGTCAGCGGGGTCAGCGCCTCCACGGCCTCGCGCCCACCCTCGAGCCGGTCGACGAGCGCGACCGCATGCAGCACGTTCAGGCCGGCGAGGCGTGCGCGCTCGATCGCCTTGATCGTGGAGCCGCCGGTGGTGATCACGTCCTCGAGGATCACGACGGCCGCGCCGGGCTCGAGCTTCGGGCTCTCGACCCACTGGTTCGTGCCGTGGCCCTTCGGCTCCTTGCGGACGAGGAACGCCGCCCGCGGCTTGCCGACCTGAAAGGACAGGATCGAGGTCGCGGTCGCGAGTGGATCCGCGCCCATCGTCAGACCTCCGACCGCGACCGCCTTCGGTGCGACCTCGTCGATCACCTGGTGGAACAGGTCGCCGATCAGCGCGGCGCCCTCGGCGTCCAGGCTGACTTGCTTGCAGTCGATGTAGAAATTTGATTTGAGCCCCGACGAAAGCGTGACCTCGCGTTCCTGGAACGCTCTGTTCCTGAGCAGCTCGAGCAGGCGCCCGCGCTTGCTCGCGAACCCCGGACGATCGAGGAGTGTCTGCATGTGCGGCGACGCTACCATGCATTGACGCCCCTCTGATCAGACCCTAGAGTGCCGGGACCCTGCGTGCACCTGGTCGACGAAGCCGATGATATCCCGGTCCGCTCGACGCCCGAGCTGATCGAGTACTTCTCGACGGCAGGGAAGCCGGCGGCGCAGTGGCGCGTGGGCACCGAGCACGAGCTGATCGGTGTGATCGCGGAGACCGGAGAGCCCCCGCCGTACGACGGGCCCCACGGGATCGGCGCGCTGTTCGACTGGTTCGCGAAGCGCGGCGGCACGCCGGTGCTCGAGCGCGGCCACATGATCGCGCTGTCGCGCGCGGACGCCCAGATCACGATCGAGCCGGGTGGCCAGTTCGAGCTGGCCGGGCGCCCGGTGGCCGACGATCGCGACTTCGTCACCGACCTGAGCTCGTACATCGCCGAGCTCGGCGCGGCCTCGAAGGAGCTCGGGCTCGCGTGGCTGTGCGCCGGGCTCCGGCCGTTCGGCACGCGCGACGACATCCCGTGGATGCCGAAGCAGCGCTACGACGTGATGCGCGCGTACATGCCGACCGTCGGCACGCGCGGCCTCGACATGATGGTGCGCACCGCCACGGTCCAGGCGAACCTCGACTTCGCCGACGAGGCCGATGCCGCCGCGAAGATGCGGTGCCTGTACTCGATCACGTCCCTGCTCACCGCGCTGTGGGCGTGCTCGCCGATCGTCGACGAGAAGGTGTCGGGCTTCCAGAGCTACCGCGCGTGGATCTGGCGCGACACCGACAACGCGCGCGCCGGCCTCGTGCCGTTCGTCTTCGATCGCGACGACATCTTCACGGCGTACACCGAGTGGGCGCTCGACGTGCCGATGTACTTCGTCTATCGCGACGGCTACGTCCCGGTGCCCGCCGGCATGACGTTCCGGACGTACCTGAAGAACGGCTGGGGCGGCCACCAGGCGACGCGCAGCGACTGGGCGATGCACCTCTCCACGCTGTTCCCCGAGGGCCGGCTCAAGAAGTTCATCGAGGTCCGCGGCTGCGACTGCGGCTCGCTCGGCATGATCGCCGCGCTGTCGCCGCTGATGCGTGGCCTGCTCTACGATCGCACGGCGCTCGCCGCCGCGACCGCGCTGACCGCAACGCTGTCGTTCGCGGAGCGCCAGCAGCTCGCCGACGACGTCCCGCGCCAGGGCCTCGCGGCGCGCGCCGGGGATCACGCGGTCGGCGACCTCGCGGCCGAGCTGGTGGCGATCGCGACGGATGGCCTGTCCCGCGTCGCCCCGGCCAGCGTCCCGCTGCTCGCGCCGGTTCAGGAGATCGCCGAGACGCGGCGCACGCAGGCCGACCGGATGATCGAGATCTGGCAGGCGAACGCGGGCGATCGGCGTGCCCTCGTCGCCGCGCTGGCGCAGCCCGGCCTCGGCTGATTCCCCGCAGATCTGCTAGGTTGTGCCGGTGAAAGCCGCCGACGTCCGCAGAGCGTTCCTCGAGTTCTGGAAGAGCAAGGGCCACGAGATCGTCGCCTCGAGCTCGCTCGTGCCCGCGAACGATCCGACGCTGCTGTTCACGAACGCCGGCATGGTCCAGTTCAAGGACGTGTTCACGGGCGTCGACAAGCGGCCGTACAAGCGCGCGACCACCTCCCAGAAGTGCGTGCGCGCCGGCGGCAAGCACAACGACCTCGACGAGGTGGGCAAGACGCCGCGGCACCACACGTTCTTCGAGATGCTCGGCAACTTCTCGTTCGGCGACTACTTCAAGGAGGAGGCGATCGCCGGAGCGTGGGAGCTGCTGACCAAGGTCTACGGCATCGACGAGTCGCGCATGTGCGTCACGATCTTCGGCGGCAACGACCCCGAGCTGCCCGGCGTCGGCGCCGACGACGAGGCGCGCGCGATCTGGAAGCGCGTCACGGGCTTCGGCGACGACCGCGTGATCGGCCTCGGCAAGAAGGACAACTTCTGGATGATGGGCGACACGGGTCCGATGGGCCCGTGCACCGAGATCCACTACTTCATGGACGGCGTCCCGGCGTCGTGGCCGACGCAGGATCCGGCGTCGTGGAAGGGCTGGCTCGAGATCTGGAACCTCGTGTTCATGCAGTACGAGCGGCGCACCGCGGGCGGCGAGTTGTTCCCGCTGCCCGCGCCGTCGATCGACACCGGCGCCGGCCTCGAGCGCGTGACCTCGGTGATCCAGGGCAAGAAGAGCAACTACGACACCGATCTGTTCACCGGCATCCTCGCGAAGGCGGCGCAGCTCGCGGGCAAGACGTACGGTGCGGATCCCGACGCCGACACGTCGATGCGCGTGATCGCGGACCACGCGCGCTGCGCGACGTTCCTGATCGCCGACGGCGTGATGCCCGACAAGGGCCAGCGCGAGTACGTGCTGCGCCGGATCTTCCGGCGCGCGGTGCGCCACGGGAAGATGCTCGGCATCGAGAAGCCGTTCATGCACGAGGTGTGCGAGACGGTGATCGAGGAGATGGCCGCGCAGTACCCGGAGCTGCCGGCGCGCAAGAAGACGATCGTGACCACCGCGCTCGACGAGGAGAAGCGGTTCCGCGACACGCTCGACCGCGGCCTCGGTCTGCTCGACGAGGAGCTCGCGGATCTGAAGAAGCAAGGCAAGACCGAGGTGCCCGGTCCCACGCAGTTCCTGCTGCACGACACCTACGGGTTCCCGCAGGACCTCACCGAGATCATCGCGAACGAGCGCGGGTTCACCGCGCCGAAGGCCGCGTTCGACGAGGAGATGGCGAAGGCGCAGGCGATCAGCCGGTTCTCCGGCAGCGATCAGGTCGCGATCAGCGCCGACGTGAAGAGCGTGGCGAACGAGGTCGGCGCGACGAAGTTCCTCGGCTACGAGGGGCGCGGCACCTCGGGCACCGGTGTCGTCAAGGCGCTCCTCGTCGACGGCAAGCGCGCGCTCAGCGCGGCGCCCGGCCAGAAGGTGCAGCTGATGTTCGACCAGACGCCGTTCTACGCGGAGTCGGGCGGGCAGATCGGCGACACCGGCGCGGTGGTCGGGAAGAACACGCGCGTCCGGATCGACGACACGAAGAAGCCGACCGGCGACGTGCACCTCCTCATCGGCGAGGTCGAGGGGCCCGGCACGATCGACGTCGGCGATCACGTCGCGTTCGAGGTCGACGACGACCGCCGCGAGCGGATCCGCGCGAACCACTCGGCGACGCACCTCCTGAACCACGCCCTGCACCACGTGCTCGGCGATCACGTCGCGCAGAAGGGCTCGCTCGTCGCGCCCGACCGGCTGCGCTTCGACTTCGCGCACGGCTCGCCGATGACCGAGGAGCAGAAGCGGCAGGTCGAGGATCTGGTCAACGCGGAGATCCGGCGTAACGCCGACTCCGTCGTCGAGACCCTTCCGATCGAGGAGGCGCGCAAGAAAGGCGCCGTCGCGATGTTCGGCGAGAAGTACGGCGACAAGGTCCGCGTCGTGAAGATCGGCACCGAGTCGCTCGAGTTCTGCGGCGGCACGCACGTGCGCCGCGCGGGCGACATCGGGCTGTTCAAGATCCTCAGCGAGGCCGGCGTCGCGCAGGGCGTGCGGCGCATCGAGGCCGTCACCGGTGCGGGCGCGCTCGACTATCTGCGGCGCCTCGAGGACGAGCTGGTGAGGACGGGCGAGCGCCTGAAGGCACAGCCGTTCGAGGTCGCCCACCGCGTCGACAAGCTGCTCTCCGATGCCAGGCAGCAGGACCGCGAGATCGAGAAGCTGAAGCAGAAGCTCGCCTCCGGCGGCGGCGCGCGCGACCTCCTGGCCGAGGCGGTCACCGTGAAGGGCATCCGCGTGCTCGCCGCGGCCGTCGAGATCGACGACGCGAAGGTGCTGCGCGACACCGGCGATCAGCTGCGCGACAAGCTCGGCTCGGGCGTCGTCGTGCTCGCGGGCACCGGCGGCGCCGAGGTGAAGCTCGTCGCGATGGTCACGAAGGACCTCGTCGGCAAGGTGCAGGCCGGCAAGCTGCTCGGCGAGGTCGCCGCGCTGCTCGGCGGTCGCGCGGGCGGGCGCCCCGACATGGCGCAGGGCGGCGGCAAGGATGCGGCGCAAGTGCCCGCGGCGCTCGCGGCCGCGCGCACGTGGGTCGAGACCCATGCCTGAGTTTGCCGCTCCGCCGATCTGATCCCGGCCGGGAGCGACCGCTAACCGGCTGGAATCCTCGGCGCAACACTCGTTCACGGTTTGCCTACATCTCGCCCGGGTTAGGCTCGTCCTCAGCGTCCGTGGAGGAATCATGAGGAGAACGAATCTGATCGCGATCGTGCTCGGTGCACTCACGCTCGGGAGCCTGGTCCCCGACGCGTCGGCCGATCGGCGCACCTGGGGTGGCGACCGCCGTGACCGCGAGGAGCGCCGCGAGGATCGTCGCGACCGCCGCGAGGAGCGCCGCGAGGATCGCCGCGAGCGCCGGGAGGATCGCCGCGAGTGGCGCGAGGATCGGCGCGAGCGCCGGCGTGCGTTCCGCGCTCCGCCCGCGCTGCGCGTCGAGCGCTATGCCCCGCGCCGTGGCTATACCTGGGTCTCTGGCCGCTGGGACTGGAACGGGTACGACTGGGTCTGGGTCGGTGGCCGCTACGAGCGCGAACGCGCCGGCTATCGCTGGCGCCCGCCGACCTACGAGCTGCGCGGCGACGAGTACATCATGGTCGGCGGCGACTGGGTCGTCGTCGACGTCGGTCCCACGATGGCGCCGCCCGCGATCCGCGAGGAGCGCTGGGAGCGCCGCAACGGCTACTTCTGGGTGAAGGGCCACTACGAGTGGCGCGGCAACCAGTGGGCGTGGATCCCCGGTCACTACGAGCGCGAGCGCTCCGGCTATCGCTACGTCGAGCCGCGCTACGAACAGCGCAACGGCGCCTGGGTGACCGTCCAGGGCAGCTGGGTCATCAACTGACCCGCGGCGTCAGTCGTCGTCGTCGAAGTCGATGAGGACGCCGTCGTCGGTGGTCGCGCGCGTCGGCACCTTGGTCGGAACGCGCGGCTTCGGCGAGAGCCGCGCCGCCGGTGGCTGCGTGCCCGGCACCGAGAGATCGTCGAGATCGACGTCGAGCGCCTCGAGCGCGGTCTCGAGGTCGTAGCCCTCGTCCCCGGGCACCGGACCGGGCGGCGCCGTCGCGAGCGGAACCTTGCCTGTCGTCGGCTTCCGCGCGGGCGCGCGCGTCGCGATCACATCGCTCTTGTCGAAGCCCGGGATCGACTCCGCGCGCGGAAACGCGCCGCGTGGATCGTCGAGGTCGAGCTCGGGCGGAGGCGTGCGCTCGGCGACCGTGTACTGCGAGTCGCGATCGAGATCGTCGGGCTCCGGCTCGTCGAACGCCGCGAGCGCGTGGCCGGCGCTGACCTCGCGGGGATCGAGCGTCGCGCCCGGCGGCACGGCCTCGAACTCGTCGCTGAGATCGAGACGGGAGACGAAGTCGGCCTGCGACGGGCGCGGCGCGGGCGTATCGAGACGCACGGACGGGCGCCGCGGCCGGCGATGGATCGGGCGCTCCTCGAGCTCGGCCTCGGGGTCGTCGTCGTCGAGGTGCATCGGCGCCGCAGGCGGCGGCGCGTAGTACGGCTCCGGCGCGGGCGCCGCGTACGCGGGCTCCTGGGCGACCGCGAGATCGTCGGGCGCATCCTGCTCGGCATGCGCGCGCAGGAGATCCTCGTCGTCGGCGTCGGCCTCGGCGAGGATCTCGAAGTCGTCGACCTCCTCGAGCTCCTCCTCGGCCTCGCCGTCCTCGGGGACGTCGTCGGCCGGCGCCTCGGCCTCGGCGAGCTGGGCCTGCGGCAGCGCGTACGCGCCGCTGATCCCGAGGTCGTCCTGCTCGGCCTCGGCCTCGGCCTCGGCGAGCTGGGCGTCGAGGCTCGCGGCGAGCTCGGCGGCCACCGCCGGCTCCGTCGGATAGGCGTGCTGCGCGAACGCGTCGTCCTCGGGCTCCGGCTCGTCCTCGGGCGCGGCCTCGCCGTCGGTGGCCGGGCTCACGCCGATCGCGGTGTGCTCGACCTCCTCGAGATCGCCGTCGCCGAGCGTGTGGATCTCGTCGGCGATCTGCTCGGGCGCGACCTCCTCGTCGTCGGGCGGCGGCTCCGTGAACGCGCGTGGATCCGCGTCGTCGTGGATCATGCCCGGCGGGGCGTGCACCGGTGCGGACTCCTCGTCCTCGGCGTCGAACAGCACCGGGACCGCGCCCGGGACGGCCGCCTGCGGCAGCGGAGCCTCGTCCACGGCGGTGATCACGGCCGGCTCGTCGGCGACCGGAGGCACGTCGAGGACGATCGCGGGCTCGCTGACGATCTGGGCCTGCGGCTTCGCGACCTTCTCCGGCTCCGCCGGAGGCGCGGGCTCGGGCGCCGGCGCCGGCGCGGACTCGACCCTCGGCGGCGGCTCCCAGCGCTGGCTGCGGTCCCGGCGCGCGACGGGGGTGCCGCCGAGCTGGCGCGCGAGCTCGGCGCTCGCGGCCTCGATCGAGATCTCGAGCGGAGCGGCGGCGACCTCGCGCAGCGCCTCGAGCTCGGCGTCGAGCGACCCGCCGGCCAGCGCGCGCGCGCGCGCGAGCACCGCCGGGACGTCGACCTCGGCGTCGAGCCCCGGCACGCTGACCACGCTGACGATCGGGCCCGACGCGCTCTCGATCACCTCGTGGATCGCGGGGCGCTTCCGGCGAGGCGGCTCGGGCGCGAGCGCCTCGACGACGTTCAGCTTCGCGACCGCGAGCGGACCACTCGGCCGGCGCGGCGCCGTCAGCAGCGACTCGGCCGGGCCGCTGTCGAGCGAGGGGACCGGCGTGGGAACCGGTGCGCTCGCGGTGTCCTTGACCTGCGTGTCGACGACCTCGCTGCGGCGCGCGGCGTCGATGTCGCCGGGCATCGGGATGCCGAGCTCGGGCAGCCCGAGCTGGCGGCGGCGCTCGAGCATGCGCAGGATCACCTCGCGGCTCTCGCGGGTGACGCGCATCAGCTCGATCGCCATCCCGAACGCCGCGCGCGGCAGCGCCGGGTCGGGCGCACGCGCGGCCTTCACGCGGCCGAGCCCGACCAGCACCGGCGTGTCGTCGGCGATCCGCAACTCGAACTTCAGCTCGGCGCCGACCGGCTGCAGCGACTTGGTCGGCAGGAACAAGCCGCTCTTGCCGACGTTCGGCGCGAACCGGGCGACCATCGTGTCGACGTCGTCGTAGCGCAGCTTGATGCGCAGCACGACCGGCGCGGGCTTGGACCCGCTGGCATCGTCGGTGGCCACCGAGCGAATTATCCCGCTCGGTTACCCGCCGGGTCAAACCGCGGGGCGCCCGAGGTTCTCGGGTGTCCGGTTCTGGGATTGCCGGTCCCGCGCGCGAACCGTGCGCCGGGCGAGACACCACGTGATCTCGCACGCTTGCCCTGGCATGGATGGTACCCGACGGCCGTCGTTCCGGGCGGCGTCGTGATCGAAGCGTGAACCGGCTGTTCGAGCGCCAGCTCGCGGGTCGAGTCGCGTCAGTACAGGTAGCCGGCCGTGACCGCGCCGCCGAGATAGTTGTCGCGCGCGCCGAACACGTCCTGCTCCATGTCGGTGTCGCGCATCGTCGACATCGTTCCGGTGCCCTTGAACTTGAAGCCGATGGTCTGGAACCGGAACGCCGCGCGGACGAAGATGTTCTTGGTCAACGAGTAGTCGCCGCCGAGCTCGCCCTCGAAGCCGGTGACTGTCGCGGCGCCGTACGCGTCGTTCTTCTGGATCGCGCCGGTGCCGAGGAAGGCCATGTAGCCGAGATTCGCGTTGAGCGTGATCTTCGGGGTGACCTCGTAGCGGAGGAAGAGACCCGGATCGAGGATGGTGTAGTTGACGTTCGGCATCTCGGAGATGACGTTGCCGTTCGACCCGATCGTGAACGCCTGGCGGCCGTAGCGCAGTGACGCGCCGACGGTGGCCTTGCCGAGCGGGTAGCGGAACACCGCGCCGAACGCCCAGTGCGACTGCGAGGTCGGCAGCACGACGTCGCCCTGCTTCGAGTTGATCTTGATGACCTTGTCGTACATGACGGTCACGCCGAGGTTCTTCAGCATGTCCTTGCGCTTGTGGCCGATCGCGAGCGGATAGATCGTCGCGTCGAGCAGCACGCCGGCGACCGGCACGCCCTTGTACGGCTTCGGCGTGTTGCCGAGGTCAGAGCTGTACGTGAAGGACATCCGGCGCGCGTTGAACGACAGGCCGAGCGTCGCGTCGACCGCGCGCTCGCCGGGGCGCAGCGCCTCGGAGGGCTCCATGCCGTCCTCGTCGGACGACTCCTCGATGCCGTCCTCGTCCTCCTCGCCGTCGTCGCGCTTCGCGACCTTCTTCTTCTTCTTCGGCTTCTCCTCGTCCTCGCTGTCCTCGTCGTCGGCCTTCGCCGCCTTCTTGGGCTTCGGGAGCGGGCTCTCCTCCTCCTCGTCCTCGTCCTTCTTCGGGTTCTTCTTGAACGCCGCCTCGTCCTCGTCGCCGTCCTTCTTGCGCGAGAAGCCCTTCTTCGCCGGCTTCTCCTCCTCGGCCTCCTCCTCGTCGGCATCCTTCTTCTTCGAAGAGCCCTTCTTCGCGGGCTTCTCCTCCTCCTCGGCCTCGTCGTCCCCGCCGCTGTCGCGGATCGAGCCGACGCCGTCGATCGCGGGGATCAGCTCGTCCTTGAGGTCACTCGAGGCGGTGCCGTCGAGCCGCGCCTCCTCGGACTTCACCTCGATGGAGTTGCCGACGGGGGCGCCCGACTTTCCGGAGCGCAGCCGGAGCTGGAGGATGTACTCGTCGCGGCGCTTCTGGACCTTCCCGGAGACGATCGCGTCGATCTTCAGCTTCTTCGCGACCTTCTTGATGTTCTGCGCGCTCGACGAGACGGCATCGAGCTCCTCGGCGGTGCCGTTCCACTTGTCGACCGGGATGACCGTGTGGCTCTTCTTCAGGAGCTTCACGAGGTCGGCGTGAAACTTCTCCGCCTTGGGACCCTCGAGCTCGAGGACGACGATGCGCTTCTTGCCACCGGCGTGGGCGACGGTCGCGGGCAGGACCAGCCCGACCACCACCGCGACCAGGATGAACCAGCTATTCGATCTCGAACTCGTCATTGCCGAGTCCTCCAGGTTTACCCAGCGAGCCCGATGGCCCACCGGTGGGGTCCTTCCACGAGCCGGAGCTCTGGGAGACGCCCCGGAACAGGAGCGCGAAGTCCGACGGGCTCGTCGAATGCTTCACGGCCTCCTCGTAGGTGACGAGCTTCTGCTTCACGAGATTGGACAGGCTCTGATCGAACGACACCATGCCGTACGGGTGCAGACCCTCGATGATCGCGCTCTTGATCTCGCGCGTGCGGTTCGGATCCTCGATCATCTCGCGGACGCGCTCGGTGTTGACCATGATCTCGAGCGCCGGGACCATGCCCTTGCCGTCGGCGCGCGGCAGCAGGCGCTGCGAGATCACCCCGCGCAGCACGCTCGCGAGCGTGAGGCGCGCTTGCTGCTGCTGGTGCGTCGGGAACATCGAGATGATGCGGTTGATCGTCTCCGTCGCGTCGACGGTGTGCAGCGTCGACAGCACGAGGTGGCCGGTCTCGGCCGCGGTCATCGCGATCCCGGCGGTCTCGAAGTCGCGCATCTCGCCGACGAGGATCACGTCGGGGTCCTGGCGCAGCGCCGCGCGCAGCGCGCGGGAGAACGTCATGGTGTCGAACCCGATCTCGCGCTGGTTCAGCACCGAGCGCTTGTCGCGGAACGTGTACTCGATCGGGTCCTCGATCGTGACGATGTGATAGGCGTGCTGCGTGTTGACGTAGTCGAGCATCGCGGCGAGCGTGGTCGACTTGCCGGAGCCGGTCGCACCCGTCACCAGCACGATGCCGCGCGGGGTCTCCGCGAGGTCGAGCACGGTCTGCGGCAGGTTGAGGCGTTCGAAGGGCGGCACCTCGGGAGGGATCAAACGCAGGACCATCCCGACCGATCCACGCTGCTGGAACAAGTTCACGCGGTAACGCACCCCGTCGGGCGTGCCGTACGCGAGGTCGATGTCGAGGTTCTGCTCGAACTCCTCGCGCTGCCGATCGTTCATCATGTGAACGGCGAACTGCGCGATGGACTCTCGCGTCAAGGCGGGGACATCGCGCACGGTGCGCAGGTCGCCCTTGATGCGAAAGATCGGCGGAAGCCCTGCCTTCAGGTGGACGTCGGACGCACCTAGCTGGCGGGCGGCGGCGAGGACGCGATCGAGGATCTGACTCATCTCGAAGCCGGACGTCGAGGGTACCACACGCCCCCCGAGGATCCCGCGAACAGATTGGTTCGCCGAGCGTGCGAGGCGGCAAGTGGGTTACGCTGTGCAGGGATGCGATGCGCCACGTGTGGCACCGAGAACGCACCGGATAGCCGGTTCTGCGGAGGGTGCGGAGCGCGCACAGCGCCATCGAATGTCGCGCCGACGCAGAAGATCTCCGACGACGCACCGATTGCACCGCCGACCTACCCCTCGTACGCGGGGGCGCAGCAACCGTATGCCGCCCCACCGGGAAATCACGGCCCTCCGTCGATGCCGCCGCCGAGCATCCCGCCGACGAACAACCCGGCTCCCTACACGTCGAACGTGGGCGCGCCCCAGTATCAGAGCGTCCCGCCACAGCCGAGCCCGTACGCGGCGACCGCGGCGAATCCGAGCGTGCCTCCGAACCAGGTGTTCGCGGCGCCGCCGGGCACCGGATCGATCCCGCCGACGAAGAGCCCGTACGCCGCGGCCCCGGCGAGCCCGGCGAGCGTGCCACCGAACACGTACCAGGCGCCGCCGGGCACCGGATCGATCCCACCGAATTCCTACCAGGCGCCACCCGGCGGCTCCCTCGGCCGCGCCGCGACCCCCGTCGTGGAGGGAAACCCTCCGACCGTGCAGCGCCGCGCGAGCGGACCGCAGCGCGCCTCCACGCCGGAGCCCTCGCTGTCGCTGCCGAAGAAGCGCGGGACGCGCTGGGGCATCGCGCTGGTCATCCTCGCCATCGATCTCGGCCTCGCCGCCACCGGCGCCTACCTCCTCCAGGCCGGACTGTGAACCCATGACGGAAACCTCCACTTCGTATCGCTCGCAGCTCGCGGCCTCCCTGCTCGTCGGCATCGAGGTGCTCGTGCTCGACGCTGACACGCGCGTCCACGCCGGCATCGAGCAGCTGCTGTCGGAGGCCCAGCTCCACGTCACGTGCGTCGCGACCGCCGACGAGGCGCTCTCCGAGGTCGCGCGGCAGTTCTTCAGCGTCGTGCTGGTCGACATCGACACGCCCGTGCCGGCGAACGGCATCAACACGATCCGCGCGATCCACCAGGCGTCGCCGACCTCGATGATCATCGCGATGACGCCGCGCCGCTCGTACGACGACGCCGTCGACGCCGTGCGCGCCGGTGCGATCGACCTGATCCTCAAGGCGCCCGAGTCGGTCGCGTACCTGAAGGAGCGCGTGCTCGACGCCGCCGGCCGCTCGGTCGGCAAGCGCGAGGTCGACAGCGTGCTGACCGACGTGCGCGGCGTGCACGAGGAGTTCCTGCAGCGCTTCATGGAGACCGAGCGCCGCGCGATCGATCTCGCCGACAAGGCGGCCGGCAAGGACCCCGCGCGCGCGGTGCAGCTCGACGAGCTGCGCGTGCTCGTGATCGACGAGGTCGACGAGATGTTCAACGGCCTCACCGAGGCGGCGCCCAAGGGCTATGCGTTCGTCCACGCGACCTCCGGCGGCGAAGGGCTCGACCGGATCTCGTCGGGCACGTTCCACTACGCGATGGTCGCCGAGGACGTGAGTGACCTCCCCGCGAAGACGGTCGCGCGCACGATCAGAAACCAGCACCCCGACACCGTCGTCCTGACCTTCCTCGGCCCCGCCGACAACGGCCGGGTCGAGCTGGTCGAGATGGCGGGCACGCGATCGCTGATCAGCCCGTTCAACGACGTGACGCTGATGGTCGACCGGCTCGATCAGCTCGCCGAGGCCTGGCGCGTGAAGGCGCGCGAGCGCCGCTACACGCAGGCGTTCCGCGAGCGCCACTACGACTTCCTCCGGCGCTACGTCGAGCTGAAGACCAAGATCGAGCGCGCGATCAACGAAGGCCCCGGCTGATCGGCCAACGCACCGCCGGGAAGGTAGATCTCGCGGATTCCGCGCACTTGCCGTCGGAGATCGCACCCCGCGCGTATACTGCCGATCGTCATGGTCGCGCCTCGCACCGTCGTCATCGTCAACCCGAAGTCCCAGGGCGGGAAGCTCGGCAAGCGGTGGCCCGAGGTCGCCGAGACGCTCCAGCGCGCGTTCCCGTTCGACGAGCTGATGACCGAGGGCATGGGCGACGCGACGCGGCTCGCGCGCGAGGCGCTGAAGCGCGGCGCGGAGCGCATCGTCGCGATCGGCGGCGACGGCACGGTCAACGAGGTGGTCAACGGGTTCTTCGAGGACGGGAGGTCGATCGCACCCGACGCGACGTTCGGCCTGATCCCGTTCGGCACCGGCGGTGACTTCCGGCGCACGGTCGGCCTGCCCAAGGAGACCGCGGACGCGGCGGCGGTGATCGCGGCGGGCCACCGCCGCAAGATCGACGTCGGCACGCTCGCCTTCACCGCCACGGATGGATCGCCCGCCACGAGGATGTTCGCGAACATCGCGTCGTTCGGCGTATCGGGCGTCGTCGATCGCCTGGTCAACGAGAGCGGCAAGAAGCTCGGCGGCAAGCTGTCGTTCATGTTCGCGAGCGTGCGCGCGACGTGGTCGTACAAGAACCAGCGCGTGCAGCTCACGCTCGATGGCAACGAGCGCATCGACCTCAGCATCAACACGGTCGCGGTCTCGAACGGCAAGTACTTCGGCGGCGGCATGATGGTCGCGCCAGACGCCGAGCTCGACGACGCCACGTTCGACGTCGTCGCGATCGGCGACGTCGGCATGGGCGAGGTGCTGAAGCTGTCGCGCAAGATCTACAAGGGCGAGCACCTGTCCATGGACAAGGTGAGCGTGCGCCGCGCGAAGGTCGTCGACGCGGAGCCGATCGAGCCGGGCGCGATCGTCGAGCTGGACGTCGACGGAGAGAACCCGGGCCGGCTGCCCGCGCGGTTCGAGATCGTCCCCGCGGCGCTCTGGGTGGCGGCTCCCGCCACATAGCCATGCTGCGTGCGGTCCACAGTAACCGCGCCGAGGCCCTCCTCGCCGCGCTGCTCGAGGCATTGCCGCCTGCGGATCCGTTCGCGCCCGCGACGATCGTCGTCGGCGGCCACCTCGCGAAGCGCTGGCTGTTGCGCGAGATCGCGTTCGCTCGCGGGATCGCCGCCGGACTGGAGCTGGTCACGTTCGATTCGTTCGTCGAGCACGCGTGGGCGGACCCGGAGCTCGGGCTGTCGCCGGTCGATCGCGCACAGCTCGTGTCGCTGTTCGCGAGCGTGCTCGCGGATCCGTCGGTGGTCCGCGCGCTGCCGCAGGTCGCGGCGTACCTCGACGAGGCGCCCCACGACGGCGACCGTGCCGGCCCGCGCCGCGTCCAGCTCGCGCACCACCTCGCGCGACTGACCTGGGGCTATGCGTCGACGCGGCCGGACTGGATGCCGGCGCTGATCGGCGGGCACGTGCCCGCGGAGCTCGAGGGCGATCCGACGGCACGCTGGCAGTCGAAGCTGATCGCCGCCGCGTTCGCGCGCGCCTCGCGCACCGCCGAGGAGAGCGGCCAGCGCGCGCTCGTGCCGATGCTGCCGTGGGCGCGGCGGCGCCTGCACCTGCCGACGCCGCAGCTCGCCGGCCCGGTCGCGGTGTTCGGCATGCCGTACCTGTCGCGCGCGCAGCTCGAGGCGCTGACGGATCTCGCGCAGACCACGGACGTGACGGTCTACGTGCTCGATCCGTGCCGCGAGCTGTGGGACGACGTCGGCGGCCGCAAGACCGCGCAGGACGGCACGGTCACCGACCCGCTGCCGCTCGTCCTGTGGGGCAAGCCGGTGCGCGACACGCTCGCCGCGCTCGTCGAGCGGACCGGCGGCGACCTCGAGGATCGGTTCGTCGAGTCCGCCGGGGACTCGGCGCGCGAGCGCCTGCTCGCCGACGTGCAGGTCCGTGCCGCACCGGCGTCGACGGCGAGCGGCGAACCCGGCATCACGGTGCTCGCGTGCCCGAACGTGCGCCGCGAGATCGAGGCCATCGCGGCGGAGTCGCGCCGCCTGCTCGATGCCGATCCGGCGCTGCACGCGAACGAGATCTGCGTGTGGATCGCGGGCGATGCCGCGCGCTACCTCGCACAGGCGCCGTCGGCGTTCGAGGCGGTCGGCGTGCCCTGTCACCTGGTCGACGCGCCGATCGACGACCGCGGCCGGATCGCGGAGGCGATGCTCGCGCTGCTCGAGCTGCCGACCTCCGGCATGGCGCGCCGCGATCTGTTGCGCGTCATGACCCACCCGGCCGTGCTCGCCGGTCACCCGCACGTCGATGCGGCCGACTGGGTGCGCTGGACGGAGCGGCTCGGTGTCGCGCACGGCGCCGACGCGGCCGCGCACCAGGGTACGTACCTCGAGGCGTTCCCGGGCCAGTTCCACTGGGATCAGGGCGTGCGGCGGCTCGCGCTCGGCGCGTTCATGGTCGGCGAGCGCAGCGAGCGCGGACCGGTCCGGATCGCGCGGCTCGAGCTCGCGCCCGAGGAGGTGCGTCCCGACGAACAGGCGAGCGCCGCCACGTACGCGCTGCTCGTACGCTCGCTGTGCGACGACGCCGCGTGGCTCGCGCGCCGCGAGGCGACGCTGACCGAGTGGGCGGAGCTGTTCGCGAGCCTCGTCGACATCTACCTCGCATCGCGCGACACCGATGGGACGCGCGACCTCGAACGGGTGCGCGCGATGATGGCCGGCCTCGCGCACCTCGACATCGACGGGCGCGCGATCGGGTTCCGCGAGGCGCGCGAGCACGCGATCAGGAAGCTGGCGTCGTCCACGTCGAACCGGGGCGAGCCGCTCGCGGCCGGCGTGATGGTCGCGCCGATCTCGTCGATGCACGCGCTGCCGTTCCAGGTCGGCTTCGTCGCCGGTCTCGACGAAGGCGCGTTCCCCGCCGGCGAGCAGCCGAGCCCGCTGGATCTGCGGCGCGAGGCGCGGCCCGGCGATGTCTCGCCGCGCGACCGCGACCGCGCCTCGTTCCTCGAGGTCCTGCTCGGCGCGCGTCGCGCGCTGTACCTGTCGTATGTCGCGGTCGAGGCCAAGAGCGGCCAGGCGCTGGGCCCGTCGTCGGTGGTGCTCGAGCTCGCCGACGCGCTCGCGCCGTACCTCGGTGCGCCGTCGAGCCGGGAGGCGCTCGAGCGGATCAAGCGGCGCGAGCCGCTGCACCGGTTCGGCGGCGACACGCCCGGCGTCGTGCCGGCGATCGCGCGCGAGCGCTGGGCGTGCGGGATCCGCGATCATGTGCGGGGCCACCTGCGCGCGAACAACCACAACATCCCGGACGAGAACGGCCTCTACGCGCTGCTCTCGCACGCCTCGCAGACGCCGCTCCGCGCCGCGCTCGGCATCGTCGAGCCGCCGGCGCAGACCGCGATCGTCGCGACCTCGCGCGGGCTGTCGATCTCGAACCTGCGGACGTTCCTCGAGTACCCCGTGCAGGCGTGGGCGCAGGCCGTGCTGGGCCTCGACGAGCTGCCGGACGACGACCTCACGGAGCACAGCGACGAGCCGTTCCACCTCGATCGGCCATCGCGCGCCACGCTGCTCCGGAACGTGTTCGCCGCGCACCTCGCGGATCCGCGCACTCCGTTCGCGGCGCTGTACGACCGCGCCGTCGCGGACGAGCAGCTGAAGGGGCAGTTCCCCGTCGGCGTCTTCGCCGAGGCGGCGCGCGCGGTGGATCTCGCGGCCCTCGACATGTGGCGCCACCGGCTCGGCCCGATCCTCGAGGGCAGCGTCGTGCGCTACGGCTTCGGCCGCGCGTACTCCGCTGGCGCGGAGCTGATGCCGCCGCTCGCGATCCAGCTCCTCGACGGCCGGACTGTCCGCCTCGCGGGGCAGACCGAGCTCCTGATCAAGCGAGGTGACCGCCACACGTCGGTCGTCGTGCTGCTCGGCGAAGCCGAGGAGAAGTCGCGCTATCACCTGCGCGGAGCGTTCGATCACGTCGTGCTCGCCGCGGCGGGGCTCGCGCCCCAGGGCCACCAGCACGTCCTCCTCGACCCGAAGGGCAACGCGCTCCACGTCGACCACACGCCATGGACGCGCGAGGGTGCGCAGGCCCACCTCGCCACGCTGATCAACGAGCTGCTCGACGTCCCCCACGGCTACCTGTTGCCGTTCGATGCCCTGGTCCGGGCGCACGCCGGCGGCCGCGCGTCGTTCCGCGACGACGAGCGCGCCATCGGCTTCGGGCCGATCGACCGCGCCGACGGGCTCCACGCACCCGACGATCCCAAGGCGATCGCGAAGCGGAGGTTCGCGCCGTTCGTCGACCGGATGCGGGGCGACCACGGCTTCCGCGAGAAGGAGGCCAAGCCGTGACCCGCGTCGCGCGCCCGAGCTCGCTGCCGCCGGCCGCCGATCGGTTCGTCGTGGTCGAGGCGTCCGCCGGTACGGGCAAGACGTTCTTCCTCGAGCACCGCGTCGTCGACCTGATCCTCGCGGGTGCCGAGCTCGGCCAGATCCTGCTCGTCACGTTCACCGAGAAGGCGGTCGCCGAGCTGCGGATGAGGATCCGCGACCTGCTCGACCGGCTGTCGCGCGCGTCGGTGGACACCGCGGCCGAGGGCGATCCGGCCTGGGTGCTCGACGACGACGCTCGGAGTCGGCTGCGCGCCGCGGTGACCGCGTTCGATCACGCGCCGATCTTCACGATCCACGGGTTCTGCCACCGCATCCTCGTGGAGGATGCCTTCGCGGCGCGCCGGCTGTTCGAGCAGACCCAGATCGCCGACGAGGTCGCCTTCGACGCCGCGTTCGGCGTGGTGCTGCGCGAGCAGTTCGCGCGCGTGCCCGAGGACCGCGAGCTGCTCTCCGCCTTCCTCCAGAGCAACCGGACGATCGAACAGCTGCGCGACATGCTGCTCGCGTGCGCGCGCGCCGATGCGCCGCTGCGGCGCCAGCTCGATCCCGCCGCCGCGCGCGCGGCCGTGGGCAAGGTGTACGCCGGGCTGCGCACGGAGGCGCAGCGAGATGCGGTGGTCGCGAGCATCTCGAACAAGACCGATCAGAAGTTCGTCGCGAGCCGCCTGCAGACGCTCGGCGTCGCGCTCGCGCTCCGCACGCCCGAGTCGCCGACCTCCGAGCTGCTCGCGATGATCGAGAGCGTGTACCGGCCGATGCTCGAGCTCCGCGGCAAGCTCGAGCACCTCGCGCGCGGCGCGCCGCTGATCCAGCGCGCCCTCGAGTGCGTGTCGGCGCTGCTCGACACGGCCGGCTCGCTCGACGAGTCCGTGGCCGCGGCGTTCCTGCCGAAAATCCTCGAGCGGATCGTCGCCGACAAGGCGGAGCACGGCCTGTTCGACTACGACGACATGCTCGACCTCGTGTGGGACGCGTTGCGCGACGACCGCCGCGGCCCCGAGCTGGCGACGCGCCTGCGCACGCGGATGCCGTGGGCGATGATCGACGAGTTCCAGGACACCGACCCGGTGCAGTGGGGCATCTTCCGCACGGTCTGGGTCAACCAGGCCGCGAAAGGCCTCACGATCGTCGGCGATCCGAAGCAGGCGATCTACGGGTTCCGCGGCGCCGACGTGAACACGTACCTCGCCGCGCGCGACGAGATGCTGCGCGCCGGCGCGACGCGCGTGGCACTGACCACGAACCGCCGGTCGACGGATCAGCTGGTCGCCGCGGTGAATCACCTGCTCGTCGGCAACGTCGGCCGTCCGCTGCTCGACCCGGTGCACGGCATCGCCTACGACGAGCCGGTGTCGGCGAGCGGCGACATCGTGGCGGATCCCGGCGTCACGCCACTGAAGCTGTTCGCGCTGCAGACGAAGGGCTCCTCGGACTCGCGCAAGGTCGCGCTCGGCACCGCGATCGGGCTCGCGATCGAGGACCTGCGGCGCGCCGCGCCCGCCTGGACGCTGCGGGGAGTCCCCCAGCCGTTCTCGCTCGGGCAGGTGATGGTGCTGACGCGCACGAACGGCGAGTCCGGCGAGGTCGCGGCGGCGCTGCGGGAGCGCGGGCTCGCGTGCGCGCTCGTCGAGCCGGAGCGGCTGTTCCAGACGCGCGAGGCCGCGGAGATCGCGAACGTGCTCGCGGCGATCGCGGCACCGCGCGACCGCTCGGCCCGGCTGCGCGCGCTGCGGACGCGGTTCTTCGACGTGCCGTGGAGCGATCTGGTGCGCGTCGTCGACGGGCCGGACCATCACCCGCAGGTCGCGCAGCTGTTCGACTGGGCGCAGCTCGCGGCGCGGCGTCAGTACGAGAGCCTGTTCCGCCACATCGTCGAGGACAGCCGGTTCGCCGAGCGGGCGCTCGTCCTCGGCGGCGGCGAGCGCGCGATCACGAACACGTGGCACCTGGTCGAGCTGTTGCTCGCGGAGGTCGCGACGTCGCGCAGCGACCTGCACGAGCTCGTCGCGCGGCTGCGGCGGTGGATCGCCGACGACGCCGCGATGTCGGACGAGCGCGACGTGCAGCGCGCCGAGACCGACGTCGACTCGATCCGCGTGCTGACCACGCACAAGGCAAAGGGGCTCGAGGCGCCGTACGTGTTCCTCTACGGCGGCACGTGGGCGGTCGCGAACAAGCGCGTGCAGACGCTGCGCGATGCGGCCGGCCGCGCGCTCGTGATCGGCACCCCCGACCAGGCCACGCGGGCGGCGCTCGACGCGAACAACGACGCGGAGAACCAGCGCCTCGCGTACGTCGCGTTGACGCGCGCGCAGGTCCGGCTGTACCTCCCGCTGTACACGCACGACACCGTGACGAAGGGTGGCGCGTACAAGCCGATCCAGGACGTCGTGCGGATCATGGACACGTCGAACGTCGCGCACGTGAAGGCGATGTTCGAGCGCCAGGTGATCGCGGTCGGTGCGGACGCGCTTCCGGAGCCACCGGCGGACGCGCTCGCGAGCTTCGTCGCGCCGCCGCCGCCGCCGATCGCGGAGCTGGCCGCGCTGCCGCTCGCGCGCACGGGTCTGACGATGCTGTCGTACACGCGCATCGCGCACGACCTCGACGCCGCGGCGATCGCACCGCCGCCGGGCGACATCCTCGCGTTCGACGACGCTGCCGAGTTCGACGTCGACGACACCGCCGGCGAGGTCGGGCCGCGCGAGCTGCCGCCCGGCGCGAGCGCCGGCCTCATGCTCCACGACGTGCTCGAGATCGCGGACCTCGATCGGATCCGCGCGGCGCCCGACGCGGAGACGTGGGCGCGCGATCCGCAGGTGCAGGCCCAGCTCGTCGAGGCCGCGCGCAACCGCGGCATCGAGCGCGACAAGCTCGAACACGCCGCGAGCGTCATCCACGCCACGCTCGCGGCTCCGCTCGTGCTGACCGACGGCACCACGCTGCCCTCGCTGGCCGACGCCCCGCGGTTCGCGCGCGAGGTCGAGTTCAGCTACCCGCTCCCCGCCGGCGCCGCCGTCGCTCCGGGCCGCGGCCTGGTGAAGGGCTTCATCGACGCGCTCGTCTCGTGGAGCGATGACGAGCTGTGGGTGCTCGACTACAAGAGCGACCTCCTCATCGGCGACGATCTCGCGCGCGCCGGCACGCAGCGCGTGAAGGAGCACTACGCCGTGCAGGCGCGCCTCTACGCGCTCGCGGCCGATCGGATGCGCGGCTCGCGGCGCCTCGCGGGTCTCCTGTTCCAGTTCGTGCGCCACGGGGTCGTGGTGCCGGTGCGCATCGGCGGCGACACGCTCGGCCTGTGGGCCTCCTGGCTCGCGAACCTGCCGGCGCCGGGGCTCGTCACGAGCATCACCTCCGGAGAGCACCGATGAGCCAGCCGCTTCACCCGCAGGGCACGCTGCGCGCGCGGATCGAGCGCGTCGGCACCGGAGAGCTGTTCCGGAGGCTCGGCGTCGGCGCGCGCAGCTGCGACCTCGGCGACCAGGGCCTCTACCTCGCGGAGGAGCTGGTGGCCGCCGACGTCGGCTGGCTCGGCGCGAGCGATCAGCCGGAGGCGCTCGCGATCCTCGTGCTCGCGCTGATGATCGCGCAGCGCCAGGGCTCGACATGCCTGCCGCTCGACGGCGGCAGGAAGGGGCCGCTGCGCGACCTGATCGCGGACATCGGCCGCGTCGCCAAGCTCGAGCTCGACGCCGCGCGGGTGATGAAGACGATCACGAACCTGACCGGCGCGCCGCGGTTCAACTCGGTGATCGGCGCCGGCGAGGCGCGCGTCCCGCTGATCGTCGATCTCGATGCGGTCTACACCGAGCGCGCGCGGTGGCTCGAGCAGCGCGTCGCACACCGCCTCGCCGAGCGCCTCGCCCGCCCCGCGCGCGACGAGTCCGCCGCGCTCGCGGACCTCGTCGCGCGCCCGGGCTCGCGCGCGCTGTCGGACGAGCAGCAGAAGGCCGTCGCGCTCGCGCTCGGCGGAGGCTTCACCGTGATCACCGGCGGCCCCGGCACGGGCAAGACGCTCGTCGCCGCGGCGATCGTGCGCGGCCTCGCGCGCCTCGGCGTGACGGAGATCGCGCTCGCCGCGCACACCGGCAAGGCGGCCAATCGTCTGACCGAGGTGATCGCGGAGCAGCTCGGCGCCATCGCGGATCCCTCGGAGTCCGATCGCGCGCTCGCCGCAGCGCCGCCCGCCGCGCAGACACTGCACCGCCTGCTCGGCTTCGGAGGCCACCGGTTCGCGCACCACGCGCAGTCGCCGCTTCCCGCGGGAGCGGTCCTGGTCGACGAGGCCTCGATGGTCGACCTCGAGATGATGGACGCGCTGCTCGACGCGCTGCCCGCGAGCTCGCCGCTGATCCTCGTGGGCGACGCGCACCAGCTCCCGGCGATCGACGCCGGCCAGATCCTCGCGGACCTCGCCGAGCCCGGCGTCGCGCCGCGGGTCGCGGTCCTCGCCACGAGCTACCGGATGAACCTCGACGACGCCGCGGGCCGCGCCGTCTACGACCTCGCTCAGGCCATCCACGACGACGACCTCGGCAAGCTCGCCTCGCGCGCCGTGCCGCGCACGCCGAGCTCGCTCGCGTTCACGGGAGCCGAGTGGGTCGATCCGAGCACCGCGAAGAAGCCGCACGACGTCACGCTCGCCGTCGCCGAGACCACCTGGCACCACTTCGGCGGCCCCGCCGCGCTGCGCGCCTCCGAGACGGTGTTCCGGTTCGTCGACGGCACGATCGATCCGCGCGACGCCGCGGCGCTCGAGGCCCTGTGGACGCAGCTCCAACGCGGCCGCATCCTCACCGTCACGCGCGCGCTCCCCACCGGCTCCGTCGCGATCAACGCGCACCTCCACGAGCTCGCGCTCGAGCGCCTCACCGTCACGGGCCGCCCCGACTTCGTCCCCGGCGAGCCCGTGATGGTCACCGCGAACGACTACCACCGCGGCCTGTTCAACGGCGACCAGGGCCTCATCGTCCGCGCCGACGAGGGCCTCGACCGTCACCACTTCCGCGCCGTGTTCCGCTGCGGCGGCCAGCTCCGCCCGTTCGCCATCGAGGCCCTCCGCGATCGCCTCGAGCTCTCGTGGGCCCTCACCGTCCACAAGTCGCAGGGCTCCGAGCTCGACGGCATCGCCCTCCTCCTCCCCCACGACGACCTCCCGCTCGTCACGCGCGAGCTGCTCTACACCGGCATCACGCGCGCCCGCCGCGGCGTCGTGCTCTGCGGCTCGAAGGCGATCCTCACCAGCGGTGCCAGGCGCGGTGCCCTCCGTCACTCGCGGCTCGGCGCGCGACTTCGTGCCAAGCTGACCTCGTGACCGAGTGCACCCACGAGACGCGCACGAACGGCGTGTGCGCCACGTGCGGCCACTGCGAGCACGACGTGATCCTGAACGGCGCCTGCTACTACTGCGGCTCGACGGAGATCGACGGCGTCGCGATCTCGCCGAAGAAACCCACGGTCATCCCGGCCGACGCGCTCGTGCGCAAGAAATAGGGACGGTCTCAACTTGCTCAACGTGGGGCGTGGAACCACTGGAAATCGCTAGCTCCGGAGGGACGGTCTCAACCTGCGCAACTTCGCAACGAGGTGGCCGATATCGGCCGCATGCGCACGGCCCGCTTCTGCACCCCCGGTCTCGCCTATCACTGCATCTGGCGCTTCGTCGACCGAGACTGGTTCTTCGAATCTCACGACGAACGCGCGAACTACCTGCGGTTGCTCGGTCACGCGTTCGGTCGCACGGACTGGCGCTGCCTCGCCTACGCGCTCATGAGCAATCACATCCACGTCGCCGCGATCGCTGGTCGCAAGCCGATGGCCAGCTGGACGCGGGCAGTGAACTCGCCGTTCGCGAACTGGATGAACCGAAAACGGGGACGTCTCGGACCGCTGTTCGCGGATCGCTCCAAGGACTTCCAGATCCGCTCCGGCGGCGTGGGCGAGGTGATCGCGTACATCCACAACAATCCCGTGAGGGCAGGCGTCGTCGCACGCGCACGCCATTCCGACTGGACATCGCATCGCGCATACGCGGGACTTGTCGAAGGTCCCGCGTGGCTCGCCGTCGACGAAGGGCTCGCGCGCTCGGGATTTGACCGACCGCGCGAGTTCGATGCATGGGTGGACATCACCCCGGGCGAGTCGGCGGAGGTCTCGATCGAGCGCTTCAAGAAGCAGTTGAGGCGGCGCGGGTCGCTCGAGCCTGCCACCCCCACCAAGCACGGCGACCAGGTTGCGTTCCCGTTGATGGCCCGGCGTCACTTCTTCCTCCGCCCGAGTCCTGCACGAGTGATCGAGCTCGTTGCCGAGCTCTGTGACGAGCAACCCGAATTGATCTGCTCGCGGCGGCGGCTTCCGCGTCTCTCAGCGATTCGCGTCGTTGTCGCTCACTGCGCGAGCTCCCTCGGTATCACACCGACCGAGACCGCCTCTGCGCTCGGCATCAGCTGCCAGGCCGTGAGCTCGATGCTTCGCCGCGAGGTCGAGCCCCAGCTGCGCGGAGTGCTGTCGGCGTGTCTTCACACGTTGCGCGTGGAGTTCTGGAATCGCGACCCCAGCCGTCCCCCACTTGACGGCTCGTTGAGTTCGTCCCTCGCGAGCCAGTGATGTCGCGTACTTGCGCGACTCAAGTTGAGCAAGTTGAGACCGTCCCTATCTCCGAGCACGCAGCTCCTCGGGCGCGATCGGACGATCCGTCTCCTTGAACAGGTCCGCGTCGCTCGACGCGACGAGCGGGAACGTCGACGTCGCGCGCATCACGAGCGCGTGCGCGCCATCGCGGTAGTCGGTGGCGGCGAGCTCGCGCACCGCGACGCCGCACACGAGGACCAGCGAGCCGGGGAGGAGCAGGCCCTCCTCGACGGTGACCGCGAAGTAGTGGTAGCCGGGCACGAGCGCGGAGACGTGCGGCGGGAGGGGCGGGTCCCAGTGGCCGATCGGACCATCGGTGACCGCGAGCTCGAGGCCCTCGGCACTCACGATCAGGCTCCCCGTGGGGTCGACGACCTCGAAGGAGACACAGCGCGCCTCCTCGCGCAGCTGCGGCAGGTGAAAGCCGTACTCGAGCCGCGCGGAGCGGATGTCGAGGTGGTAGCCGATGCACTCGGTGCCGGTGAACGGAGCGCGCAGGAGCGGCACGCCGGGGAGCGCGCGGACCGTGCCCATGACGACGGCGGCGGTCCCGTCGCCGAGCTCGGCGATGGTCTTGCGCTGGAGGTGCTTGAGCACGCGGCGCACCGCCTCGCCGCGGTCGCGCGGCGGCTCGCCGGCCGGGGGCAGCGCCTTGGTCCTCCGCCCGAGGCGGGCGCCGATCGCGATCGCGCCGACGACACCTCCGGCGAAGCCGAGGAACAGGAGCCACATCCCGCCCGAGGGTATGTCAGAACCGCTTGCGAAGACGCGCGTCGACGATCGGCTTCGGATCGAACCCAGTCTCGCGCTCGATCGCGTCGACCATGTCCTGCATCGAGGCGGGCTTGTTCTTGTACTTCTTGTAGAACCGGCCGATCACGCCGTCGAGGACCTCGGCGCCGACGGCGGCCGCGACGTCCTTGTAGAAGAACGCGCCCTGCATGTACGGCAGGTTCGTGAACAGCTTGTCGCGGATGATGTCGATCTGGTTGCAGCCGGCCGGCCACGCCGGCGCACCGCCCTCGGCGATCGCGGCGTCGAGCTCCTCCTGATAGTCCGCCCAGATCTTCGCCTCGAGCGCTGGGTTCGCGATCGATAGGGCACGCGCGGAGAGGTAGCTCGTCGTGCCCTCGCTGAGCACGAAGTCCTCCCAGCACCGCAGCCGCACGCCGTCGCCGAACCAGCCGTGCGCGGCCTCGTGCGCCTGCGTGACCTCGTCGGACATCGCGTCCTTCGCGACGTGGAAGAACGGGTGGTGCTCCATGCCACCGTAGAGGCCCTCGCCCCAGATCACGGCGACGGTCGCCATCTCGCGGCCGAACGAGTACGGGCCGAGCGTCTTCTCGTACCAGTCGACGACCTTGACGAGGTTCTTCGTGCCGGCCCTCGCCGCGAGCTCGCCGCCCGGCAGCCAGTACGCGGAGAGCTTCGTGCCCGCCGCCGTCGTGCCGAGGCTGGTCTTGCCATACGTACCGACCGCCCACGCGAGCATGTACGGGGGAGCCTCGGCATCGATCGACGCCGGATAGACCGCGGTCTTCCCCGCGGGCACGCCGTCGATCGCGAGCGTGAACGTCGTGCCGTCGGCCGGCTGGCTGTGGCACGGAAACAGGTTGCCGCAGAAGTAGGGCCAGATCACCGTCGAGCCGCCGGGCAGGAGGCCGTCGGCCTTGTCCTGCTGCTCGAACGCATACGTCACGACGAGCGGGCCTCGCACGTTCGACACGCGCAGCTTGCCGCCGGTGGTGGTGTAGCGGCGGTGGCCGCGATTGTCGGTGACGTCCTCGATGGTCAGGCCACCGACCTCGAGCGAGACGTGCCCGTACTTCTCGAGCTCGATCGTCGCGACCGCCGTCAGCTCCGCGAGGTCGACGTCGAGGTGCGTCGCCTTGATGTTCACCGTGCTCGCGCCGTCGGCCTTGCCGTCGAGGAAGTCCTCGTCGTCGAGCTCGTCGCCCGGCTCGGTCGAACACGCGCCGAGCAGCAACAGGATCAGCCAGCGCGCGCGCATGCGCGAGGGTGCAGCAAGCCCCCTGCCAGCTGGCCGCCGAGTCCTCCCGCGCACCTACCGGACGGTGGCAACTCGAGTCGCCGGCGCTCAGTCTCTCGGGTAGACCGCCAGCTCCCGCGACAGCAGCGCGGCGAGCCGCGGATCCGCCTCGACCCGCGTCGCGATCGCGTGCAGCCGCGGCGCGTTCGCGAGGAACCACGCGCGGCGCGGGCGCCAGCACGTCGCGACGCAGATGTAGAGGTCGAGCGCGCTCGTGTGCTCGCCGAGGAAGTACGGGCCGGTCGGCGCCGCGGCCGCGTCGAGTTGCATCCAGAGCTTCTCGCGGTGCTCGTTGGTCGATGCCCGCAGCGCCTCTCCGCCCCCGGCGCCGGCCCACTTCGCCGGATCGTCGCCGTACGTGAACGTCGGGTAGATCGCGGCCACGAAGAACACCAGCCAGCGCAGCGCATCGCGCCGCCGCGGATCGCCGGGCCGCGGCAGGAGGCCCGCGTCGGGGTGCAGCTCGTCGACGTGCAGCACGATCGCCGCCGTCTCGGTCATCACCGCGCCGTCGGGCATCACGAGCGTCGGCACCTGGCCGAGCGGGTTCAGCGCGAGCAGGCGATCACGCGCCGGCCCCGCTTCCTCGTAGTTGATCTCCTCGCGGTCGTACTCGATCCCGGCCAGCACGAGCACGGCCTCGGCGATCGTCGAGCCGCAGCCCCGACAGCCGAGCAGCCGCCAGCGCGCGCTCACGCCGGCGCCGCCCCTTCCTTGTCGACCGCGATGCCCATCGCCGCGAAGCCCTTGTCGACGTAGACGACCGTGCCGGTGATGCCGCTCGCGAGCGGGCTCGACAGGAACGCCGCGGTCGCGCCGACCTCCTCGGCGGTGATCGACTCGGTCAGCGGCGAGTTGCGCCGCGTGTAGTCGATCATCTGGTCGATGAAGCCGATCGCGCTCGCCGCGCGCGACGCGTACGGCCCCGCGCTGATCACGTTCACGCGGTGGCCCCACTTGCGGCCCGCCTCGAACGCGAGCACGCGCGCGTCGCTCTCCAGCGCGGCCTTCGCCGACGACATGCCGCCGCCGTAGCCCGGCACCACGCGCTCGGCCGCCATGTACGAGAGCGAGATGAACGAGCCGCCCTTCCTGACGTGCGGGCCGAGCTGCTGCACCAGCGAGACGTTGGAGTACGCGCTCGCGGAGAGCGCCGACAGGTAGCCCTTGCGCGAGGTCTCGAGCAGCGGCTTCTTCACCTCGCTGCCGTTCGCGAGCGAGTGGATCACGATGTCCGCGCCGCCATCGGCGGCGACCGCGGCCGCCAGCCCGGCGATCGAGAAGTCGCCGAGGTCCTTGTAGCGCCGGCTCTCGCGGAGCTCGGCGGGCGCGTCCTCGAGCCGGTCGAACTCGGCGTCGAGCGGGTAGATCTTCGAGAACGTCAGCTTCGAACCGTCCTTCATCGCGAGCGACGCATCGAACTTGCCGCGCTCGAGCATCGTCTTGAAGATGCCGAGGGCGGGCGGCCAGGTCGCGACCGCCACCGTGGCCCCGGCCTCGGCGAGCGCCTTCGCGATCGCGAAGCCAAAACCGCCGTCGTCGGCTACGCCCGCGACCACCGCGTGCTTCCCTGTGAGATCGATCGTCAACATGGGCGGGTGATCGCCCGAATCCCCTTTGGAATCAACAGCACAGGCTGCTGATGCAACCCCGCTTCGCCCGCAAGCCGATGCCAGGGCGGCCCGTGATTTCGGTTCTCGCCTCCGGGGGGGTCGTCCCCTACCATGATGCTCACAGATGCGAGCGTGGATTCCCCTCGTCATGGCCCTGGGTGCGCCCTCGATCGTCGCAGCCGAGACGACGCAGCCACTTGCCCCTCGACCGCCCCCGCCCATCGTCTGGCAGAACACCGTGCTGAAGGCGCCCGAGGGCACGCTCGCCCTCGCGCCGATCTCGCACACGCTGTTCCTCAACAAGTGCACCGGCGGGTGCACGGTGTCGCCCGGTCAGAACGACGCGCGCACCAACCGCAGCTCGATCCCGAGCTCGACCGTCACGCTGTCGAGCTGGAACACGCTCTACACCGACGCGAAGTGGGACCAGCTGGTCGACTGCGTGAAGCAGACGTTCATCCCGTTCGACGTCAATGTGGTCACCACCGACCCGGGCTCCACGGTCAGCCACCACGAGGTGATGATCACCGGTGGCAACTCGCAGCAGCTCCGCGCGGGGCTCAACGCCGGCGGCGTCGCGCCGTTCATCGGCTGCAACGCGCAGTACAACAACGGCCTGTCGTTCGTGTTCGGCGCGACGACGTCCGACCTCGAGTACCTGTGCGGCGCGGTCGCGCAGGAAGCGGCGCACGTCTGGGGGCTCGATCACGAGCTCAACAAGGACGATCCGATGACGTACCTCGACCTCGGTACGCTCAAGCGGTTCCAGAACGCGTCGGCGCAGTGCCACGACCCGGACCTGAACCCGTCGCAGTGCGAGTGCGGCGGCAGCACGCAGAACAGCTACCAGTATCTGCTCCAGACGTTCGGCGCCTCGAACCTGCCGCCCGCGACGCTGACGATCGCGACGCCGATCGAAGGCCAGTGGGTGAAGCCCGGCTTCCCCGTGCGCGCGCAGCTCACGTCGCTGATCGAGGGCTCGAGCGGCGGCTCGCTCTCGATCGACGGCATGCAGGTGATGACGTCGTCGCCGACCGCGCCACTCGCGTTCAACGCACCGACCACGCTCACCGGCGGCGAGCACACGGTCACGGTGCAGGGCTCCGACGGCTCGGGCCGCACCGCCATGGCGAGCGTGAAGGTCAAGGTCACCGCCGCGTGCAGCGACTCGATGCCGTGCACGAACGGCACGCACTGCATCGGCGGTTACTGCGTGCCGGGCGCGGAGGTCGACGGCGGCCTCGGCGCGACGTGCACGAGCAACGACAACTGCATCTCCGGCCAGTGCGGCTCCGCCGATGGCCAGCAGCTGTGCACCGGCGGCTGCACCGCCGCGAGCGCGTGCCCGTCGGGCTACGCGTGCATCGGCGGCGAGGGCACCGCGGGCGTGTGCTGGCCGGCCTCCGACGACGGCGGCTGCTCGACGAGCGGCGGCGCCGGTGGTCCGGCGATGCTGCTCGCCGGTCTGGGGCTCGGCGCCATGCTGGTGCGCCGCCGGCGCTGATCCCACCCGGCACGTGCGGCGCTCGCGCGGCGCGCATGTGCCGCGGCGCTCGTGCGGCGGGCAAGTGCTACGTTCGGCGCGTGAAAGACACGCTGTTGCGCGCGGCCGCGAAGGCCGCGCTCTCTGGTCCGCTCGTGCGGGTCCTCGGCCGCGGGGCGCACGAGGCACTCGATCCGCAGATCGCGGCGGTGCTCGCGCTGCAGAAGCTGATGCGGCTGCCCGCGCTCGAGACGATGGATCCGCCCCGCGCGCGCAGGTTCGCCGAGGCCGGGCTGACACCGCTCGACGTCCCGATCGCGCCGATGGAGCGCGTGATCGACACCTCCGTCGCACGGGCCGGCCTGGCCCCGCGCGGCACGGCCGCAGGCAGTGCGGAGCTCGATGCCGGTGCCGCGGGATCGATCCCGGTGCGGATCTACGTGCCGTTCCGCGCCGGACCGCACTGGATCGTCTACCTCCACGGCGGTGGCGGCGTGATCGGCTCGATCGGCGCGTCGGAGCGCTTCACGCGGCTGCTCGCGGCGACCACCGGCATGACCGTCGCGTCGGTCGGCTACCGGCTCGGCCCCGAGGACAAGCACCCGGCGGCGATCGAGGACGCGTGCGCGGCGTGGGACGCTCTGGTCGCGCGCGTGCCCCGCAGCGGCAAGGCCGTGGTCGCGGGTGACAGCTTCGGCGGCTTCCTCGCGGCGCACGTCGACCGGTACGCGATGATCCGCGGCACCCGGCAGCCGGATCTCCAGCTGCTGATCTATCCGATCGTGGACCTGACCCTGACCTCGCCGACGATCGAGCAGTTCGGCGACGGCTACCTGCTGACGCGCTCGATGATGCAGTGGTTCCGCAGCCAGTACCTGCGCGACACCGACGACCGCAAGGTCCCCTCGCCCGCCTACTGGGACGACCTGACCGGCGCCGCGCCCGCCGTGGTCGCGACCGCCGGATTCGACCCGCTGGTCGCCGAGGGCGACCACCACGCGGACCGCCTCCGCCGGGCCGGCACGCTGGTCCGCCACCGGCGCTATCCCGGGTTGATCCATGGCTTTATCAGCCTCGCGGGCGGGGTCTCGGCCGCGCGCGCGGCCGTGGACGAGCTGTGCGCGGACGTCATCGAGCT